>DHLY01000013.1:12420-49959 GCA_002405525.1 Proteobacteria bacterium UBA4656
CGCGCCGCCGCCGCGGGCCGGTAAAGAACTTTCTGATGGATCAGGCGGTGGTGGTCGGGGTGGGCAACATCTACGCCGCCGAGGCCCTGTTCCGCGCCGGCATCGACCCGCGGCGCGCCGCCGGGCGCGTCTCGCGCGAGCGCTATGCGGCGCTCGCCGCCGCGGTGAAGGCGGTCCTCGCCCACGCGATCCGGCGCGGCGGCACCACCCTGCGCGATTTCCTCCGGCCAGACGGCGAGCCCGGCTACTTCGAGCAGGAACTGTTCGTCTACGGCCGCGCCGGCGAGGCCTGCAAGACCTGCGGCACCCGGATCCGCACGCGCAACATCGGCCAGCGGGCGTCGTGCTGGTGCCCGGCCTGCCAGCGGTGAGGCGCAGGCGTCGCTGTGGGAGCGAGCAACGCTCGCGACCGTGGCATCCGGGGTCGCGACCAGTCTCCGATTTCGCGGTCGCGAGCGATGCTCGCTCCCACGAGGGCTCGCCCCGATCAAACCGGCCAGATGAACTCGACGTGCCGGTTGTTGAAATCCGGATCCTCGTCGTCGCCACCCATGCGCGCGACCAGCCCCGGCGGGGCCACGCTCATGCGCACCTTGCGGCCGTCCTCGAACACGCCGCCGGCGACCAGGTAATCGGCCGCGCGTTCCAGCACCAGTTGCGCGTTGAAGGCCGAGTCCGGCGGCACGTTGCGGATCGACAGGTCAGGACGCGCGAACTTGCGCAGACCGCGCGTGTGCAGCCAGGCGCGGCCGGGGTGGCGTTCGTCGGCCGACCGCAGCATCACCACCTCGGTGCTGGCCTTGGGTGCGTCATGCGCGAAGACCTCGGAGTCCCACCGCGCCGGCGAGCGCAGCGCCAGCGACTGCACGTCGAGCGCGGCCACTCCGCCGCCAGAGAGCAGACAGGCGATGAAGCCGATGGTGTCGCGCAGGTAGCCGAGGTCGGCCGGGTCGTCGAGTTCGCCGCGGATCAGCATCGCGTGCGGTGCTGCCGCCGCGGCGGCGAAGGTTTCCGGCGCCTTGGCGCGCAGCACCTCGCCGAGTTCGCCGCCTAGCGGGTCCGATGGCGTGCCGCGCATGCTCGCGTGCAGGAACACCTGGCCAGAGACTCCGGCCGGCAGGCCACGCGTGCGGAAGCGGCGCGCGTCGATCTCCAGGTCGGGCGCGAACGCGCCGTGCACCCAGTACAGCAGGAAGGCCGTGCGCTCGGTCCGCACGAAGTGCGGGCGGGCCCAGTCGGCAAGGCTCACGGCGCTGGCTCGGGGTCGGGCTCGCCCAGCGGCAGCACGGCCTGCTGCAGTTCGATCCGGCCGTGGCCCGCGGTGATCGCCTTGAACTCCGCCCGGCTGACCGAAACGTAGCGCTCGTTGCCGCCGATCTCGACCTGCGGACCTTCGGTGATCGCGCGCCCGTGTGCGTCGACGCGCACCACCATCGTCGCCTTGCGTCCACTGTGACAGATGGTCTTGATCTCGACCAGGCTGTCGGCCCAGGCCAGCAGATACTGGCTGCCCTCGAACGGTTCGCCGCGAAAGTCGGTACGCAGCCCGTAGGCCAGGACCGGTATCTGCAGCGCATCCACGATGTCGGTGAGCTGCCAGACCTGGCGCCGCGACAGGAACTGCGCCTCGTCCACCAGCACGCAGTGAAGCGGGCCCGCGCGTGCGATGTCCTCGCGCGCGATCGCCTCCAGGTCGTCGTCGCGGCCGAACTGCCGCCCGCGGGCGGACAGCCCGATCCGCGACTTCACCACGCCCGCGCCGTAGCGGTCGTCCAGCCGCGGGGTGAGGATCAGGGTGCGCATCCCGCGCTCGTGATAGTTGTGCGCGCTCTGCAGCAGGGTCGTGGTCTTCCCGGCGTTCATCGCCGAGTAGTAGAAGTGCAGCTTGGCCATCGGTGTATCGTACCCGAGCGCCGAGAGGCGGCCCCGTGCGCGCCGCGGCCGCGCGTCAGCCACCGAGCCGCGGGCCGGCGCCGCTTCGCCGATCGGCAGGGCCGGCGCGGCGCCCGGCAGGGCGTGGCCAGGGCTCGTGGCGCGGCCCGCTTCGCGTACACCGGTCGAGCCCATTCGGCCGCGGTCCGGAACCTGCATCGGCTACGGATCGCGCCACCGCGCGAACGCAAACCTGCCCTCGCGCACCCGCCCGACCGTCGACGCCTGGCCGGTCAGAGCCCATGAAAAAACCACAGCCTGCGGGTTTTTCCGGTCGCAAGTCCGGCACAGCTCCGGACTCGCTCACGCGATTCATGCCCTTGCGTGCATGACCCGCGCGCGGGCCATCGACGGCCTGCCCGGGAGGTCGTTTTTTCACACCCTCTCAGCGATCCGACGGGGCGTCCTCGTCCCTGCGCAGCGGCGACACCTCCACCGTGCCGCCGCCGCTGCTCCAGACCGAGTCCTGCACGCGCCAGTAGTCCTTCGACTTCCAGTTCGCGTTCTCCCAGTAGTCCGGCACGAAGCAGCTCCCGCCGCCGATGCCGCTGGCCGCGACGGGCCCGGAACCGTTGCACCCTGCGTACACGGACGTTTCGACGGTGCCGCGCAGCGCCGGACGCAGGCCCATGCTGCGAAAAACGGCGCGGTCGAGTTGCGATTGGTGTCGTTTCTTGGCGACCGCGTCGCCGTATTCGGCATACAGCTTCCCGCCTTCGGCGATCGCGCGCTCGCGTTCCGCCTCGCTCAGCTGCGCCCACAACGCTTCGCGCCGCGCGACGAACTTGGGGAATCCGCGCTCTGCGGCGACGTCAGCCCAGGCGTACGCCAGTGCGAGGTCCCTGGGCACGCCTTCGCCGTTGGCGTAGAGGTTGGAGATCGCCAACTGCGAGGTCTTGTCGGCGTGGCGGGCGGCCGCCATGAAGTGGCGTAGCGCCCACTCGAAACTTCCGCGCCGGTAGGCCTCGAAAGCGCTCTCGCGGAAGATCTGGTCGTAGTGGTACTCGGAGATCGGCCGCAGCGCGGCCTGCTCCTGCCGGGTCAGCGACTGGCCCGCTGCGGGCGGGATGGCGATCGCCAGCAGCAGGCAAGAGACAAGGCTGCGCATTGGTCGACTCCTGTAACAACCCTCAGGGTATGGGACCCGTCGTGAAGCAGATGCCAACCGCGTCGGCGCTCCGCGATGCGGCCCTGCCGGGAGCGTGGCATCGGATGCGGCGCGCCCGCTAGGAGGACGCATCGCCAGGCCGGAGCGTCGCATGCGGGGGCATCGGCCGTGCCGGACGCGGGGCGCCAAAGGCCTCCCGCACCGGTCCGGTGCGCTGCGCCGCAGTTCCCGCGGCCATCGCGTGCCGTGCCGCGGGATAGAATCGTCGCCCCGCCGTCGCCGACTGGACCATGGCCCTGAACCCCGCCCAACGCGAGGCCGTCCACCACACGGCCGGTCCCCTGCTGGTGCTGGCGGGCGCGGGCTCGGGCAAGACGCGGGTGATCACCGAGAAGATCGCGCACCTGGTGCGCTCGGGACTTCGCGCGGAAAAGATCACCGCCATCACCTTCACCAACAAGGCCGCGCGCGAGATGCGCGAGCGCGCCGGCAAGCTCTTGCGCACGATCGGCGGCGAGCACGAGCCGGTCATCTGCACATTCCACGCGCTGGGCCTCAAGTTCCTGCAGATCGAGCACGCGCGCGCCGGCCTGCGCCGCGGCTTCTCGGTGTTCGACGCCGACGACTCGGCGGGCTTGGTCAAGGAACTGCTTCCGGCCGGCACGAAGAACGACGCGGTCGACGCGATCCGCTTCCTGGTCTCGAAGGCCAAGAACGAAGGGCTGGCGCCCGAGGCGGCGCTGGAGGCTTCGCGCACGGCGCGCGAGGAGCAGGCGGCCGAGGTCTACGCGGCGTACCAGAAGCGGCTCGCGGCGTTCAACGCGGTCGACTTCGATGACCTGATCCGCGTGCCGCTCGCGCTGCTGGAATCCGACGCGGAACTCGCCGGCGGCTGGCGCGAGCGCATCCGCTATCTCCTCGTCGACGAGTACCAGGATACCAACCGCGCGCAGTACCGGTTGCTGAAGGCGCTCGCCGGCCCGCGCGGCGCCTTCACCGCGGTCGGCGACGACGACCAGTCGATCTATTCCTGGCGCGGCGCGGAGCCCGAGAACCTGCGCGAACTGTCGCGCGACTATGAGACGCTGCGCGTCATCAAGCTGGAACAGAACTACCGCTGCTCGGCGCGCATCCTGCGCGCGGCCAACGCGGTGATCGCGCAGAACGCGCACCTGTTCGAGAAGAAACTCTGGAGCCAGCACCCCGACGGCCCGCCGATCCGCGTGCTGGAGTGCAAGGACGACACCATCGAGGCGGAGAAGGTCGCCGCCGAGATCTCGCACGTCGCCACCAGCACCAAGGCGCCGTGGAGCGAGTTCGCCGTGCTCTACCGCGGCAACTTCCAGGCCAAGGCGATCGAGAAGGCCCTGCGCCTGTTGCGCATCCCCTACCACCTGACCGGCGGCCAGGCCTTCTTCGACCGCGCCGAGGTGAAGGACCTGCTGGCCTGGCTGCGCCTGATCGCCAATCCCGACGACGACGCGGCCTTCCTGCGCGCGGTGGTGGCGCCCAAGTGCGATGTCGGCGCGACCACGCTGGAGCGCTTGGGCGAACTCGCCGGCGGCGCGCACGTCTCGCTGATGCGCGCGGCATCGAGCGCGCACGTGCTCAAGCAGTTGTCGGCGCGCCCGGCCTCGGCGCTGGGCGGTTTCGCCGATCGCGTGGATCGACTGCGCGGCATCGCCGGGCGCGGCATGGACGCGCTGGCCGATGCCCTGCTGGCCGAGACCGGCTACGAGGCGCACCTGCGCGCGAACGCGCCCGACAAGGCGATGTTCGAACGGCGCCTCGCCAACGTCGGCGAGTTGCTCGAATGGCTGAAGGAAGGCGCACGGCGCTCCGGCGACGGCGTGGGCGACCTCGCCGCGCAGCTCGCCATCCTCACCAATGCCGACCGCGACGATCCGGGCAACGCGGTGCGCCTGATGACCCTGCACAGCGCCAAGGGCCTCGAGTTCCGCCACGTGTTCCTGATCGGCGTGGAGGACGGCACCCTGCCGCACGAGGGCGGCATCGAGGAAGGCCGGCTGGAGGAGGAGCGCCGGCTTTTCTATGTCGGCATCACCCGCGCCAAGCAGCACCTCGTGCTCTCCTACGCCGCGACCAAGACCCGCTTCGGCGAGGTCGTGCGCCTCGATCCGAGCCGCTTCCTCGCTGAACTGCCGGCGTCCGACCTGCGCTGGGAGGGCCGCGACCCGGTGGCGGATGCGGTGGATCGCGACGAGCGCAAGAAGTCGCACCTCGACCGGCTGGCGGCGTTGCTGGGGCCCTGAGGCGGCCGCGCCTCAGGGCGCCATCGCCGCGATCTCGTCGCGGCGCTTGCGGGTGCGGGCGACGATGTTGCTGTCGGCGCCGTAGTGTTCGCTGTAGGTCGCGATCAGCTCGTCGTACAGCACCACCCCCTCCGCGGCGCGGCCATTGACCGCGTAGGCCTCGGCGCGTGCCTCGTCGGCCATCTGCGTGGTGTCGAGGCCGGGCGTGCCGGACGCGGCCACGATGCGATCCAGGGCCTCGCTGGCCGCCAGCGCCTCCGCGGCCCGGCCGAGCTTGACGAGGGTGGCCACGCGCTCGGCGGCGATGCTCATGCACTCGCCAGTGGTCGGACCGATGCTCGCGCAGCGCGTGAATCCCTCGTCGAATGCCGCGGCGGCGCGGTCGTAGCGTTCCCAGTAGTGGTTGCCCCAGCCCAGCAGCCGCCACGCGCGCGCCTCCAGCGGATGGTCGAGGCGCGCGTACATCGCGGCCGCCTCGCGCAGCATCGCCTCGCCCTCCGCCGCGCCCTCGTCGCGCAGGCGCACGTTGCCGGCCTCCACCAGCGCATCGGCGTGCAAGGGGTGGTCGCCGGAGAAGTTCGCGCGTGCGACCTCCAGCATGCGATCGACCGCGACCCGCTCGCGCTCCCTTTCCATCAGCGCGTTGGCGTTGCCGCGCACGCCATCGAGCATGTACACCAGCGCCGCGGCGTCGCCGCCCTGCAGCGCTTCGGCGCGGCGCACCGCATCGTCGAGGAAGGGCTTGGCCTCCTCATTCTTGCGCTGGTGGCGCAGCACCATGCCCAGCGTGTACAGAGACACCGGCAGCCGGGTGTCGTCGGCGGGCAGGTTCGCCAGGTGCAAGGCCAGCGCGTCGCGCGCGACCGGCTCGGCGGCGTCGGCCTTGCCTTCGAAGAGCAGGATGCTCGCGCGCAGGAACTTCGCATGCCCGAGCAGCACCGGTTCGCTGGTGCGCAGGGGTTCGAGGATGGAAAGCGCACGCTCGGCCAGCGGCCTGGCCTCCATCAGCGTGCCCGTCTGCTCGGCGAGCGAGACGAGGTTGACCAGGGTCTCGGCGATCACGGGGCTGTCCGGCGGAAGGTTCCGCTCGGCCAGCGCCAGTGCCTTCTCGAGCCGCGCGCGGCCCTCGTGGAAGCGGCCCTGGTTGACCAGGGTCTCGCCGAAGTCGTCGTTGAGGTCGATCGCCAGCAGCGGCTGGCCGTCGAACTCGCGGTCGACCCGCGCCAGCGCGTCGTCGAAGGCTTGCTGCAACGTGATGGTGCCGCGCGCGTCGCGCCGGAAGGGATCGGTCTGGCGGAAGATGGACAGCACGAAGCTGGTCGCGCCTTCGGCACGTTCCGCCTGCGCGCGCGCGGCGGCGGCTTCGGCCTCGGCGCGCCGCGCGGCGTCCGCGGCGACCCGCGCCTGCCACAGCGCCACGCCGAGGCTGGCCACGATGCCCAAGGCGGCCAGCGCGGTGATCGTCAGCGCGCCGCGGTGCCGGCGCACGAAGCGGCTGGCCAGGTAGGCGCGCGTCGGCGGGCGCGCGGCAACCGGGCGGTCCTCGAGGTAGCGACGCACGTCGGCGGCGAGCTCGGCCACGGTGCCGTAGCGCTGCTCCGGCTCGGCGCGGATCGCCTTCGACACGATGGCGTCGAGGTCGCCCTCGAGCGCGTCGGCCGCATACGGCAGGCCCGGGGCCGTGCGCGCCGTGGCGCTCGGCCGTTGCGTCTCCTCGTCGTCGAGCCGCGACAGCACCGCGGCCACGTTGGCCTCGCGCCGTGTCTCGGGCAGGGCATCGGCCAGCAGGCGGAACAGCAGCAGGCCGAGCGCGTAGACGTCGGTCGCGGTCGAGACCTCGCCGCCACGCAACTGCTCGGGCGCCGCGTACGCGGGCGTGAGCACCGAGGCGGTGAGCGTGCCATCCCCTTCGCCGAGCAGCTTGGCGATGCCGAAGTCGAGCAGGCGCGGCTCGCCCGCGGCATCGACCATCACGTTGCCGGGCTTGAGGTCGCGATGCACCACCAGCAGGCGGTGCGCGTGCTCGACCGCGGCGCAGACCTTGCGGAACAGCTCCAGCCGCGCGCGCAGGCCGGGCCGGGTGCGCGCGACCCAGTCGGTCAGCGTCTCGCCGTCGACGAAGTCCAGCGCCAGCCATGGCGCGCCGTTCGCGTCCACGCCGGCGTCGATGAAGCGTGCGATGTTCGGGTGCGAGAGGCGTGCGATGATGCGGCGCTCGGCCTCCAGGCGCTGGGCGAAGGCCTGCGCACCGCCGCGCACGCGCTTGATCGCGACCCGGTGTTCAACCGTGCCGTCGCTGCGCTCTCCCAGCCACACGTCGCCCATGCCGCCGCTGCCGAGCAGGCGCACCAGGCGCCACGGGCCGATGCGATCGGCGGTCGGCGCCGTCGGCGCGGCAGGTTCGGGATCGCCGGTGGCGTTGGCCGACAGCGCGCCCGCGACCTTGGCGAAGCGCAGCAGGGCCTTCGCGCGCGGGTCTTCGGCGAGGTCCGCCGGCAAGGTGGCGAGGTCGATCGCCTCGCCGGCGGCGATGCGTTCGGCGATCGAAGCCAGCAGGGCGTCGAATTCAGCCGTCACCGGGCACCTGGGCGATTCGCGCGATGGCGCGGTTCATGCGCATGCGCACCGCATCCGGCGTTTCGCCGAGTTCCTGCGCGATCTCGGCGAAGCTCATCCCGAACTCGTAGCGCATCAGCACCACGACGCGGTGGTCCGGCGGCATCGCCGCCAGCGACTGCTCGTAGGCCAGCCAGTCGTCCGGATCGACGTTGCTGGCCGCCAGCACCGAGGACGCGGTCTCGGCGTCGGTGTCGAAGTCGATCGGCGAGGCGCCCTGCCGGCGCAGCGCCTCGCGCAGCGCGTTGATGAGCACCGTGCGCAGGTAGGCGAAGAAGTCCCCCGGGCCCTGCAGCGAGATGCTGCCGAGCTTGCCCAGCACGCGCAGCCAGGTCGACTGCACGAGATCGGCGGTGTCCTGCTCGTGCCGCAGCAACTGCGGCACCCGGCCGCGCGCGAAGCGGCGCAGCAGCGGGTCGATGCGCGCGATCAGCGCGGCCCGTGCGGCGGCGTCGCCCGAACGACAGCGCCCGACCAGGACCTGGGTGGTGTGTTCGCCCGGACTCGACATCGCCACGCCGCCCTGCTTTGCAGCCTCTGCGCGCACACTAGCCCAACTGCGGGTGGCTCGTACATCGTGCCGGCACCGCCTGATGGGGCCCGTCGCCGGTCCCGGGCCTGGCGGCGCCCAGCAGCGGCCGTCCCCGGGTCGCCCGCCGAGCCGCCTCGATGCGTCCGCACCCGGCGCCAGGGGGCGATGCGGGCGGCAGTCGGCGCCGCGGGCGCGGAAGCTTCGGGACCGCGGGTGGCGTTGGCCGACAGCGCACCGGCCACCCCGGCGAAGCGCAGCAGGGCCTGTGCGCGCGGGTCGTCGGCGAGGCCGGGCGGCAGGGTGGCGAGGTCGATCGCCTCGCCGGCGGCGACGCGGTCGGCGAGCCTGGCGATCTCGCATGCATCGGGCGTGTTCATGGCGATGCCTTCGCCCCGGGCGCGATCGGCACGCCGGTTTCAAGCCAGCGGCGCGACCGTGGCGTCATATCCGCGCCAGCCGTCGCCGTCGCCAGTTCCCGGGCCCGGGCGAGGTCCTCGCCCGCTCGCGCGGCATCGCCAGCACGGAGGGCGATCGATGCGCTGAGCGCGCGCGCTTCGATGCCATCGGCCAGCGCGAGCAGGCGATCGGCTTCTTCGCGGGCCTGCGAGGTCCTCGCTGGATCGGCGTGGGCGGCGAGCAGTTCGATGATCTCCAGCCGGATCTGCACGCAGCGCGCGTGCCCTGCGCCGTAGATCGCCTCGTGGCGAACCCGCGCCTCGCGCCAGAAGTCCAGAGCCTCCGCGGACCGACCCTGGCGCGCCCGGAGGGAGGCCATCGCGGTCAGGCTCAGCGCCACGTCGAGGCTGTCGGGCGCCATGTGCGCACGACGCATCGCGAAGGTCTCTTCGATGACCGGTGCGGCGGCCGAGACATCGCCGCCGTTGAGCAGGGCGCGGCCCTGTTCGCCGCGCGCCCCCCAGGTCATCGGGCTCTTCTCGCCGGCGATGCGCCGGAACACCACGAAGGCGGCATCGAACTGGCGCGCGGCCTCGGCGTGGTCGCCGCGCCGGCCCGCGAGCTGGCCGCGGAACATCGCGAGCTGCGCCGCATCCGACGTATCCGGCCGCACCAGCCTGCCGGCGGCATCGAAGGTCGCGACCGCCTCATCGAAGCGCCCCGCGCTGCGCAGCGTGTCGCCGTAGCGCAGCAGCCCGCCGACGATCAGCGGATGCTCCACCGGCAACAGGGCGGCGTAGAGGCGGTTGGCGCGTTCGAGCAGTGGAAGGGCCTCCGCATAGCGATTCTGGCGCCGGAAGTTGTTGCCGAGCTGCATCAGCGCGAAGGCCAGGCTCGCATGCGTGTCGCCGCGCGAGGTGCGGATCAGCTCGACCGCCGTCTCCAGGCTCCTCTGGCCGTCGGTGAAGGCGGCGCCGGCGGTCTGCCAACTGCCCAGCGCGACCAACTGGGCCACGGCCTCCGAATGGGTCGGTCCATGCGCCGCCGCCGTGCGCGCGTGGACGGCCGCCCCGAGTTCGATCGATGGCGCCGTGCGCCCGATGTTGTTGCCGATTCGCCCGACCATGAACTCGGCGCGCAGTCGTTCGAGATCGTGGTCCGGGAGCCGTTCCACCAGCACCGGCAGGGCCAGTGCCAGCACGCGATCGGCCTCGGCGAGCTGTCCGTCCTGGAGCAGGGCCTGGGCCAGCGCGACGCGGGCGCGCGCCTGTGCCAGCGCGTCGCTCGCGTCCATGGACGCTTCGATCGCCGTCAGCCGCGCGACCGCCGCACGCGGGTCGCCGAGTGCGACTTCGAGACGACTCAAGTCCAGCAGCACCGCCCGCTGCAGCGCGGGGTCCTCGACCAGCTCGCGCTCGGCGCGCGCGATGCCCTCGGCGACCAGCGCACGCGGGTTCGCTTCGGCGGACGCCCGTGCGACCGGGTCGTACTCGCTGAACACCGAGAGCACGAAGCGCTGCACGCGTTCCGCGCGCGCCGCTTCGCTCAGTGCGGCCGCCGCCGAAGCGCGGGCGCGCTCGGCCTGCCACAGCGCCACCGCGGCGCCGGCGAGCAGCGCGACGGCTGCCGCCGAGCCCAGTCCCACCGCGAGCGCATTGCGCCGCACCCAGCGCGCGAACAGATACCCCCGCGTCGGCGCGCGTGCCGTCACCGGTCGCGATTCGAGATGCCGGCGCACGTCGGCGGCGAGTTCCACCACCGAGCCGTAGCGTGCTTCGGGGGCGGCGCGGATCGCCTTCGACACGATCGCATCGAGGTCGCCCTCGAGCAGCGTGGGTGCGTACGGCAGCTGCCCGGCGTGCTGGCGTGCCGTCGCACTCGGCTGCTGCGTTTCCTCCTCGTCCAGTCGCGCCAGCACCTGCGCCACCCCGGCATCGCGCCGCGTCGGCGGCAGATCGCCGGCGAGCAACCGGAACAGCAGCAGGCCGAGCGCGTACACGTCGGTGGCCGTCGACAGCTCCCCGCCCCGGAGCTGCTCGGGTGCCGCATAGGCCGGTGTCAACGCCGCTGCGGTCAGCTCGCCGCCGCTGCCGTCCAGCAGCTTGGCCACGCCGAAGTCCAGCAGATGCGGCATCCCCGCCGCGTCGACCAGCACGTTGGCCGGCTTGAGATCGCGGTGCACGACCAGGTGGCGATGCGCATGTTCCACCGCCGCGCAGATCGCGAGGAAGAGAGCGAGACGCTCAGCGAGCGACGGGCGCACCCCTTCGCACCACGCGTTCAGCGTCTCGCCGTCGATGTACTCCAGCGCGAGCCACGGTGCGCCGGTCGCGTCCACGCCCGCGTCGATGAAGCGCGCAATGTTCGGATGCGACAAACGCGCCAGGATGCGCCGCTCGGCCTCCAGGCGCTGGGCGAAGGCCGGCATACCGCCGCGCACGCGCTTGATCGCGACCCGGTGTTCAACCGTGCCGTCGCTGCGCTCTCCCAGCCACACGTCGCCCATGCCGCCGCTGCCGAGCAGGCGCGCCAGGCGCCAAGGCCCGATGCGGACGACCGGGCGGGCGGTGTCCGGTGGCGGCGGCACCGGGACACTCGACACGTTCGCCGCCAGCGCGCCGGCCACACGGGCAAAGCGCAGCAGGCTCTGGCCGCGCGGGTCCGCGGCGAAGCCCGGCGGCAGGGTCATCGGATCGATGATCTCGCCCGCCGCGATGCGTTCGCCGATCTCGGCCAGCAGCGCGTCGAATCCACTCGTCATCGGGCACCTTCGCCATCCCGGCAGTCGTGGGCGGCTCCCGCGGCGACGCACCGGCCGGCCGACCGTTTCCGGCCGCGCTGCACCGCGCGAACCCCCGGGCCGGCGGCGTTCAATCCACTGCCTCGAACCCGTTGCCGAACAGCGGCAGCTCGACGCAGTTGCCGATCTCGCTGGTGTCGCCGCCGCGCGCGGTGCTGCCGATCCGCACGCGCTTGACGGCCTGCGCCGTCACCTGCGGGAAGGCGAACTCGCTCGCGGGCAGCGAGAGAACGAAGTCGGCCGTCGCGTTGGCGCCCGGCGTCGCGCTGGTGATGGTGGTGTAGCCGGTGGAGGCGACATACTGTCGCGCCTCGCAGCGGGCGACGCCGCCGGCGTCGACGCGCCGCGCGCTGGTGTAGAGCTGGATGGCGTAGCTGCCATTGCCGGTGCGCAGGCGGACCACCACCTCGATGGTGCCGTTCGCCTGCCGCTGCGTCGAGATCACTTCCGGCCAGTTCAGGCCGCGGTTGCCGGCGGGTGGATTGGCGTTGTCGATGTCGATCACGTCGAAACCGATGTTGCCGATGTCGACCGGCACCCGGCCAACCCCCGCACCGTACACGAGGTTGCCCGACAGGTCGTTGTCGTCGCCGGTCACGCGCAGCATGTTGACCGTCGAGACGTCCCCCACGAGCTCGGTGTTGGATAGGATGTTCTCGGCGCCCTCGATCAGGATGCCGCGGGCGTTGGCCTGGCCGGTCGGGCACGCGCCGAAGCAGACCGCGGGCAGGCCCATGCGGGTCTGCGCCAGGGTGTTGCCGGTGGCGGTGGCCCCGAGCAGGACGCCCCACTCGGTGGCGTTGTTGACGAGGTTGTCGGCGAACACGCCGTCGCTGCCATCGCTGCGGATGCCGTGATCCAGCGGCGCTTCGAGCACGCCGTTGGGCTCGTTGCCGAAGATGTTGTTGACGATCTCGGTGCGCTCGCTCGCGCTCGCCACCAGCACGCCGGCCGCGGCGAAGAAGCCGCCGCCGGCGGTGATGTTGCCGAACACGTTGCGCTCGCCGGGCCCGGAGCCGCCGATCTTTACGTCGTCGGGTCCGGCGACATAGATGCCACCGCCCATCGCGTTGCTGCCGGCCAGCGGCACGCCGAAGTGGCTGCCGGCGATCCGGTGCGAACTGCCGCCGGCGAGGAAGACGCCGTAGGCGAAGCCGCCGAAGGCGATGCCCTCGACCTGCAGGCGCGTGGCCGCCGCCGCGCTGCCGGGCACTTCGAGGCCGAACAGGCTGGCGCCACCGCGCAGCAGGATGCACTGCGTGCCGTCATAGCCGACGTCGACGGTGTTGGGCTGGTATCCGGGCTGCGTGGTGCCGTCGATGATCACCGACTCGGTGATGTCGGGCAGCGCGCTGGTGAGGTTGATGATCTTCGGGCACCCAGCCGGCACGGTGATGTTGAACACGATGGCGTTGGCACCGGGCGTGCCGTTGGCCTGGGTGATCGCGTCGCGCAGGCTGCCCGCACCGCTGTTGCCGGTGTTGGTGACCACCAGCGTGCCGGTGCCGGCGTTCGCGCTCTCCAGCGCGCCGCGGTCGACCACGCTGCCGACCACGCGCGTGTTGCCGGTGGCATCGACCGTGCCGACGCCGAAGGGCACGTTCGCGAACCCTGCGTTGATCGCGGGCGAACCCGCGCCCAGGCCCAGGTCGCCGGCGAGCACGTTGTTGAACAGCGGGTTCGCGCTGGAGTTGTTGCTGTCGATGAGGTAGACCACGCCGGCGAGCGACTGCAGCAGGTTGTTGCGCACGGTGGCGAGACCGTTATTGCCTGTGCCCAGCAGGTCTTCGCCGGGATTGAGGTAGAAGATGTTGTTGTGGAACTCGGGCAGTTCGACGTGGCCGAAGCACACGCCGTCGCCGGCGGTGCCGTTGCCGGCGATCGTGTTGTTGGCGGCGATCAGGCGCACGCTGGTGTCCGCCCCGGTGTCGCCGTTGAGGCGGATCACGCACTGGCCGTCGCCGGGCCGGTTGAACACCAGCGTGTTCTTCAACGTGAGGCGTGACTGCCCGCTGCCGGCCTCGGCCGAGAGCACGATGCCGCCCGAGCCGCCGTTGAAGCGCACGTGGCTGAGTTCGACGTTCTGCAGCGTGTCGGCGAGATCGAAGTGGCCGACGGCGACGCGGTTGGCGAAGTTGGAGAACGTCACGCCGGACAACAGGAAGTCGCGGAAGACGTCGAGGTCCAGCCGCCGCGTGCCGGTGTTGAGCAGCACCGTGTTGTCGGCGTCGAGCACACGACCGGCGCAACCCGCGGTATAGCCGCCGGCGATGACCAGCGGCTCGCGGATCGGCAGCGCCGTCGCCTGCGCGGTGGTGCGCATGAAGCTCGCGCTGGACAGGTTGTAGCTGCCCTGCTCGAGGCGGATCAGCACCCGGCTGACCGCTGGATTCGCCGCTTGGGCGAGCGTCATCGCGTCCTCGAACTCGGCGACGGTGTCGACGCAGATCACGAGGTCCTCGGCCGTGGCGGGGCTGGCAAGGCCGAGCAGCAGCAGGCCGGCGCACAAAGGGCGGAACGAGTGCATGAGTTCGACTCCTGCACCGGCGCGGTGCCGGCTCGTGGAAAGGAATGGACGGAGGGCGCGGGAGCGAACAGCTCGGCGGTGGGTGCGGTGGCGCGGCGCCGGTCCCGTGCCCGGCTGCGTCATCCGCCTTTCGTCACAGGCCGGCGGCGTTGCGTCGGCGCCGTTCATGCGGTGCGATCCGCGCCGCACTCCGGCCTGCAACCGCCGCTAGGTGCATCGCGGCAGGGGTCGGTCGGAAGCCGGGCGGCGCCTCGGGTTGCGATTGCGATGCGCTCACTCGAATCCTGCAGCGGTGCGCCGACGACGGCACGTAATCCGTCCGCCGCGACGACTTAGCCGAAGAAATCGCCGGCCCGGATGATCGGGTCGAACAGCAGGATGGGGTAGGTCGCCAGTGTGCTCGCCGTGCGCGCGTAGGCGTAAGCCATGCCGGCATCCCTGTTGCTGGGCGTGTCGGCCGCATTGGCGGTGACGACCACCGCGTCGGCGGTCATCGCGATGGCGCGCCCGAACTGGTCGCCCGCCGCGCCGCCCGGATTGGTGCGCTGGGTGGTTTCCGTCCAGTCCGTCCCGCTGCGGACGAACACGCGGATCGAGCCGCGGTTCGCCGCCGCGCCGATGTCGTCGCCAGGCGAGCCGATCACCGCGAGGTTGCCGTGCAGCGCCACCGCCTGGCCGAACAGGTCCTCGGCGGTCGAGTCGAAGCCGGTCAGGGCGGCCTGTCGCGTCCAGGTGCTGCCGCTGCGCACGAACACGAACACCAGGCCCTGGCCCTGGGCGCCCGCCCGCGGCGACGAAACGAGGATCGTGTCGCCGTCGCCGGCCACGCTGGTGCCGAAAGCGGGGCTGCTGGTCACGAGGTCGCCGGCGGTGAGTTTGGCCTGCTGGGTCCAGGTGTCGCCGCTGCGCACGAACACGTAGGCCGCGCCGGCGTCGGTGACACCGGCGACGTCGGCGCCGGGCGCGCCCACCACCACGGTGTCGCCAGCCAGGGCCATCGAGAAGCCGAAGCGGTCGCCGCCGGCGCCATCGTTGGCGGTGCTTTCGCCCAGCAGGCCGAAACGGTGTCGCCGGAGACGGAGACCGAATAGCCGCCCAGGTCGTCGGCGATGCCGTCGCCGCGGTCGAGCGCCTGCACCGCGGTCGCGCCGTCGAACACCGTGACCTGGCCGATGTCGCTGTTGCCGTAGCGATCGAACAACGGCGCGCCGACCATCGCCGTGCTGCCATTGAGCGCTACCGCGGACCCGAACGACGATTCGAACTGGGGATCGCTGCTCGCCAGGGCGGACTCCTGCACCCAGTTGGTGCCGCTCAGGGTGAAGCCCGGCACGAAGCCGCGCCCGGGTCGCCACTGGCCGGCGCCCCCGGCGAGCCGGCAAGCACCCGCGTACCGAAGACCGCGACGGCCTGGCCGAGCCGGTGGCCGGCCCCGGAACCCGGCAGGCTGCCGCCGAGCGACCAGGTGCTGCCGCTGCGGGCGTAGATGTAGATGTTGCCGTTGTCGGTGCCGTTGGTGTCCGTCAGCGCCGCGCCGACCACCGCGCGGTCGCCCTGCACGTGGACCGAAGTGCCGAAGCGATCGCCCGCGCCGATGGTGTCGGGCAGCAGTTTGGCCTGCTGGACCCAGCCGCTGCCGCCGCGGAAGAACACATAGGCGGCCCCGGCTTCATTGTTGCCCGAGACATCGTGCCGGTCGACGCCGATCTCCGCGGTCACGCCGCTGGCGCCCGCCGAGATCGCGAGGCTGACACCGAAGTTGTCGCTGCCCATCGCGTCGGCCTGGGTGAGCTTGGCCTCCTGCGTCCAACTGCCGTTGACCTGCCGGCGGAACACGTAGACCGAGCCCTGGTTGGCGCCAAGCCCGATGTTGTCGGAGCGCGCGCCGACCAGCAGGTAGGTGTCGAACACCGCGACCGAGGACCCGAACAGATCGCCCGCCGCGCCGTTTGTGGCCTCCAGCGTGGTCGACAGCGACCAGATGCCGGTCGCGGCGTTGCGGGTGTAGACGTAGGCCGCGCCGGCGTCGGTCAGCGCATCGATGTCGCGGCGCGGCGCCCCGACCACCACGATGTCGGTGTCGATCTCCAACGCAATGCCGAAGCCGGCACCGGCATCGGCGCTGGTGTTGGCGAGCTTGCGCTCCAGCTCCCACGTGCCGTCGACCCGCCGGTAGATGGACGCGGCGCCGACATCCTCGTTGCTGTCGGCCTTGTCGTTGGGCATGCCGATGATGGCGCGGTCGCCCGACAGCGCGACCGCCGCGCCGAAGCGGTCGTCGTCGCGCGCTTCACCGTTGCCGGATGAATGGATGAAGCGCGCATCCGCCCGCGCGACGGCCGCCGTCGCGGCGAGCGTCATGGCCAGGCCTGCGAACCAGCGCAGGCTTCGCAGGCCGCTCGCGCTGGCGCGCACCGGGCAGGACAGGGCGAACAATTTGGTCGGACGCATCTGCATTCGCCGGATCGGCGATGTGCCGCTTCGCCCGATGGACGGGCAGGAGGGACGAAAGCGAACAAGCCGGATGCGAGCCGGCCCACCGAGTACTTCCGCCGGTCACGACAGGCCGGGACTCCGGTCGGCCAGTGCCCCGTGCCGCCGGTGGTCTCGGGCAACGACGTGTTCGCTTGGCGGCCGGTGGTGCATTCGTCGGGAAACAGGGGCCTGACTGGCCCGACGGAGCGGATGTCGTGCCACTGATGAATGCCGCCGCCAAGCTGGCGCTGGTCGCGGTCCTTGGACTGCAGGTGCCGCATGCAGAAGCCCTGCAGACCTTCTGCGTCGATACGGCCCTCGAGTTGACCGCCGCCATTGCCGCAGCCGACGACGACGATGTCGAGATCCGGATCGCGGTCGGGACCTACAACGTGGCCGGGTCCTGCCTCGACGGCAGCAACAACTGCGTGATCGACGACCACGACATCAAGCTGGTTGGCGGCTATTCCAGCACGTGCGCGGCGGTCAGCAGCCAGAACCCGGCGTCCACGGTACTGACGCTTCCAGGCGGCTCCATGCGCTTCGGGCGCACCAATGCGCCGCTGTTCGGTGATCTCACGTTGTCGCGCCTGTCGATCCGCAGCACGCCACTGGTTTCCGTGCGGCTGGAGAACGACACGTCCGCCAACTACTCGCTCGAGATGAACCGGGTCTGGTTCGACCAGGCGCCACTACAGGTGCAAGACGTCGATCGCGTGTTCGCCGAGAACAATCTGCACACCCGCGCCAACACCGCGAACCTCGCGCACGCGATGGAGCTCAACAACGTCGATCGGTTCACCATCCGCAACAACACCTACGCCGACAACGCCGGCTCGGGCCTGTACGTGCCGAACGGCGAAGGCCTGATCATCAACAACATCTTCCGCAATCACGCCGGCCCGTGGGACCTGCGCGTGATCGGCAGCGATGCCTTCGACAGCCTCGATGTCGTGGTCAAGAACAACGTCTATGCGAGCGGCCGACTCGACGTGTTGGGCATATGGGGCTACGTCCCCAGCGGCCAGCAGAGTGTCGACCCGCTTTTCGTCAACCCGGCGGCGCTCGATTATCGGATCTCGAACACGTCGCCGGTGATCAACACCGGACTGCCCTACGGCTCGCCCGGCGCAGGCGCCGACCATGACGGCGGCACGCGCTGGACCGGTCAGGCGCCCGACCGTGGCGCCTACGAATCCTCGATCGGCAGCACCGCCACCACCCTGGTGGTGACCAACACGCTCGACAGCGGGCCCGGCTCGCTGCGCCAGGCGATCATCGACGCCAACGGCAGCCCGAACGTCAACCGCATCGAGTTCGCCATCGGCAGCAGTTGCGGACCGCGCGTGATCACGCTCGCGACCGCGTTGCCCGACATCACCGGCCCCGTCGTGATCGACGGTTACACCCAGCCCGGCGCGTCCCGCAACACCCAGGCCGTCGGCAGCAATGCCGCGCGCTGCATCATCCTCGATGGCAGCAACGCAAACGGCGCGCCGAGCACGGTCGCGGCGGTCGTGGTCGACACCGGCAGCGATGCCGCGGTCACCATCGATGGCCTCGCCTTCGGCGGATTTTCGCTGTATGCCGTCAACTTCATCGATGGCGAAGGCCACAGTGTGCGCGGCTCGCAGTTCGGTGGGACGGTCGGCAGCCTCACCCTCGTGCCGAACGTCAACGGCCTGCAGATCGGTGACGTGACCGGTGCCGAGATCGGGCTTCGCTTCAATCGCAATGACCCGAGCGCCACATACGGGGCGCGGAACGTGTTCGCCGACAGCACCGATGGTGGGATCGTCGTCAGTGCCTCGGCGACCGGGACCGTGATCGGCGACAACTACATCGGCATCGGTCCGAATGGCAGCAATGCCGGCACAGGCAATCGCGACGGCATCCGCGTGCTGGGCCTGTCGACCGAGATCCGGGGTGCCGTGATCAGCAACAACGACCGCCACGGCATCTTCATCACCAGCGCCAGCGCGAGCGGCACCGAGGCCAGCGAAAACCGGATCGGAGTGCCGATCATCTGCGTGCTCGACTGCAGCGGCTATGGCAACGGCGAGGATGGCGTGCGCATCGACGGCGGCGCAGCACGCAACCGCGTGTTCGGCAACACCGTCGCCTACAACGGCGACGACGGCATCGTGATCACCAATTCGATCCACAACACCCTGTACGAGAACGCAATCTACGAAAACGGTGAGCAGCCCATCGACCTCGGCGACAACGGCACCAGCGCCAACGGCAACAACTCCGGGCCGACCCCGCCCGGCGCCGGCAACAACGGGCAGAACCGACCGGCCGTGAGCAGTGCAGAAGGCACGGCCAACCAGGGCATCGCCCGCGGTACGCTGGGCAGCCGCAACGGCCAGTACCGGATCGATTTCTACGGCGCCGACACCTGTCCGCTGCCCTTCCCGACGCCGTCTGCGTCAGGCAGCCCAAGGGTCTGGCTGGGCGCTGGGGTGGTCGAGATCACCAATGGCACGGCGACCACGGACGGCAGCGTTGCGTTCGAGATCCCGATCTCGACCCGCCCGCCGAGCGCGTACTTCACCAGCGACCGATTGGTCATGGCCACGGCAACACGGCTCAACGTCCTGGGTCCGACGCTGACGATCGAGCAGGGTACATCGGAGCTTTCCGGATGCGCTCGATACGACGCGCTGCTGTTCGCCGACGGCTTCGAGCCCTGAGGCACCCATCGCCGGCGGCGACCGTGCACCGAAGTGTTCGGTCCGGCGCCGCCGGTGCATTCCATGGAGGAGCGGCGATCTCGCCCTTTCGAGTCCCTGCCATGAAGCGCTGCCTTGCCCTGCTGCTGCTGGTCCTGCCGTCGATGGCGGTGGCCGACACCTTCACCGTCACCACCACCGCCGACACCGGGCCGGGCTCGTTGCGGCAGGCGATCGCCGACAGCAACGCCAACGGGGCCACGGTCGCCGACGAGATCGTGTTCGCGATCCCCGGCACCGGCCCGCACGTGATCAGCGTGGCCTCGTCGCTGCCCATGATCACCGGGCTGGTGACGATCGACGGCACCACCCAGCCGGGCTGGGTGGCCAACACCAACACGCCGGACCAGGGTGGGCTCAATGGCAACCTTGCGATCGAGCTCAGCAGCTCGCAGACGACGGCCAACACGATCGGGCTGCTGATCGCCGCGGGCACGACGCTCGGCACGCACACCGTGCGCGGCATCGCGATCACCCGCTTTGCACGCGCGATCAGCGCCTCCGGTTCCGCGGGTCTGGTCGTGGAAGGCTGCCATATCGGTGCCGACGTCTCGGGCACGAACGTGCCGTCCGTGATGGCGGTGGGCCTCTCGCTGGCCGAAGGAGGGGCGTCGGTCGTCGGTCCGGTCCGCATCGGCGGCTTGCTGCCTGTGCAACGCAACCTGCTGGCCGGCAGCAGCGGGACGACGGGCACGGGCGTCGCCATCATTGCCAGCGGCTTCGAAGCGACCGGTTCCCTCCTTGTCCAGGGCAATCTGATCGGCACCGACCGCACGGGCACCGCGGCCCGGGGCTGGCGCATCGGCGTCAGCGTCGCCGGCTACTCGATCGGACAGGAGAATCCCGCCGGCGTGGTGGTCGGCGGCAACACGCCTGCCGCGCGGAACCTGATTTCCGGCAACCGCGAGACCGCAGTGGGCATTGGCAGCGGGGCCCTTTCGATCGGCCCGCACCGCGTCACGGTGCAGGGCAACTGGATCGGCACCGACGTCGGCGGGCTGGCCGCGCTGCCCAACGGGACTACCGCCGCCACGCATGCGGCGATCCTGCGCACCCAGAGCACCAGCGGGCCGTTTCGCAGCCTCATCGGCGGCACCGGCCCGGGCGAAGGCAACCGCATCGCCTTCAACAATGCGGCTGCCGTGCGCGTCAGCGGCGTCGGCGTGCAGGCGGAGCAGGGCACGCTGGAGGTGGTGGGCAACGAGATCCGCGACAACGCGGGGCTCGGCATCGATCTGTTCAGCATCGCACGCGCCAACGACCCGGGCGATGCCGACAACGGCCCCAACCGCGCCCTCAACTGGCCGGAGATCGTCGGCGGCACGCGCTTGGGCCCGGGGCAGTTCGAGCTCACCTTCCGCCAGGACACCCTGCCCGCCAACGCGACCTTCCCGATCACGGTGCGCTTCTACCGCTCAAACCTCGGGCGCAACGAAGGCGCGGCCGAACTCGGCCAGGCGACCGTCAGCACCGCGCAGGCGCAGACCGTGCTGCCGGTGGCGTTGAACCTGCCGCCGGCGCAGGTCGGCGCGGTGGTCTACATCACTGCACTGGCCATCGATGCGGCCGGCAACACCAGCGAGTTCTCCGACCCGATCGACTTCGACCAGGTCTTCCGCGACGGTTTCGAGCCACCGCCGTGACACCGGTCCCGGGGCCGCGGGAACTTCCGCGCCCCGTCCGCGATCCAGAAAGACTCTGGCCAGGAGCGACGAACCAGCATGTCCCTGCGTGCCCTGTTGCTGCCCCTGGTCTTGCTTGGCCCGTCCCCGGCATTCGCCGCCGAACCGGCGAAAGACTGCGCGCACGATCGCGATACCCTGCTCGCACTCGACTACGACGCCTTCGACCAGAATCCCGAGGGTGGGTGGCGACCCCTCGGGGCCGATCCGGCGTGTTATGCGACTGCCGCGGCCCTGATCGCCGCCTACCGCGACCGCCATACCGCGAGCCTGGACCCGGGTCAGCAACGCATCCTCCACTGGCACGAGGGTCAGCTGCGCGCCGGCGACGGCGAGCGGGCCGCTGCGATCACGCTGTTTGAAGCCGCGCGCGACGATGGCGACCCCGCCTGGAATCTGTACGTCGATGCCACGCTGGCATTCATGCGCCACGATCGCGACGCCTTCGACCGCAGCCGGGAGGCGCTCGCCGCGCTGCCCAAGCCGGACGGATGGGACGAAAGCGCGGCCGACATGCAACGCCGGTTCGGTTTCCGCCCGACCTGGCCGATGAACCTCGACGTGGTCGACCGCATGGCAAGCTGCTTCGATGCCGATTACTTCGCGGCCTACGAGGGCAGGTGCGGGGGCCCGGCAAGCCCGCGCTGAAACGAACGCCGAAACCGTCCGGTTCATGCCCGGCATCGCTTTTCCGGCCGATGCATCGCGCCCGCGCCATCCGTGGATTCAACAAGCAAGCGCAGAAGCGGTCGCTGGCAGAGCGCGACAACGCCTTCGGTCCTGCGATTGCGCATCCCGCGCGCGATCGTGTCTTCATGAACCTGCGTATTTCCGCCGTCGTTCTGTCCTGCGTCCTCGGGGCCGGTTGTGCGACGGCCCCGGGCCGGTCCGCGGCGCCGGCCGTCACCGCGGTCCCCGCCAACGACCAGCGCTACGCCGTCGCCTGGCAGCAGGACGCGGTCGAGTACGAGGCCACCGCGCGCAGCGTCTACGTCGGTGCGCGCCGTGCGCTCGCCCCGGTGGTGCAGTGGCAGCAGGCGTTGTCCGCACCTGACGAGGAAGCGCGCGCCGCGGGGGCGAACCAGATCGGCGCGTGGAATGCGATGCCGATGGCCGAGCGGCTCGGCAACGATGAAGGCCAGCCGCTGGCGATCATCCTCGACGCCGACGAGACCGCGCTCGACAACTCGCCCTGCCAGGCGCGGCGGATCGACGTCGACGGCTTCCACGAGCCGGAATCGTGGTCGGCCTGTTCGACATCCCCGGCACCGGCCCGCACGTGACCAGCGTGGCCTCGCCGCTGCCGCGGATTACGAGCCTCGTCACCATCGACGGCACTACCCAGTCGGGCTGGGTGGCCAACAGCGCCAGGGCAGCTGCGTCGTGACGATCAGCAGCGGCACCGCGAGTGCGCACGGATCGGGGCCCTTCAGAGTACTGATGACGACCAGCGATTCCGCCTTCTTCAACCCGCTGCGGCGGATCGCGGCCACCGCAACGCGCATGGCCGGCCCCATTGCCAGCGGCGTGCCGCGCGGCACCTCCCAGGTCGGCTCCCGCGTGAGCGGCCGGGTCGGCTGTCCAAGGACGGCTTCGAGGCCGCCACGTCCTGATGGGCGTGCGCGTTCGCTTCCGCCGCGCCCGCGCATTCCATCCGTCGAGGTCCACCGCTTCCCCGAGGTTGCCATGCGCCTGTCCGCCGTCCTGCTCGCCTTGTGGGCCACCGGTTTCGCCGGCGGGAGCCTCGCCCAGTCCAAGGCCTTCGTCAGCGTGAGCTCCTCGGTCGACGGACGGGCGATCCGCATCGTCGACCTGCAGACGATGACCGTTGAGGCTTCGATCACCGGTATCGGCGACGAGCCGGGGCGGATGGTCGCCAATGCCGACCGCTCGCGGGTCTACGTGTCGAGCTGGAGCTCGATCAGCGGCGGGCAGGTGTATGCGATCGACACCGCAACGCGCACCGCCAGCGGCCCGGCGCCGGCAGGCAATGCGCAGAACCGCGCGATCGCGATCAGCCCCGACGGGCTGCGCGTGTACACGTTCAAGCGCGAGGTGGTGAGCACCAACGAGACCATCGGCGTCCTGGTCCTCGATGCGCTGACGCTGGCCGAGATCGCCACCGTGCCCATCACCGGCCCGGGGTGCACCACGAACTTCCGCGACCTGGTGGTGATGCCCGATGGACGCATCGTCGCCGGTATCTGCAACGACGGCCTGCGCATCATCGATCCGGTCACCTTCGCGGTGGCGGTGCGCGGTGGCGCGCCCGCCGCGCTGGGCCGGCTGCTGGGCGTCTCGCCCGACGGCAGCGAGATCTACATCGGCACGGGTTCCAACGCGATCAACGTGTTCGGCATCACCGGCCTGCGTACCTTCAACGTCGATACCGGTGTGTCAACCGACCTGACCTGGAACGTCCCGGTTGCGCCCAGCTATCCCGGGTTCACCACCAGCGCCGCGCCCGTGCGGCTGACCGTGGTACCGGTCGTCGGCGGCTTGCCCGGCGATGCAATCTATCTCTTCAGCTACTTCTCGGCAGGCGCCCCCAACGAGCCGATCGCCTGGGCGCGGGCATCGACCCTCAGCAGCGGCCTGCGCCAGCTCACGCGCTTGGCGGCGGTGGGCTCGACCGCGGTCATCGGTGTCGGCGAGGACGGGCTGCTGGGGCTCAGTGCGCGTGGGAACAACGTGCGCCGGATCGCGATCGACCCGGGCGCCACGGATGCGAGCCTGATCACTTCGCAGGGCGCCTTCCTGTCCCTGCCCGGCGTCGGGACCCTGACCGACATCGTGGTGGTAAAGCCGCTGTTCGCCGACGGCTTCGAGGGCGACGCGGCCGCCGTGCCGTCCGCTCCGGGCGCCGCCACGCGTTGATCGGAACAGGACAGTTTCGACGGCGGCGCCGGGCCGCGACACCGCGTTCGGTCCTACAATCGCGCTGCCCCCGCGTGATCGTGAACCCTATGACCCTGCGCATGCCCGTCGCCGCCTTTTTTTGCCTGTTCCTCGCCGCCTGCGCCACCGCGCCCGGCAAGCCCGCGGCGCCGGCCGTCACCGCGGTCTCCGCCAACGACCAGCTCTACGCCGTCGCCTGGCAGCAGGACGCGGTCGAGTACGAGGCCACCGCGCGCAGCGTCTACGTCGGTGCGCGCCGTGCGCTCGCCCCGGTGGTGCAGTGGCAGCAGGCGTTGTCCGCACCTGACGAGGAAGCGCGCGCCGCGGGGGCGAACCAGATCGGCGCGTGGAATGCGATGCCGATGGCCGAGCGGCTCGGCAACGATGAAGGCCAGCCGCTGGCGATCATCCTCGACGCCGACGAGACCGCGCTCGACAACTCGCCCTACCAGGCGCGCCGGATCGACGTCGACGGACTTTACGAGCCCGAATCCTGGTCGGCCTGGGTTTCCGAACGCCGCGCGCGCGCGGTGCCCGGCTCGGTCGAGTTCACCCAATGGGCGGCCGGTGCCGGAATCGCGGTGTTCTACGTCACCAATCGCAGCGCGGCCGACGGCGCCGCCACAGCCGACAATTTGCGCGCGCTGGGCTTCCCCTTGCCCGAGGGCGGGGAGCGGCTGCTGCTGCTCGACGACGCGCGCGGTTTCGGCAGCGACAAGATCTCGCGCCGCCGGCTCGTCGACCGCGACCATCGCGTGATCGGCCTGTTCGGCGACAATCTCGGTGATTTCCTCGGCGGGGTAAAGACCGACAACCCCACGCGCAAGCGCCGCGCCGCGACCTACCGCGACTGGTGGGGCAGCCGCTGGTTCATGCTGCCCAATCCGATGTACGGCTCGTGGGTGGACGCGGCGACGAAGTACTGCGACGGCGCGGAGAAGGACGACGCCCGCGCCTGCATGCGCCGCAACCTGCGCCGCCAGTGAGCGTGCCGGCGCCCTTTCCCGCGCGGCTTGCGGCGCGCGTGGCGCGCTTCGGCCCGCTGTGCGTGGGCATCGATCCGTCGCCGAAGCTGCTCGCGCAGTGCGGCCTGCCGGACGACGCGGGCGGCCTGTACGACTTCGGCCGCCGCGTGCTGGAGGCCGCGCGCTGGGAACTGTCGATCGTCAAGCCACAGATGGCGTACTTCGAGCGCCACGGCAGCGCCGGCCTGGCCGCGCTGGAGCGCCTGCTCGCCGATTGCCGTCGCGAGGGCGTGCTGGTGTTGCTCGACGGCAAGCGCGGCGACATCGACGCTACCGCGGAAGCCTATGCCGACGCCTTCTCGCGCCCCGGATCGCCGCTGGCCTGCGATGCCTGGACGGCGCACGCGTGGCTCGGCTTCGGCGCGCTCGCACGCGGCGTGGACGCCTCGCTCGTCGCCGGCAGCGGCGTGTTCGTGGTGGTGCGTTCGTCGAATCCGGAAGGGAATCCCACCCAAAGCGCCCGCCTCGACGACGGCCGCCGCGTCGCGGAAGCTTTGGCCGACGAGATCGCGGAAGCCAACGCCCGCCACGCCGCCATCGGCGGCGGCATCGGCGCGGTGCTCGGCGCCACCCACGACGAATCCGGCGCGCTCGCCGAGCGCATGCCTGGCGCCTGGTTGCTGGCGCCCGGCGTCGGCGCGCAGGGCGCGACGTTCCCCGACGTGAAGCGACGGTTCGGCACCGCGGCGGCGCGCGTTCTGCCCAACGTCTCGCGCGGCATCCTGTCTCGCGGCGCCACACCCGCGGCGATCGCCGAGGCGCTTGGGCAACTGCGGGGCGAGGCGGCTATCCTTGGCTGAGCGTTGATCTCCGTTGGTTCCTGTGGCTTCGGCCCTGAGCCCGGTGTGCAGGCAAGAAAACAATCAAATTCAATACTTTGTATTGATGTACTTCAGGTATTGCATCAGATAGCGGCGCTAAGTTACTATTTCGGCACGTCGCGACGGCTCCGCGCCGACCGCGATGCCGATTCCCCCTCCGGCATCCAGCCGGTTCACTCAGATGGCCGCAAGACCATCTGAGTTTTTTTTTGGGCGACTGGAAAGCGAGGCACTGCGATCTGCCCGATGGCCAGTTGCGCGGGGGAAAGCCCCGCGCCTACAGTCCGCCATCCCGTCACGAGCCCCGGCTGCTTGGCCCCCCGACCCGCCCTGATCCCGTCGTCGCCACGCCGCCCCAGCCTGAACAACGTGGCTGCAGTCGCCTGCGCGCGGGCTTGAGCCGCGTGCGGCGGCACCCCATGGAAGCGCTCGCATGGCCGTCACCCCCGCCGACATGAACCTGCCCGAGACCGTCCGTGCGCCCTGGCTCTACCGCCTGCTCGCGCGCGGCCTGCGCCCGTGGCTGCGCATCAAGACCGAGCCCGATCGGCCGCTGGAGGTGATCGCCAAGCCCGGCGTGCCGGTGGTCTATGTACTGGAGCGCTACGGCTTGTCGAACGCGGTGATCCTGGAGGAGGCCGCGCGCGAGGCCGGCCTGCCGCCACCGCTGATGCCGGTGCCCGGCGGCCTGATGCGCCGCGACCGTGCGGTGCTCGCACTGTCGCGCCGCGGCTCCTGGCTCGAGGGCCGGCCGCGCCATCCGACGCGCTCCGAGGGCCTGAGCGAACTGCTCGCCGCGGTTGCCGCCAATCCCGAACTCGACGTGCACGTGGTGCCGGTGTCGATCTTCGTCGGCCGGGCGCCGAATCGCGCCACGGGCTGGTTCCGCGTGCTGTTCTCCGAGAACTGGGTGGTGGTCGGCCGCTTCCGCCGCCTGCTGGCGCTGTTGCTCAACGGTCGCGACACCATCGTGCACTTCAGCCCGGCAGTGAGCCTGCGCGAGGTGGTCGCCGAAGGTCTCGACCCCGAGCGCACGGTGCGCAAGGCCGCGCGCGTGCTGCGCGCGCACTTCCGGCGCCTGCGCACGGCGGTGATCGGGCCCGACCTGTCGCACCGCCGCACGGTGATCGACGACGTACTCAACGCCGAGCCCGTGCGCGCCGCGATCGCCGCCACCGCGGCGAAGGAGAACATCGACCGCGAGCAGGCCTGGGCCAAGGCGCGCGCCTATGCGTGGGAGATTTCGGCCGATTATTCGCACCCGGTGGTGCGTTCGCTGTCGTTCCTCCTGCGCCCGTTCTGGAACCAGATCTACGACGGCGTGTCGATGCACCACTTCGACACCCTCAAGAAGGTGGCGCCGGGGCACGAGGTGGTCTATGTGCCCTGCCACCGCAGCCACATCGACTACCTGCTGCTGTCCTACCAGCTGTACGAGAACGGCATCGTGCCGCCGCACATCGCGGCGGGCGTGAACCTGAACCTGCCGGTGGTGGGCCCGATCCTGCGCCGTGGCGGCGCGTTCTTCCTGCGCCGCTCGTTCCGCGCCAACGCGCTTTACTCCACCGTGTTCAGCGAGTACGTCACGCAGCTGTTCACGCGCGGCGTGTCGATGGAGTACTTCATCGAGGGCGGTCGCTCCCGCACCGGCCGCCTGCTGGAACCGCGCGCCGGCATGCTGGCGATGACGCTGCGCTCATTCCTGCGCGTGCCGCGCCGGCCGGTGGTGTTCGTGCCGGTCTACATCGGTTACGAGAAGCTGATCGAGGGCAAGTCCTACATCGGCGAGCTGTCCGGCAAGCCGAAGGAGAAGGAAAGCCTGCTCGGCCTGCTGCGCGCCTTCGGCATCCTGCGCCACAAGTACGGCAAGGTGGCGCTGTCGTTCGGTGAGCCGATCTTCCTCGGCGAGCACCTCGACCGGGTGACCCCGGCCTGGCGCGAACGCAGCCCCGGCGCCGACGATCGCCCGGACTGGTTCGGTGGCGCGGTGTCCAGCCTCGCCGACCGCATCCTGGTCAACATCAATCGCGCCACCGACGTCAATCCGATCAACCTGCTGGCCCTGGTGCTGCTGTCCGCGCCCAAGCACGCGCTGGGGGAGGGCGACCTGTCGACGGCGCTCGCGGTGTGCAAGCGCCTGCTGGACCGAGTGCCCTATTCCGACCGAGTCACGGTCACGCCGTTCACCCCGGCCGACATCATCGCCTACGGCGAGCGCATGCAGGCCATCGCCCGCGTCCGTCACCCGCTGGGCGACGTGCTGGCCGCCGAAGGCGACCGCGCGGTGCTGCTGTCCTACTTCCGCAACAACGTGATCCACCTGTTCGCGACCGCCGCCTGGGTGGCCTGCTGCTTCCTCAACAACCGCCGCCTGCGCCGCGGCACCGTGGAGCGGCTGGGCGAGTTCGTCTACCCCTTCCTGCAGAGCGAACTCTTCCTGCCGTGGACGGCGGAGGAATTCGGCGAGCGCGTGCAGGCGACGATCGACGTGTTCCTGGAACTGGGGCTGCTCAAAGCGGACGCCCACGGCCGCATGCTGCGCCGGCGCGTGGGCCAGACCGACCAGGCCTTCCAGCTGCGCGTGGTCGCCCACACCCTGGTGCAGGCCTTCGAGCGCTACTACATCGCGATCGCCCTGCTGGTGAAGAATGGCCCGCGTGCGCTGTCGTCGTCGGAGCTCGAGAATCTGTGCCACCTCACCGCGCAGCGCCTCGCCCTGCTGTACGAACGCAGCGCGCCGGAGTTTTTCGACCGCAACCTGTTCCGCGGCTTCATCGCCACTCTGAAGGAGCACCGCTTCGTCTGGCTGGACGGGTCCGGAAAACTCGACTTCGGCGATTCGCTTGCCGCGATCGCCAGAGACTCGCGCCTGATCCTCTCGCGCGAACTGCGCCACTCGATCCTCAAGCTCACCGCCAACCCGAAGCTCGAGGTAACGCCCGCGCCCGCGAAGCCGGACGACGGCGGGTCGCCCACCGGCTGATTGCGCGTCCGATCGCGGCGTCCGCCGTTGACCGGGCCGCCGGTCACCCCCGCGTCGCGTCGGCGTGACGGCCCCGGACGGATCGTCTGCACACTGCGTTGACGCGGCGGCGCAAGCTGGGCCGACGAATGTTGGCTGGTATGGGGCAGCGTGTTCGCGTGCGAGGCGTGCGATGCACGAACGGCGATCGCGGCAGCGATCCGACGGGCGCGTGAATCCTTTGTCTCGCGTGATGTCCGCGCGAAGTCCGCACTGCCGGCAGCGCCGCTGTGCTGCGCGCGGCACCAAAGACAAGTCCTCGCCCGCGGACCGCGCGTGCCGCATACGACCGCTGGTGCACGAACAACTCCGCAGTTGCGGGATGACGCCCGCGATACCACGAACGGTCGTGCAGTCACCGCACGATGCGTCCACCCGGCGATGCCCGTCGGGTCGGCGGCACCCACGCAGGGGTGCGGAGTGAGCGAAATGAACACGAACCTCACAATGCGCGGTGCAATCACCGCGCTGCTTCTGGCCTGCCTTCCCTCTGGCGCGGCGATTGCGACACCAGCGGGGTTTCATCGCGCGGCCGCTGGCCACCTCGTGGCCGAGTTCCGGGTCCCCGCGGCCGACGGCACCGAACTGCAGACCATGGTCTACCTGCCGGGCACGGGGAACGGTCCGTGGCCCACGCTGGTCACACGCAGCCCCTATGACCTGCCCTTCACGCCCGTCAGCGGCTTTCCCGAAGAACACGCGAACGAGGACATCGAGGCCGATGACAAGGACATTGGCTGGACCGAGGCGACCGACCGAGGGTACGCGCTGGTCATCCAATTCATTCGCGGGCGCAACGAGTCGGACGGTAGCTTCAGCTTGTTTCTCGACGAAAGTGCCGACGGCGAGGCACTGCTGCGCTGGGTCGAGGCGCAGCCATGGTCCAACGATCGGCTGGGCGTGTTCGGCGACTCGGCAGCCGGTGTGGCCGCACTGCAGGCCGCCGCGACGGGAAGGTCGTCCGTGCGTGCCATCTATGCGCAGGCGACCAGCCCGGACTTTCTCGGCGGGGTGATCTTTCCCGATCGAACCACCAAATGGGAGGCGCTGCTGCCGTTCGTGCTCTCGCAATCGCTCGACAGCAGCGAAGACCATGAGGAGCGACTGGGCATCGACGACGAGTCACTCGATACCCTCAAAGGCATGGCCATCGAGGCGCTCGGCGACATGTTCGATGCGCTCGACGAAGGCGACGCCTCCGCGTCCGAGTGGTGGACCACGCCGCCGGTTGCGGGATTCCCGATCGTCAGCGACCTCCAGCCGCGTTGGAACGACCTGCTGGCCGCCCGCACCAATCCGCAGGTGCTCAAGGCCGGAGACGTCAGCGGCCGCCTCCGCGCGCCAATGCTGCAGGTCGGCCTCTGGCACGACTTCTTCCACGACAGTGCGATCGAAACCTGGGTGCGCCGCGGTGTCGGCGGACGCGATGACCGCCTGATCATGCTCGATGGCACCCACTACGACGTGGACGAGCCCGAGCGGTGGCCGATGCGACCGATGTTCACCTGGTTCGACTTCTGGTTGAAGAACGATGCGAACGAGGTGGCGCAGTGGCCGAAGGTGCAGTTCACTTGGGCAGGTGAGGGCGCGGAGTCGATGGTGGCCAGCACGCGTTGGCCGCTGGCGACGCGGACGCGGACCGTCGACTTGCAGCCGCCCGCAGTCGCGATACCGGTCGATGCAAGCCGGCCAGTGCCGACGCTCGGTGGCAACCACCTGATCGCGCCCGCGGGCATGCTCGACCAGGCGCCGCTGCTCGGGCGCCCCGATGTCGGCCTGTTGCGTGGCACCCCGCTGCGCGAGGCGCTGCCGATCATCGGCGAGGTCGAAGCCTCGATTCGCCTGCGTCGCAACTACCGCGGCCCGCTGGTGGCGAAGCTCGTCGACGTGCGCCCCGATGGCGAGGTCCGAATGGTTCGCGAGGCGGCCATCGCGGAGACCCGGGGACGCCGCGTTTCGGTGCGCTTCTCCCCGATCGCCTACCGCTTCGACGCCGGCAGCACGCCTGCGCTGATGATCGCCGGCAGCAGCTTCCCCGCCTGGGTGTTCGAGAGTCCCGCGACCGGACTCATCGATATCGCCGCGGCACGCCTCGCCCTGCCGGACGCGTCCCAGTGCGCCTGCGCCATCCCGTCGGCGGTGAGTGTGTTCCTGGGTTCCACGCGCGCCTGCGAGCTGGTCGCGAGTGCGGGGCCCGATGCGGTTTGCCGTAATCCCTGAACGGCATGCTGGACGGGCGGCGGCCACGCCGCCCGTCACTCCCCGGCGGCCGACGTCTCGCGCACGAAATCGACGCCCAGTCGCTCCTTCACGGCTGCCAGGCGTCGTCTGCTGACCGGAACCTTGCTCTGGTCTGACATCACGCAATGCCAGCCGGCCGCAGTCCGTCGCACGCGCCGCACGTGGTCCAGCGCGACCCAAAACGACCGGTGCACTCGCAGGCCGCGGTCGCCCATTTCCGACTCGAGCTCCGAGATCGTGCCCAGCAGCGTGGCGCTGCCGCGCGGGGTCCGCACGTGCAGGTAGTGGAGATCGGACTGCACCACGACGAGATTGGTCCCGATCGCCGGAGGAATACGGGCCAGCAGCGGCATCGATGCGGCTGCGCTGACCTCGGCCTCGGCCTCGGCTTTGGCCTCAGCCTCGCTGTCGGCCTCACGCACGGCATTCGCGTCAGCATCGGGCGACGACGGTGGGCCGGCGGCGTCCGCCGCCGACGGCGAGGGATCTTCGGGCGTCCGTCGGCGGCCGACCTCGATCCCGACCTCGTCGGTTTGGGGGACGGGTGCGAGGATCGCGGGGCGCAGGCTCATGGCGGCGAGCAACGGCGGTGCGTTGAGGATGGCCCAGCTCGCGAGGTAGGCCGGCGCGAACTGCAACCATTCGGCGATGAGTGCGGTCAGGCCGCCGCGTTGCTCCAGGACGTCCAGCCAACCGTCGATGCCGTCGTCCTGCGGCGAGGGGAACACGGCCTCGAGGCCTGTCGACATCGGGGCGAAGGCGATACTGCCGATCAGTCCACCGACGAGCAGCTGCGCCACGGGCGAGCGCGAGGCCATCCAGCGCAGGCCACCGAGCCAGCGAGTGGCCGCGATCGCGGCACCGAGGCCCAAGGCGACATGCCCGAACCAGATTCCGAAGGAAGGGATGGCGGGAAGCCCGCGCGCCACGCCGAAGTCGCTGCGCGTCAGCAGGGCGGCGAACACGAAGGACACCGAGAGCCACCACACCCAAACCTTCACCCGCGGCATACGGTCGAGGTCTCCTGCGCGGCCGATGAGCACGAGTATAGGGCGCGGCTGAACTGGCCTCCATCGGACCAGCGCGGCGGCTGCCGGCGATCGGTCATCCTGCTGACGTCCGCCGTTGCCGGGTGAATGGTCCGATGTCGGCCAGGACGCGCTCAGGCGTCCAGGTCGGGGATCAGCTTCGATTCCAGCCAGGCGATCATGTCCTTGATCGCCAGCTTGCGCTTCTTCAGGCGCTTCAACTGCAGCTCGTCCGTGCCGCGGTCGGCCGACAGCCGCTCGATGACCTGGTCGAGGTCGCGGTGCTCGACCTTGAGTTCGACCAGCTTGCGCGCGATCTCGGAAGGATCCACGGGAAGATACGAGCAGATTGACTGCACGAGTGTAGCGCGCCGCCCCGGCGCCGGTCGCCGCGGCCGCTGCTCGACCGCCCCGGTACAATGCCAGGCCCTAACGGGTTTCCGCCATGACCGCCGCCGATCCCCGCAAGCCGCAGCACGAGTTCCACAAGCTGGCCAAGCGACTGCGGCGCCAGGTCGGCCAGGCGATCGCCGACTTCAACATGATCGAGGACGGCGACCGCGTCATGGTCTGCCTGTCGGGCGGCAAGGACAGCTACGGGATGCTCGACATCCTCATGAAGCTGCAGGCCAAGGCGCCGGTGCGCTTCGAGCTGGTGGCTGTGCACCTCGACCAGAAGCAGCCCGGCTACGAACCCGACGTGCTGCCGCGCCACCTCCGGGCGGTGGGCGTGCCGTTCCAGATCCTCGAGCAGGACACCTACAGCGTGGTCAAGCGCGTGGTGCCCGAGGGCAAGACCATGTGCGGGCTGTGCTCGCGCCTGCGCCGCGGCGCGCTCTACACCCACGCCAAGCGCGAAGGTTTCACCAAGATCGCGCTCGGCCACCACCGCGACGACATCGTGGAGACAATGTTCCTGAACCTGTTCCATCATGCCAGGCTCGCCGCGATGCCGCCGAAGCTGCAATCCGAGGACGGCGCGCACATCGTGATCCGGCCGCTGGCCTACTGCGCGGAGGACGACCTCGCCGCCTACGCCGAGGCGCTGGCTTTCCCGATCATTCCGTGCAACCTGTGCGGCTCGCAGGAAACCCTGCAGCGCAAGGCGATCAAGGCGATGCTCGGCGAGTGGGAGCGCAAGCACCCCGGCCGCATCGACCAGATCTTCCGCGGCATCGGCAACGTGCGCTCGTCGCAACTGGCAGATCGAAGCCTGTTCGATTTCGTCGCGCTCGGCGCGCGCGAAGGCGCCGCACCGGACGCCGCGGCCTGGCTGCTGGGCGACGGCCCGGCGGCCGAGGCCGCGTCGACGGGCGCCCCGAAGGCCGCCACCCCCGAACCCCGCACCGGCCTCGAGATCCTCGGCGCCTGATCCTTCCTCGCCCCGCGCCCGCCCGGCCCGCGCCGGGTGGTGGCGCCCCTTTTTCCGGACCGCCCATGTTCTTTCGTCAGCTCACCTTCTTCCGTTTCCCGAAGTCCGGCGCCGAGGCCTTCGACGACAGCCTCGCCAAGCGTCTGAAGAAACACGCCCTGCGGCCCTGCGGACCGCTGGAAACCCAGACCCGGGGCTGGGTTTCTCCTTATGGACGTGGGGATGCGTCATTCATGCACCAGATGGGTGCATATACCCTGCTGACCTTGGGGGGCGAGGACAAGCTCCTGCCGCCGGCCGTGGTCAACGAGGCCGTAGCCGGGAAGATCGAGGCGCTGGAGGCCGAGCGGGGCAAGCGGATCGGCGGCCGGGAGCGCAAGCGGCTCAAGGACGAAGCCCTGCACGACCTGCTGCCCAAGGCGTTCGTGAAGCCGAGCCGGCTGTCCGGCTATGCCGATGCCGAGGCAGGCTGGCTGCTGGTGGACACGGCTTCGCGCAAGCAGGCCGAAAGTTTCCTCACGGTTCTCCGTGAAACGGTGGAGACCTTTCCCGCCCAGCCGCCGGACCCCGAAGAATCGCCGCGCGGATTGATGACCACGTGGTTGACGGGCGCTAAGCTGCCGGACGGCTTCAGTCTGGGCGACGAGTGCGAACTCAAGGACCCGTCCGACCGCGGCGCGATCGCGCGTTGTCGGCGGCAGGACCTTGAAAGCGACGAGGTGCGCGAGCACCTCAAGAGCGGCAAGCAGGTCACCCAGCTGGGGCTCGTCGTCGACGGGCGGGTGTCGTTCACGCTCGGCGAGGACCTGGCGGTGCGCAAGCTGCGCTTCCTCGACGCGGTCGTGGAAGAGCTGGAAGCGACCGACCGGGACTCGCCGCGCAGCGAGATCGATGCCCGCTTCGCGGTGATGAGCCTGACGCTCAAGCCCGTGCTGGAGCGCCTCGACGAGGTGTTCCGCCTGCCGCGGCCTTCGGACCGCGGCCGACGGTGACGCCCGTCGCGCGCGCGCCCACGGCGAAGGTGGAGAGATGGACGCGCGCGACGAAGACAGCTTCATCGACCTCGAGACGCCCCGCGGCCGCCGCATCAAGGTGCTGGCCACGGTGCACCCGCGCGCGCGCCGCATGAGCCTGACCATGGGCGTGCGCGGGCCTCGGCTGTCGGCGCCGCGCGGCACACATCCGTCCGCGGTCAAGGCCTTCCTGCGCGAGAACGCCGACTGGCTGGAACTGAAGCTGCGCGAGATGGAGCGCCAGGGCGTGCGACTCGCCCCGCCGGTGCCCGGCGTGCCCGATACCTTCACCTGGCGCGGCGACCTGGTGCTGGTGCGCTGGGACCACGGCGTGTTCCCGCGCGTGCGCATCGACGACGGCCAGGCCAGCATTGCGCTCGACCTCGACCACGCGGAAGCCGACGCCATTGCGCGCCGCGCGATGCGCGGCTACGTCGTGGCGCAGATGAAGCGCGAGGTCGCGCGCCTGACGAAGCTCTACGAGCCGCTGGTCGGGCGCAATGTCGTCGCTACCCGCCTGCTTCCGCTGGACAGCCTCTGGGGCAGCCTGTCGGTGCAGGGCCGCATGACCCTGGACCTGTCGCTGATGCTCGCCCCGCCCGCCGCGCTCGAATACGTGGTGGTGCACGAGATGAGCCACCTGTGGATCCGCAACCATGGACGTCGCTTCTGGGAGCGCGTGGAAGCGGTATTCCCCGCCTGCGACGAACAGCGCGCCTGGCTCTCGCGCAACGGCCACGCCGTCAAGGCCGAACTGGCGCGCTGGATCGGCAGCGAGCTGCCCTGAGGCCGATCCGTCGTCCCGTGGGAGCGAGCACCGCTCGCGACCGCAGCCTCCCGCCATCCGGCACGGATCGGTCTTGCCGTCGCGAGCGTTGCTCGCTCCCACAGCGCGCTCGCAATCGCGGGCGTTGCTGCCTGCCGAAGCGCGCTTGCCGTCGCGGGGGTGTGGGAGCGGGCACTGCACGCGACCGCAAACTTGTGGGAGCGAGCACCGCTCGCGACCGCAGCCTCCCGCCATCCGGCACGGATCGGTCTTGCCGTCGCGAGCGTTGCTCGCTCCCACAGCGCGCTCGCAATCGCGGGCGTTGCTCGCTCCCACGAGGATTCCTGCCATGTGGGAATCCGGTGTGCTGCGCGATGCGCGCGCCAGCGGCTAGTCGCGCGGATGCCGCGCGCGGAACGCGGCGATCGCGGCGGCGACCGGGGCAGGGTCTTCGAGATGCAGGTGGTGGGTGCCGGGCAGTACGCGGCGCTCGATGTGCGCCACAGCCGCAAGCCGACGCGCGACGGTTTCGCGGTTGAAGTACGGCGGCGAGGGGTCGGCGGTGACCAGCAGGGTCGGGCACTCGATTCCGCCCAGCCAGACGAGGATCTGCGCCTCGGTCAGGCGGATCGCGCTGGTCAGGGTCAGGCGCGGGTCGGACGACCAGACGAAGCCGCCCTCGGTGCGCCGGGTGCCGCGTTCAACGAGAAGACGCGCCGCCGCCTCGGTCAGTCCGTTGGCCTGCATGCGCGCGGCCACCGCCACATCCTGCGATTCGAACACGCGCAGCGACTTGGCGGCGATCGCCTCGCGGTCGCGCAGGGCCTGGCGCAGCAACTCCAGCGCCTTCGACTCCACGGTGGCGATGGGGCCGAGGCCCTCGATCAGCCACGCCTGGCGCACCCGTGACGGGACGGCGGCGGCCAGCACGCTGGCGACCGCCGCGCCGAGCGAGTGTCCGAGCAGGGTGAAGCTGTCCCAGCCCAGCGCGTCGGCGGCGCCCAGCACGTCGCCGAGGTAGTCGACATAGTGATAGTAGGCGCCCGGCGCGCGGTGGTCGCTGTGGCCGTGGCCGGGCAGGTCGATGGCCACGAGTTCGACGTCTTCGAGCAGAGGCGCCAGGGTGGCGAAAGACGCCGCGTTGTCGAGCCAGCCGTGGATCGCCAGCACGCGCTCGCCGCCGGCGCGGCCGTGCGCCAGTCCGCGGAGCGTGAGATGTGGCAGGGCAAGCTCGATTTCGGTGGCCACGGGACTCACTACCCCGGATCCCGGTCCGGGCTGCCGGGCGGGCCGTGGATCTGCGTGTGGCCGTGCGCAGCCGGTTCGCCGATCTGTTGCGCCATCGCGTCATGGCGCCGCGAGCGCGCGCCGATCGCGGCGTCGTCGTTGCGTGCGACGGCCGCGCCGTCCATCGGTTCCCAGCCGCCGAGATGGCGGCGCAGCAGGCCGGCGATCGCATGCACATGGTCGTCGTCGGCGTTGAGCGCGGGGATGTACTCGTAGCGTTCGCCGCCCGCGTGCAGGAAGCGTTCGCGGTTCTCGTCGCCGATCTCCTCGATGGTCTCAAGGCAGTCGACGGCGAAACCGGGGCAGACCACCTGCACCGACTTCACGCCTTGCCGCGGCCAGTTCGCCAGGGTCTCGTCGGTGTAGGGCTTGAGCCACGGTTCGCGCCCGACCCGGGACTGGAACGACACCAGCCAGCGATCCCGCGGCAGGCCGAGACGGCGCGCTACCTCGCGCGCCGTGGCCTGGCACTGGCAGAAGTACGGGTCGCCGTCGCGGAAAAAGCGCTCCGGGATGCCGTGGAACGAGAACAGCAGTCGATCCGCATCGCCGTGCGCCTCGCGGTGCGCGCGGATCCGCGCCGCCAGCAGGTCGAGGTGTGCCGGATCGTGGAAGTAGTCGGCGATGGTTCGAACCTCGGGTACCCAGCGCCAGGTGCGCAGTTCGGCGAAGACCGCATCGAAGACCGAAGCCGTGGTGGTCGCTGAATACTGCGGATAAAGCGGCAACACCAGCAGGCGTCGCAGCCCGAGGTCCTGCAATTCGCGCAGCACGGTGGGGATCGACGGCGGCCCGTAGCGCATGGCGACCCGTACCAGCAGCCGGCCGCCGCTGTCGTCGGTCCCGAGGGCCCGGCCCACCCGGCTGGCGAGTCCGCGGCTGAGGTGCAGCAGTGGCGAGCCCTCCGGCGTCCACACCGCCTGGTAGGCCCGCGCCGAACGCCGGGGCCGGGTGCGAAGAATGAATCCGTGCAGGATCGGCCACCACAGC
>DHLY01000013.1:50086-50210 GCA_002405525.1 Proteobacteria bacterium UBA4656
GTGCAGGATCGGCCACCACAGCAGGCGCGGTACCTCGACCACCCGCGGGTCGGACAGAAACTCGCGCAGGTAATGACGCACTGCGCCCGTGGTCGGCGCCTCGGGCGTGCCGAGGTTGACCAGC
>DHLY01000013.1:50286-50709 GCA_002405525.1 Proteobacteria bacterium UBA4656
CCCCGCCTCGCTGCGCACCGGGTAGGGTTCCCGGTGCCGCGCCGGACGGGCCCCCGGGGCACCCTGGCGGTCCGATGAGGGGCCGGCTGCTGGCCCGGAACGCGGATGGATCGCTCGTGGATCAAGCATCCTGGTGACGGATCCGGCGGGAGCGCGCCCGGACCTTGACCGGACTCGTCGCTCGCGAACAGAACGATGCGTGGGGTTTTCAACAAGCCGCTAACGGATTGACGACGAAAGGAATGCTGGTATTGTCCTCAGGCGGCGGGCTGACCGTCCGTTTAGANNTGAATCCGACCCCACAAGAGCGGATCGACGCGACGTCATGAGCCTGCGACTGCCTCGCCGGATTGCCCATCTGCTCGCCTGGTTGCCGCTGGCGGTCGCGGCGCAAGGGCCCGTCGGCGCGGCCGACGCGGCCGC
>DHLY01000013.1:50892-51121 GCA_002405525.1 Proteobacteria bacterium UBA4656
TACCTCGCCGGCTTCGATGCGTTGTTCCGGCTCGACCTGGCGTCCGGCGCCGGAACCCTGATTGGCAACGGCTTCGGCTTTGCGAGCGGCGCCCAAGTCGCCGACATGGACAGCCTTGCCTTCGCGCCCGACGGCACGCTGTACGGCGTCGCCGATTCGCCGCGGGCGGCCCTGTACCGGCTGTCCACGGTCAGCGGGCGCGCTACCCTCGTGGCACAGTTCCGCGAGA
>DHLY01000013.1:51272-51449 GCA_002405525.1 Proteobacteria bacterium UBA4656
CCCTCGTGGCACAGTTCCGCGAGAACGGCCAGTTGATCGACGGCTCCGGCCTGGTCGACGGCGCGATCGGTTTCACCTGCAGTGGCAAGCTGCTGCTGGCATCCCGCGGGCTGGGCCGGCTGTTCGAGGTCGATCCCGCGACCGCCGCGGTGCGCTCGCTGGGGCCGCTCGACGTCG
>DHLY01000013.1:51601-51992 GCA_002405525.1 Proteobacteria bacterium UBA4656
TACCGGAGAGCTGTTCGCGCTGGGCGTGGGCGGCAACACCGGCGTGTACCGACTCGCGGAAACGGGCGCCGGAATCAGCGCCATCCCCAATGCCCTTGCCAGCCGGTCCTATCCGGCGGGCGCCCTCGCGTTCGGCCCCGACGGTCGCCTGTTCGCCGCGTTCGACAACAACCGGCAGGCGCCCCCGGTGCTGCTCGAGCTGTCGCCCGATGGCGCAACCGTGCTGCGCGAGACCGCCATCACCGGGCCGCAGTTCGGCACCGGGGCGAACAGCCAGCCGGTGCGCGCACTGGCCATCGCGCCGCCGGTGTGTACCCCGGCCGGTAGCGGGGTGGCGGTCGCGGTGCCGTCGCTCGACCTGCGCGGCCTCGCCGTGCTGGCGCTGCTGCTC
>DHLY01000013.1:52081-67529 GCA_002405525.1 Proteobacteria bacterium UBA4656
CTCGCCGTGCTGGCGCTGCTGCTCGCCCTGGTGGTCTGGGCCGTGCGGCGGCGCGCCGCCGCCTGAGGCGCCGTCGGCGCCGTTGTACTCTCCTTCAGCCGCGTGGCGGCATGGTGGTGCACTGTGCCGGCCCGCGCTGGCGCCTTGTCCCGCCAGGAGCCCCCGCATGCGTCCGATCGCCGTCCTTGCCCTGATCCTCGCCCTGGCCGCCCCCGCGGACACGCGCGCCGCGGATGAACTCGCGCGCGCCGATGAGGCGGTCCGCGTGCTGGGCGAGGTCATGGGTGCCCCCGACCGCCGGCTGCCCGACCGTCTGCTGCGCGATGCCGAGGCGGTGGCGGTGATCCCGGGCGTGGTCAAGGCGGGGTTCGTGGTCGGCGGCCGCTACGGGCGTGGCCTGCTCGCCGTGCGGGCCGCCGACGGCACCTGGAGCAATCCTTCCTACATCAGCCTGACCGGCGGCAGCGTCGGCTTCCAGGCCGGCGTGCAGTCCACCGATGTGCTGCTGGTGTTCCGCACCCGTCGCGGCGTGGACGGCGTGGTCAACGGCAAGTTCGCGCTCGGCGCCGACGCCGCCATCGCCGCCGGGCCGGTGGGTCGCAACGCCAGCGCGTCCACCGACGCGCAGCTCAAGGCCGAGATCTACTCCTACTCGCGCTCGCGCGGCCTGTTCGCCGGCGTGGCGCTGGACGGCGCCGTGCTGTCGATCGATCATGATGCCAACGAGCGTGTATTCGGCGCCAACGTCACCCCGCGGCGGATCTTCGAGGGCGGCGTGGGCCCCGCGCCCGGGCCTGTGGTCGCGTTCCGGGACGCGCTGGAGGAATACACCGCCGAGTGACCTGTGTCGGCGCGACGGGGGCGTGACCTCTGGAGCGGTTTCGGCCCCTTGTGTCGGCGACTGTCATCCGCCTGCGATATGCTGCCTCCAACAACCCATCACGAGGGCCTGACCATGGGCAGCATGAGCATCTGGCACTGGATCATCGTCCTGGTGGTGGTGATCCTCGTTTTCGGGACCAAGAAGCTGCCGAGCCTTGGGCAGGACCTCGGCAAGGCGATCCGCGGCTTCAAGAAGTCGATGGGTGACGAGGATTCGCCGCGGCTGGAGGCCGACGCCAAGTCCGAGCAGACCGAGAAGCCGGCCGCGAAGGATCGCGTCGAGTAAGCCCGACCGGCCGCGTCGCGTGTTCGACGTCAGCTTCGTCGAGCTGATGGTGGTGGGCGTGGTTGCCCTGCTGGTGCTCGGTCCCGAGCGCCTGCCGGGCGCGGCGCGCACGCTGGGGTCCTTCGTGCGCAAAGCGCGCAGCGCCTGGAACGGCGTGCGCGGCGAGTTCGAGCGCCAGATCGCGCTCGACGAGGTCAAGCGCAGCGTGCGCGAGGTGCGCGAGTCGATCGAATCCCCCGCCGCCGCGCCCCGGTCCGCCGCCGCCGCGCCCGCCGCCGTCGCGGTGTCCGCCACGCCGCCGGCCGAGCCCGCGCCCGGCATGGCCCCCGTGCCCGAGCGCGCGCCGCATGACTGAGCGCCTGCCGCCCGGCGCTGCGGATCCGGAGCAGCCCGAGCAGACCCTCATCTCCCACCTCGTCGAGCTGCGCGACCGGCTGCTGCGCGCGATCGTCGCCGTGGTGGTGGTGTTCATCGGCCTGTTCCCGTTCGCCAACCAGCTGTACGCGCTGCTGGCCGAGCCGCTGATGGCGCATCTGCCGCAGGGCACGCAGATGGTGGCGATCGACGTGGTGACGCCCTTCCTCACCCCGCTGAAGCTGGCGTTCTTCTGCGCGCTCTTCCTCGCCATGCCGTTCCTGCTCTACCAGTCCTGGGCCTTCGTCGCGCCCGGCCTGTACAAGCACGAGAAGCGCCTCGCCGGCCCGATCCTGGTCTCGGCGGTCCTGCTGTTCTACGTCGGCTGCGCCTTCGCCTATTTCGTGGTGATGCCGATGGTGTTCGGCTTCTTGTCCGCCACCGTGCCCGAGGGCGTGTCGATGATGACCGACATCGCGCGCTATCTGGATTTCGTGCTGGTGATGTTCCTGGTCTTCGGCCTGTGCTTCGAGGTGCCGGTGGCCACCGTGATCCTGGCCATGCTCGGTATCGCGTCGCCGGACCAGATGCGCGAGGCGCGCAGCTACGTGATCGTCGGCGCCTTCGTGGTCGCCGCGATCGTCACTCCGCCCGATGCGCTGTCGCAGATCCTGCTGGCGGTGCCGATGTGCATTCTGTTCGAGATCGGCCTGGTCGCCGCCCGGATCGCGGTGCGCGGACGTGGCGCCGAGGCGCCCAGCGGATGAATCAGGCCAGCGGCGGCGGCGGCCCGGGTGGCGCCACAGCGGCGGCCGGCAGCGTCCCCGGCCACTGGTCGCGCCAGCCGAGGTAGACCCCGGCATTGGACACCGCGATCCCGCCCACGGCGAAGGCCAGCCAGGCGGTCAGGGCAGCCAGTTGGCCGAGGAAGGGAATCCAGCCGACCAGCATGGTTGCCACGAGCAGCGCGACGAACGCGGCGATGAACAGCAGCCCGAACACCAGCAGCGCGCCGACGTTGGCGAGGCTGGCGGCGAGGCTGTCCTTCATCGCGGTGACCGCATCGACGCGGTCCAGCATCACGCGCGGCACCGCGAACACCACCAGCGCGAACACCGCCATCGCCAGCAGCAGCCCGACCGCCAGCGCCAGCAGCAGGCCGAGGCCGATCGCCATCGGAGCGCTTCCGTCCCCGGACAGCGCCACCGACAGGCCGACCTGCAGCGCGGCCGCGCCGACCAACACCACCATCAGCACCATGGAGGCCAGCGCCGCCGCGAGGCCGGGCAGGCCGAGCAGCAGCAGTTGCACGAAGCGGTCCTGGTCCTGGAAGCCGCGGAACAGGTGCTCGATCTGCGCACCCCGGCCCTCGTGCTCCTCGTGCAGCGCGACCATGTAGCCGCCGCCCAGTACCGGCACCAGCAGCACGGTGGCGAGCAAGCCCAGCACCGGCAGCAGAGACAGCACGGAGGTGGCGATGCCGAACAGCAGCGCGATCACGCCCAGCGGCAGCGGGTTGTTCCCGACGAGGGCGATACCGCCGCGGAACCACTCGTAGCCGCGACGGGCATCGACACGGACCGGTTGCATGGCGCGGAACTCCTTGCGATCGGGGCGACTCTTGGAGCATAGCGGCATGCCATGCGCCCTGGGCGCCGGCATCGCTGCCGTGCGCTATCGGTGCGCCGCAAAGCCGGCCGCGATCGGTCGCTCGCCGGCGCGCGATCCGGATCGCGCGCCGTTCCGGCGGCGGGTGAGGCCGCCGGCGCGGTCACCTCACCCAGTCTTCAGGCGTGCGATCGCGCGGTCGAGGCCGTCCAGCGTCAGCGGGAACATGCGCCCACCCATGAGCTCGCGCAGCAGGGCGATCGACGGCGTCCACTCCCACTGGTCCTCCGGCACCGGGTTGATCCACGCCGCGCGCCGGTAGACCGCGAGCAGGCGCTGCATCCACACCGCGCCGGGTTCGTCATTGAAGTGCTCCACGCTGCCGCCCGGCGCCAGGATCTCGTGCGGGCTCATGCTGGCGTCGCCGACGATCACCACCCGCCAGTCGGCCGGGTACTTGTGCAGGATCTCCGGCAGCGGCGTCCACTCACTCCAGCGCCGGCGATTGTCCCGCCAGACGCGTTCGTAGGGGCAGTTGTGGAAGTAAAAGTGCTCCAGATGCCGGAACTCCGAGCGTGCGGCCGAGAACAGCGATTCGCAGGCACGTACGTGTTCATCCATCGAGCCGCCGATGTCGAGGAACAGCAGCAGCTTGACCGCGTTGCGCCGCTCGGCCTGAAACCGCAGGTCGAGCAGGCCGCCGCGGCGCGCGGTGCCTTCGATGGTGCCGGACAGGTCGAGCTGGTCGGGCACGCCCTCGCGCGCGAAGCGGCGCAGTTTGCGCAGCGCCAGCGCCAATTGCCGCGCGTCCAGCGGTGCGTGCTCGTCGAGGTTGCGGTACTCGCGCCGCTGCCACATTTTCACCGCGCGGCGCTGCCCACCTGCGCCGCCGATCCGCACGCCTTCCGGGTTGTAGCCGGCGTTGCCGAACGGCGACGTGCCGGCGGTGCCGATCCAGCGGTTGCCGCCCTCGTGCCGGCCCTGCTGCTCCGCGATCCGCTCGCGCACGGCCTGCATCAACGCCTCCCAGCCGCCAAGCGTCGTGATCCGCGCCTTGTCTTCGTCGTCGAGCAGCAGTTCGGCCTGCTGACGCAGCCAGTCCTGCGGGATGCCCGTCGTCGCGTCTGTCGCCAGCGCCTCGGCGCCAGCGAACCAGGCGCCAAACACGCGATCGAAGAGGTCGAACTGTGTCTCGTCCTTGACCAGCGCCGTCCGCGCGAGGGCGTGAAAGCCGTCCGGCGTGCCGTCGGCGAGGCCGGCGCGCAGCCCGGCCAGCAGCTGCAGAAACTCGCCGACGCTGGGCTTCAGTCCGGCGACGCGCAGCGCGAGGAAGAAGCGGATGAGCATGCGCAGGCGCGATGTCCCCCCCGTGCCAACCACGGGGTCCTGCGGTATTGTGCATCGGCTCGCGCCGCGCGCGTGCTGCGTCGCCTGCCGCCCGCCCCGCCACTGGTGCAGCCCCCGAATCCGACCCGGAGAGTCGCCATGCGTTTGTCCGCAGTGATCGTCCTCAGCCTCACGCTCGCCGCCTGCGGGGGTGGATCGGGCCCGTCGTCCGCTCCCGCCGGCAGCGCGCCCGCCGTGGCCGCGCCCCAGGCGCCCAACACCGTCACCGGCATGGTGCTTGCCGACAGTCCGGTGACGCTCGGACCCGGCGCGCAGGTCACCGTGCGCCTGCTCGACACCACCCGCGCCGATGCCGAGCCGACCCCGGTTGCCACCGCGACGCTGCCGATCGCGGCGCTCCCCGCCGAGTTCGCGCTGACGTACCCGGCCGATGCGATCGACAGCATCCGCGGTTACTCGGTCGACGCGCAGGTCTTGGACCAGGGCACAGTGAAGTTCGTCTCGATCGGCCGCGTCGGCGTGATCACCCAGGGCAAGCCCCGCCGGGTGAACGTGCAGCTGGCCCAGGCGTTGACCAGCGCGACCCGCGACCCCGCAGTCGAACTGCAGCGCGATTTCGCCGACTTCGAGGCCCGGCTCGGCGGTCTCAAGCGCTTCGCCGACAGCCGCATCGTCGGTCCCGAGGGCCGCGAGACCGCGATTGGCTGGGACGCGTTCGCCGACGACGGATCCGTGCGCATGGTGCGCGAGACGGTCAGCGACGGCGAAGGCAACAACCGCTTCACCCGTCGCTTCGCCTGGAAGGACGGCAAGCTCTGGGTGGCGGTGCGCGAGCAGGGCGGCGTCAGCGTGCGACTCGGCTGGGACAAGGATGGTGCCCTCATCGTCAGACAGAAGAACGGCCAGGACGACGAGTCGGTGGCCGCCGAGGCCGAAGCGTTGGCAAGCGCCGCGAAGGACGCCTTCGAGATCGCCAGCGCGCGCGCGCCGCGCTGACGGGTTGCGCGGCCGTCCAGCCGCGTTGCGCGTCTCGGGCTAGGGAACCGCCATGCCCCGCCACGCACGTCCTGCTGGCCAGCCGCACCACCTCCGGCGCGGGCACGGGAAATCGTCCAAAGGCTCCCTAGCCGCGTCGCGCCATGAACGCGATCTTCTCGAACAGCTGCACGTCGGCTTCGTTCTTGAGCAGTGCACCGTACAGCGGAGGGATCAGTTTCTTCGCGCTGCGCTCGCGCAACACCTCGATCGGCACGTCCTCGGCCAGCAGCAGCTTCAGCCAGTCCAGCAGCTCGGAGGTCGAAGGCTTCTTCTTGAGGCCCGGCACGTCGCGCAGGCCGAGGAAGGCGCCGAGCGCTTCATTGACCAGCTCGCGTTTGATGCCCGGGAAATGCACGTCGACGATCTTCTGCAGGGTCTCGCCGTCCGGGAAGCGGATGTAATGGAAGAAGCAGCGGCGAAGGAAGGCGTCGGGCAGCTCCTTCTCGTTGTTGGAGGTGATGACCACCACCGGACGGTGCCGGGCGCGCACCGTGACGCGCGTCTCGTGGACGTGGAAGTCCATGCGGTCGAGTTCGCGCAGCAGGTCGTTGGGAAACTCGATGTCGGCCTTGTCGACTTCGTCGATCAGCAGCACCGCGCGGCGCTCGCTCTCGAAGGCCTCCCACAGCTTGCCGGGCACGATGTAGTTGCCGATGTCGGCCACCTTCGGGTCGCCGAGCTGCGAGTCGCGCAGGCGCGAGACCGCGTCGTACTCGTAAAGGCCGTGCTGGGCCTTGGTGGTGGACTTCACGTGCCATTCGATCAGCGGCGCGTCCATCGCGCGTGCGACCTCCTGCGCGAGCAGCGTCTTGCCGGTCCCAGGCTCGCCCTTGACCAGCAACGGGCGCTGCAGCGCGATGGCAGCGTTCACGGCCAGGCGCAGGTCGTCGGTGGCGACGTAGCGATCGGTGCCTTCGAAGCGCATCGCGGACTCCCGTGGGACTTGCCGAAACTACCGCATCCGGGCCGGGGCGCGCACTGCGCCCCGGCGCCCTTCAGCCGCGTTTCGCGCGCGCCAGCGCCTCGGCCAGCGCGTTGTTGGCCGGCGCCGGCGCGGCTGCGGCGCGCGCGGCCTGCCGGCCCGGCGGCGCTTCGCGGCGCGCATCCGGCCGCGCCACGCCGCGCGACTCGCCCGGGGCGTCGTCGAGCCGCATCGTGAGCGCGATGCGCTTGCGCGCGAGGTCGACCTCCAGCACCTTCACCTTGACGATGTCGCCGGCCTTGACCACTTCGCGCGGGTCGCGAACGAACTTGTGCGACAGCGCCGAGACGTGGACCAGCCCGTCCTGGTGCACGCCGACGTCGACGAAGGCGCCGAACGCGGCGACGTTGGTCACGCGGCCTTCGAGCACCATGCCAGGCGAAAGGTCCTTCAGGTCCTCGACACCCTCGGCGTAGGACGGGGTGACGAAGCTGCCGCGCGGGTCGCGGCCGGGCTTCTCGAGTTCCTTCAGGATGTCGCGCACGGTCGGCAGACCGAAGCGCTCGTCGGTGAAGCGATCAGGTTGGAGCGCGCGCAGGAAGGCGCCGTCGCCGATCACGCTGCGCACTTCGCGCCCGCTCTCGGCGACGATCTTCTGCACCACGGGATAGGCCTCGGGGTGCACCGCAGAGGCGTCCAGCGGATCGTCGCCGTGCGGGATGCGCAGGAAGCCCGCGGCCTGCTCGAACGCCTTGTCGCCCAGCCGCGGCACCTTCAGCAGGTCGCGCCGGGTGCCGAACGGGCCGTGGGCGTCGCGGTGGCGCACGATGTTCTCCGCCACCGACGCCGTCAGGCCCGCCACTCGGGCGAGCAGCGCGGCGGACGCCGTGTTGGCATCCACGCCGACCGCGTTCACGCAGTCCTCCACCCGCGCATCCAGCGCGCGCGCGAGCTTCACCTGGTTGACGTCGTGCTGGTACTGGCCGACGCCGATCGCCTTCGGCTCGATCTTCACCAGTTCGGCCAGCGGGTCCTGCAGGCGGCGCGCGATCGACACCGCGCCGCGCAGCGAGACGTCCAGATCCGGGAACTCCTTCGCCGCCAGTTCCGAGGCCGAGTACACCGACGCCCCCGCTTCGCTGACCACCACCTTGGCCAGTTTCAGGTCCGGGTGCTTGCGCATCAGTTCGCCCACCAGTCGCTCGGTCTCGCGCGAGGCGGTGCCGTTGCCGATCGCGATCAAATCCACCTCGAGCGTGCGACAGGTCGCGGCCAGTTGCGCGATCGAGCCGTCCCAATGGTTCTGCGGCGCGTGCGGGTAGATGGTGTGGGTGCCGAGCACCTTGCCAGTGGCGTCCACCACCGCGATCTTGCAGCCGGTGCGCAGGCCCGGATCGAGGCCCATCACCACCTTCGGGCCGGCGGGTGCGGCGAGCAGCAGGTCCTTGAGGTTGTCGCCGAACACCCGGATCGCCTCGTCTTCGGCCGCCTCGCGCGCCTTGCCGAACAGGTCCAGCGTCAGGTGCAGGTGCAGCTTGGTGCGCCAGGCGAGGCGGCAGGTCTCGGCCAGCCAGCCATCGGCGGCGCGCCCGCGGTTCTCGATGCCGAAGCGGTGCGCGACGCGCGCCTCGCAGGTCTGGTGGCCGGCGAGGACGGCGGGGTCGGGGGCCGTCGACGAGGCGAGCGTCCCGTTGGGCGTTTGCACAGCGCTTCGCGGTGCGGGTGCTCCGGTTGCGGCGTGCAGAGCGCCCCGCGGCGCGGAAGGCTCCAGCAAAGGTGTGAGCTCGAGGTCGAGAATTCCCTCGTTCCGCGCGCGGAACAGCGCCAGCAGCCGGTGCGAGGGGATCTGCGCGATCGATTCCGCGTGGTCGAAGTAGTCGCGGTACTTCGCGCCCTCGGTCTCCTTGCCTTCGACCACGCGCGCGCGCACCTGGCCGCGCGTCCACAGCAGCTCGCGCAGCTCGCCGACCAGGGTCGGGTCTTCGGCGAAGCGCTCCATCAGGATCGCGCGTGCGCCGTCGAGCGCGGCCTTCGCATCGGCCACGCCCTTGCCGGCGTCGACGAAGGCGGCGGCGGCAGCGTCGGGCGCTTGCGTCGGGTCGGCCAGCAGGCCGTCGGCCAGCGGCTCGAGGCCGGCCTCGCGCGCAATCTGCGCCTTGGTGCGGCGCTTGGGCTTGTAGGGCAGGTACAGGTCCTCGAGGCGCGCCTTGGTGTCGGCCTCGGCGATCTGCGCTTCGAGCTCCGGCGTGGACTTGCCCTGCTCGCGGATCGAGGCGAGCACCGCGGCGCGACGCTCCTCGAGTTCGCGCAGGTAGCCCAGGCGCTCTTCCAGCCGGCGCAGCTGGGTGTCGTCGAGGCCACCCGTGGCCTCCTTGCGGTAGCGCGCGATGAAGGGCACGGTGGCCCCGGCATCGAGCAGTTCGATGGTGGCGGCGACCTGTTGCGGCCGCGCGCCGATGTCGGCGGCGATGCGGTGTTCGATGGGAGACATTCGGAGTGCGGATTGGCGGAGGGGCCGGCAGGTGGCGTCGGAGGCGGGATTGTAGGCGCCTGCGACGGCGGCGGAAGTCTTGACGTCGGACGGTGTCGTCGACGCGCCGGCCTCAGTCCGTCGGCGATGGCGGGGTGCCCGCGCGCGCCCGCGCGCGCCGGTAGCGCTCGCGGAACAGGCCTGCCTCCCAGACGAGCAGGCGCCAGGCCAGGTCGACCAGCACGGCCACCGCCAGCCCGACCACCACCCCGCCCAGCAGCAGGCCGCCCAGCACGTCGCCCGCCGCTGCGAGCAGTTGACCTCCCTCCACCAGGGCCAGGGCGGCAGCGGGGGCGTAGGCGCCCTCGCTGCCGCCAAGGTGGTGCAGCAGCCAATGCCCGACGAGATACGTGAAGCCGTAAACCGGCACAGCGCTCAGCGGATTGGTGATGAACTGCAGCGCCGCGCAGACCGGCAGGTTGGCGCGCACCAGGATGCACAGCAGCAGGGACAACGGCAGCTGCACGCCCATCAGCGGCAGCAGCGCGAGTACCGAGCCGAAGTAGATCGCGCGCAGCAGCGGACCGCGCTTGAACGACCACAGAAACCAGCTGCGGCGCGCGGTGGCCGCGAACCATTTCAGCACCGGGTAGCGCGCGATGGTCGCGCGCCGCGGCAGCGGGCGCAGCAGGCGCCGGATGCGGCGCAGGCGCTGACCGTACTCGCGGCGGTGCTGCTCGAGTTCGTCGTGCATGGGCGATCCGGCCGCGGTCGCTCAGCGCGCGGGCATCGGCGCGAGCGGGCTCATGCCGCGACGCCGGCGCGCTTGAGATGCACCAGCAGCAGCGAGATCGCCGCCGGCGTGACCCCGCTGATCCGCGCCGCCTGGCCGATCGTGGCCGGCCGCACGCGGGCGAGTTTCTGTGCCACCTCCGCCGACAGTCCACGCAGCGCGGCGTAGTCGAAGCCGTCGGGGATCGGCAGTGATTCCTGCCCGCGGTTGCGTGCGATCTCGTCGCGCTGGCGAGCCAGATAGCCCTCGTACTTGGCCTCCACCTCGACCTGCAGGGCCACGCCGGGATCGTCCACGCCCGGCCCGATCCCGGGAACCCTCGCGAGGTCGGCGTACCCGACCTGCGGGCGGCGCAGCAGGTCGAAGGCCGAGGCCTCGCGCGCGATCTCGATGCCGAGTGCTTCGCGCACGCGGGCGCCCAAGGAGTTGTTGGGAGCCGCCCACAGCCCGCGCAGGCGCGCCGACTCGCGTTCGATCGCCCCGCGGCGTGCGTCGAAAACGGCCCAGTGCGCGTCGTTCACGAGTCCCAGCGCGCGGCCGGCTGCGGTCAGGCGCAGGTCCGCATTGTCTTCGCGCAGGTGCAGGCGGTACTCGGCGCGCGAGGTGAACATGCGATAGGGCTCGGTGGTGCCGTGGGTGACGAGGTCGTCGACCAGCACCCCGAGGTAGGCCTCGTCTCGGCGCGGGCACCACGGTTCGAGGTCGCGTGCCGCGCGCGCAGCGTTGACTCCGGCCAGCAGGCCCTGCGCGGCGGCCTCCTCGTAGCCGGTGGTGCCGTTGATCTGGCCGGCGAGGAACAGACCCGGGATGGTGCGGGTCTCCAGCGAGTGGCGAAGGCCACGCGGGTCGAAGAAGTCGTACTCGATGGCGTAGCCGGGCCGCGTGATGTGCGCCTGCTCGAATCCGCGGATCGAGCGCACCAGGGCCACCTGCACGTCGAACGGCAGCGAGGTCGAGATGCCGTTGGGATAGACCTCGTGGGTATCGAGGCCCTCGGGCTCCACGAACACCTGGTGCGAGACCTTGTCGGCGAAGCGCACCACCTTGTCCTCCACCGACGGGCAGTAGCGCGGCCCGGTGCCCTCGATTGCGCCGGTGAACATCGGGCTTCGGTCCAGTGCGCCGCGGATGATCTCGTGGGTGCGCTCGCTGGTGTGGGTGATGTGGCAACTGACCTGGCGCGGGTGGTCGGCCGGACTGCCGAGGAACGAGAAGACCGGCCGCGGATCATCGCCGGGTTGTTCTTCCAGCACGGCCCAGTCGATGGTGCGGCCGTCGATGCGCGGCGGGGTGCCGGTCTTGAGCCGGCCTTGACCGAGCGACATCCCGCGCAGGCGGTCGGACAAGGCGATCGATGCCGGGTCGCCCGCTCGGCCACCGCGGTGGTTCTGCAGCCCGACGTGGATCAATCCGCCGAGGAAGGTGCCCGCGGTGAGCACCACGCCGCGCGCGCGGATGCGCAGGCCGATCTGGGTCAGCACGCCGGCGATCCGCCCGCCCTCCAGCCACAGGTCATCCACCGCACCCTGGAACACGGTCAATCCCGGTTGCGCCTCCACCATCGCCCGGATCGCCGCGCGGTAACGCACGCGGTCGGCCTGGCAGCGGGTGGCCCGCACCGCCGGGCCCTTGGAGGCATTGAGGGTGCGCCAATGGATGCCGGCGCGGTCGGCCGCGCGTGCCATCGCGCCGCCCAGCGCGTCGATCTCGCGAACGAGGTGGCCCTTGCCGATCCCGCCGATCGCGGGATTGCAGCTCATCTGGCCGATGGTTTCGACGCTGTGGGTCAGCAGCAGGGTGGTCGCGCCGGCGCGGGCCGCGGCGAGCGCGGCCTCGGTGCCGGCGTGACCGCCGCCGATCACGATCACGTCCCAGGTTCGGTGGAAGTCCATCTGCGACGGAAAGAATGAGGCCCGAAACGCCCAGTCTAGGGAGCCTTCATGCAAGTCTCCACCCCGGCAAGCTCCCCCGGTGCGGTCTTGGGCGCGCCCGCGCCACCGGTCCGCCGGCGATGGGGCAAGACTGCCCTTGGCACGGCAACTGCATTGAAGGAGAGGCACCGGTCCGGGTCGACGCCGCGTGCGGTGGGCTGCGCAGGGGCAGCCGTGACGCCGGATCGGGAAGCACGCCAAGGACGCGCCGCAGTTCAGGGAGGAGAAGCTGGCGCCCGGCGGCCCTTGGGGAACAGGGGGGGATCCTTGGGGAGCATGTGCCGGGCGCCAGCCGACTGCAGCCGGGGACCTGCGCCAGCGCGACAGGCCTGTTGCGAGTAGAACCGCATCGCGGCCTGCAGACCGTGATCTGCTTCCCGGAATCGCGGTCGCGCGCCGGTTCGCCGACACCTGCGGGCGTCAAGCGGGCGGCGCCGGTCCCGGGTGGCCCGTCCCGCCGCGTCACCGAACGTGCGGAAATGCCGATCCGGTCACGGTTGGCATGCGGAGTGCATCGCATTTCCGTGCCCCAGACATGACCCGTTCGACACGCCATGAGCCCCCAGCCTGCCCCGTACAGCAACGACCCGGTGTTCCTTCGCCACGACCTCATGATCGAGATCGGGCGCATCGACATGGCGCTGGCCGAGTTTCGCCAGCGCGTGGTGGTCAGCGAACGATCGCCGGCGCTGGCGTCGCTGGAGCAGCGCCGCGCCAAGCTCGAGGACGCGCTGACGCGACTGGCGATCTGAAAGCCTGAAGGCGCCGCGGCGACGCAGCGCCCGGGACGTCCCCGGTCGCCCGCGGCCGCGATCCGGCTGCAACCGTTGCCCTCCGCTGCGGATTCCCCGCGACCTGCATTGCGGTGCCGCCCGTAACGGCTGCCACCGCCATCGCGCTACTCGTCGTCGCGGATGATCCGCTCCAACTGCCGGCTGGACGAGCCGCCATCGTCGTCGCGCCGCGGAGGCGGGTCGAAACGTGCCGACGATTGGCGCGTCGGCGGTTCGTAGCGCGCGGGTGCTTCGTCGCGCTCCGGCGCCCCGTAGCGCTCGGGCAGGGCGTAGCGGCCGGCCGGCGTGCCGCGGGAGTACTCGCGACGGTCGAAGCGTGAGGGATCGCTGGCGCCTGCACCGGCATCCGGCGTGGCGTCCCAACCGCGGGCGCCGCGGCGTGACGGCAACTCGCCACCGGCATCCTGCGGCGTGCCGATCCGTCGATATCGTTCGTTGCGCCAGTCGCCCGGCCGGGTCGACCAGGTGCGCCGCGAGCCGTCTGCAGCATCCCCACCGCCGTCGCGCCAAGTGGCGGTCCCGTACCCCGTCCCGCGCCCGTCGTCACGCAGCGAGTCGTCGTCATTGCGCTCCGGCAGGGCCAGGCGCCCGGGACGGTCGCCGCCGGCCGGGGCCGGGACGATCCAGCCCGATTCGCGTCGGCCGGCCAGGCCGTCATCGCCGCGGCGGACCTGGCCGCGATCATCGCCGCGCGCCGGCGCAGCCTCAGGGTAGCCGAAGCGCGACGGCCGGCCCGGCCGCGCGGCGTCCTGCCCGCGGCGGTCGTAGGCGCTGGGTTCGCCCCCTCGCCACGGCGGAGCGGCGGGCACCGGAGCGAGGGACGCGCGGTCCGCGCCGGTGCGCCGTGCGATGCGCTCGGCTTCTTCGCTGGCGCGGCGGTCGCCCCCGCTGCGGCGCCAATCCTCGTAGCCGCGCCGGCCATAACGGTACTCATGCTCGCGCCATGCGCGACGCGAATCGTGGCGGTAGCCGCTGCCGTGGCTGTCGTACCAGCCGTGGCGGTAAGGCGCGTGCCAGCCGCCCCACCATGGATCGTAAGCGAGCCCGTTCCAGCCGGAGTACCAGCCGCTCCCCGCCCAGTGGCGATCGCCGTAGTAGCGCCACCCGGGCGTGTACCACGGATCGTACGTCCGCCAGTACGGCGGATGGAACACGCTCGAATAGGGGCTCGACCACCCCGACAGCCAGTAACCGCCGCGCCATCCGCCGTCGTCCCAGCGCCCGCCGTAGGAGTAGTCCCCGCCGACGGCGTCGCCGTCGTCATGATAGGCGACGCCGGGATAGGTCGCGCAGCCGGCCAGCAGCAGAGCGCCCAGCGCGCCGGCGAAGGCGGTACTGCGGAAGGCGAGCATGGCAGTTCTCCGTTGCATCCAGTGTTCAGCATCGTGGGCCGGGCGCTGTGAATTCGCACTGAACCCGTGACGGACAGGGCCGCCTATACTGCGGCTTCGACCGGGGAATGCCATGGCGCTGCACCGACCGACCGGACACTGGCGCCTCGGCCTGTTGCTGGCGCTCGCCACCGCCGTGCTCTGGGCCACCCTGCCGGTGGCGCTGCAGATCGCACTGCAGCGCATCGATCCCTGGACCCTGACCTGGGCGCGGTTCGTCTTCGCCGCCCTCGTACTGCTGGCCTGGCTCGCCCTGCGCGGCCAGTTGCGCGGCTTCCGCGGCCAGACCGGTCGGCGCTGGCTGCTGCTGGGCCTTGCCGGTCTGCTGCTGGTGGGCAACTACCTCGGCTATCTGCTCGGCCTGGACCTGACCACCGCGGCCAACGCCCAGCTGCTGATCCAGGCCGCGCCGCTGCTGCTGGCGCTGGGTGGCGTGTGGGTGTTCGGCGAGCGCTTCAGCGGCGGCCAGTGGCTGGGTTTCGCGACGGTCGCCGCGGGGCTTGGACTGTTCTTCGCCGACCAGATCGCCGCGGTCGCCGTCACTGCCGGGTCGCGTTACCTTTGGGGCTCGGTGCTGGTGCTGCTAGGCGCCCTGGTCTGGGCGGGCTACGCGCTGATCCAGAAGCAGCTGCTCACTCATTTCACCTCGACCCAGGTGATGGCGGGGATCTACGCGCTGGCGAGCGTGCTGCTGTTCCCGCTGGCCGATCCGGCGCGGATGGCTTGCCTGGAACCGGTGTACCTCGCCGCACTGGTCTTCTGTGCGCTCAACACCCTGCTCGCCTACGGCGCTTTCGCCGAGGCGCTGGCGCACTCGGAAGCCTCGCGGGTGTCGATGGTGCTGGCATGCACTCCCCTGCTCACCGTCGCCACCGTCGAAGTCGCCCACGCCTTCGCGCCCGCGCTGGTGATGCCGGAGCGGATCGCCCTGCTGGGCTGGATCGGTGCGTCGCTGGTGGTCGCGGGGTCAGCGATGACCAGTGTGTTGGGGGCGCGGCGGCGGTGAGGGCTGTGGAACAGGGCCCAGGGCCAAGGGCCCAGGGCCCAGCAGTCTCCGCAACTTTTCTGGGCCCTGGGCCCTTAGCCCTGGGCACGGTCCAAAGCAGCGGCAACCGGCACGTATCCGCAAAACTGCAGCCCTAGGCCAAGGCCCGATCGACGATCTCGCCGAGGTCGTTCGAACGCGGGCTCGCGGCCAGCGATTCGAGCGCGGCACGCATCAGCGCGGCGCGGCGCGGCTCGATCCGCCGCCAGCCGTTGAAGGCACCGGCCAGTCGGGCCGCGACCAGCGGATTGAGCGCATCGACCGTGCGGATCGCTTCGGCGAGCAGGGCATAGCCCGAGCCGTCGACGCGGTGGAAAGCGACGCGGTTGGCGCGGCTGAAGGTGCCGACCAGGGCGCGCACCTTGTTCGGCCTGCGCCAAGAGAACGCGTCGTCCGCGAGCAGTTCGCGCACGCGCTCGACGGTCGTCTCGCGCGGCGCGCCGGCTTCCAGCGCCAGCCACTTGTCCAGCACCAACGAGTCGTCGTGGAAGCGCACCTTGAACGCGTGCGCGGCGGCGTCTGCGCCAGGCAGGTCGTGGCGGCGCAGCAAGGCCAGTGCGCCGAGGCGGTCGGTCATGTTGCGCGCG
>DHLY01000013.1:67785-71941 GCA_002405525.1 Proteobacteria bacterium UBA4656
CGAAGGCGCGCGCGAGCGGATCGCTCAGCGCGCGGCCGAGTTCGCCCCGCAGCGCCTCGCGCGCGGCATGCAGGGCCGGCGGGTCGAGTGCCTCGACCTGCTCGCCGAGCCATGCCTCGTCCGGCGGCGCCAGACATTCGGCGACGAAGGCCGGGCCCTGCGCTGCATCGGCCAGCAGCCCCGCCAGCGCGTCGATCAGCGCCGTGCGCCAGCCCGCGGCGCCCGGATCACCACGGTAGCCGCCCAGGATCGCCTGTGCGCCGAGCCGCTGCAGCGCCTCCCAGCGGTTGAAGGAGTCGTCGTCGTGGCGCGCGAGGAACGCGAGTTCGACGGCGTCCTCCGCTCGTTCGACCACCACCGGCGCCGAGAAACCGCGCAGCAGCGACGGGATCGGCGGCGCGGCGATGTCCTCGAACACGAAGCGCGCGCCCGCCGCGGTCAGAAGCAGCACGCGCTCGGTGCCCGCGGGCTCCGGCTCGCCGGCCAGACGCAGCGGCAGGCGCGCGCCGCGCGCGTCGAGCAACGCGATGCGCACCGGGATCGGAAGCGCCCGCTTCACAGTCTGGCCGGGCGTGGGCGACGTGCGCTGCGAAAGGTCCAGCGTGAAGCGCCGCGACGTCGGGTCGTGGGACGAATCCACCCGCAGGCATGGCGTGCCGGCCTGCGCATACCATCCGGCGAAGGACGAAAGATCGTGATCGCCGCCTGCCGACAGCGCGGCGAGGAAGTCGTCGCAGGTGACGGCCTGACCGTCGTGGCGCCGGAAGTATTCGTCCATGCCGGCGCGGAAGCCGGTCTCGCCCAGCGTGGCGTGCAGCATGCGGACCAATTCCGCGCCCTTCTCGTACACCGTCGCGGTGTAGAAGTTGTTGATCTCGACGTACTCGTCCGGCCGCACCGGATGGGCGAACGGGCCCGCGTCCTCCGGGAACTGCTGCGCGCGCAGGTTGCGCACGTCGTCGATCCGCCGCACCGCGGCCGAATGGGTGTCGGCCACGAACTGCTGTTCGCGGAACACGGTCAGGCCTTCCTTCAGCGACAGCTGGAACCAGTCGCGGCAGGTCACGCGGTTGCCGGTCCAGTTGTGCAGGTATTCGTGCGCGACCACCGCCTCGACGTGCAGGAAGTCGTCGTCGGTGCTGGTCTCGGGGTCGGCCAGGATGTACTTGGCGTTGAAGATGTTGAGACCCTTGTTCTCCATCGCGCCCATGTTGAAGTCGTGGGTGGCGACGATGTTGAAGCGCCCGAGGTCGCAGCAGCGGCCGTAGCGCGCCTCGTCCCAGGCCATCGTGCGCTTGAGCGCCGCCAATGCATGCTTGCAGCGCGGTGCGAGCCCCGGGTCGGCGTGCACGCGCAGCAGCACCTCGCGGCCTTCCGCGGTGGTGAAGCGACCCTCGACGTGGTCGAAGCGGCCGGCGGCCAGGGCGAACAGGTACGACGGCTTCGGGTGCGGGTCGTGCCAGCACGCGTAATGGCGGCCGTCGGGCAGTTCGCCTTCCGCCACGAGGTCGCCATTGCCCAGCAGCACCGGGAAGCGCACGCGGTCGCCGCGCAGTTCCGTGGTGTAGCGCGCCATCACGTCCGGGCGGTCGATGAAATAGGTGATGCGGCGGAAGCCCTGTGCCTCGCACTGCGTGAGCAGGGAATCGCCCGCCGCGTAGAGGCCCTCCAGCGCGGTGTTGGCCGCCGGCACCATGGCCACCACGGTCTCCACGACCGCCGCGTCGCCGCCGATCGCGATCACCAGGGCCCCGGGTTCGTGCAGCACCTGTCCCGCTTCCGGCGCCCGGCCGTCGATCGCCAGTTCCCGCAGCTCGAGCGCCTCGCCGTCGAGGCGCAGCGGGCGGTCGTGGCGGCCGTTGCGGTGCACCGACAGGCGGGCGTGGACCTGCGTGCGGTCGGGGTCGAGGTCGAAGGCGAGCGCGACATGCTGCACCAGCCAGTCCGGCGGCCGGTAGTCGGCGCGCCGGATCACGGCGCGCGGGAGGGAAGCATCGGTCACGACAGCGATCCGGAGCGCGGACTCGCGAGGCTATCATGCGCGTCCCGCCCCCGATGTCGCCGCGATGCTCGATCCCGTCCTGCCGACCTTCGACGACGTGCGCGCCGCCGCCGCGCGCATCGCGCCGCACGCGCTGCGCACGCCGGTGCTGCGCAATCCCGAGCTCGACGCCCTGCTGGGCGCCGAGGTCCACTTCAAGTGCGAGAATCTGCAGCGTGGCGGTGCGTTCAAGTTCCGCGGCGCCTGCAACGCGGTGTTCGCGCTCGACGAGGCGACCGCGCGGCGCGGCATCGTGGCCCAGTCCTCGGGCAACCACGGCACCGCGGTGGCGATCGCGGCGTCGCTGCGCGGTGTGCCGGCCCACGTGGTGGTGCCGCGCAACGCACCGGCCATCAAGCTCGCGCAGATGCGCGAGCACGGCGCGAACGTGATCCTGTGCGAGCCGACCATGGCTGCGCGCGAGTCCGAGTCGCAGCGCGTGCTGGCGCAGACCGGCGGCACGATGGTGCATCCGTTCGACGATCCGCGGGTGGCGGCGGGCCAGGGCACGGCGACGCTGGAACTCATCGAGCAGGCCGGCCCGCTGGATGTGGTGGTGGCCCCGGTGTCCGGCGGCGGGCTGATTTCCGGCACCGCGATCGCCGCACATGGCATCGACCCCGCGACCACGGTGATCGGCGCCGAACCCGCGCAGGCCGCCGATGCCTTCGAATCGCTGCGCCAGGACCGCCGCATCACCGATATGGTGCCGGACACGATCTGCGACGGGCTGCGCGCCCACCTCGGCCGGATCGCGTTCGAGGTGCTGCGGCGCGAGCGCGTCGAGGTCCTGCTCGCGTCCGAGGCGCAGATCGTCGCCGCCATGCGGCTGCAATGGGACCGGCTCAAGGTCATCATCGAGCCGTCCTGCGCGGTGCCACTGGCCGCCCTGCTGGCCACGCGCGAGCGCTGGCGCGGCCGGCGCATCGGCATCATCCTCAGCGGCGGCAACGTCGACCTCGACCGCCTGCCGTGGCAGTCCGCCTGAGCCTTCCCCGGAGTTCCCCATGATGATCGACGGCCAGCGTGGTTCCGACCTCGCGTACAGCACGGTGCTCAGCTACTACAAGGCGTTCAACGCCGGCGACTGGGAGGGCATGCTGGCGCAGCTCGCTCACGACGTCGTCCACGACGTGAACCAGGGCGGGCGCGAGGTCGGCAAGGACGTCTTCCGCGTGTTCCTCGCGCGCATGAACCGCAGCTACCGCGAGGAACTGCGCGACATCGTCGTCATGGCCAGCCCCGACGGCGCGCGCGCCGCCGCGGAGTTCGTGGTGCACGGCACCTACCTCGCCACGGACGAGGGCCTGCCGCCCGCCACCGGCCAGACCTACGTGCTGCCGGGCGGCGCGTTCTTCGACCTGCGCGGCGGCACGATTGCGCGGGTGACCAATTACTACAACCTGCAGGAGTGGTTGCGGCAGGTGGGGGCCTGAGGGGCGAGGGCCCAGGACGAAAGCGGAATGGCCGCGAACGCTGCAGCACGCCACTCGGAGAGAATCTGCCAGTGACGCCGCGAAGCGTGCACCGTCGGGTGTTGTGTGCCACTGACTGACGGACCGGTGTCATGGTCCTGAAGTTGTGCGAAGCCACGAGAGAAAGCGGCCCAGCGCTCTTGCACAACACACCTGCCCTCTGGACGTCGAGCGCAATGATTGCAACGCTGGAGCGCTCGGCGCACTCAGTCGCAGAAGCGGTCGATGAACTGCACGAGCGCCGCTCGCTTCCGCGCCCTCATGCGTCGCAAGGCTTCGATAACCTTACTCTCTATCGGATCGAGAGTGGCCGTAGAACTGCCCCCCCCTGCGCCTACTTCATCCAGAGTTGCGTGCTCGCCCCGCGCGCTCCGGGGACCGGCCCCGGTAGCGAGCCACTCGACTCTGCACGCGGTAACCGCAGCAATCTCGTACAGATGGTGCCAGGTCGGCGCTGTACCTTCGGGCACCTCCCAATGACCAACGGCGCTGGCATGGACGCCCAAGCGCGAAGCTAGCTGCGCCTGTGTGAGCTTCGCGGCGGAACGCGCCAGCTTGATTCGAATGAAGAGTGAATGCCTGCTTGTGTTGCCGTCCATAGAAACGAAATCCGATTTGGGTCTGTTGAAATTCAAGTGGG
>DHLY01000066.1:0-8979 GCA_002405525.1 Proteobacteria bacterium UBA4656
CGGACGGCCCGCATAGCATCTACGACGGGAACCTCGCACGCGAGGCGCCAGCGGCAGGTGCTAAAACTGACCGCGCCGCCGGGCGCAAGGCCCGGGCGCCAACGCGCGCTACAGCGCGTCGGCGTCCAGCGCCTCGAACAGGTCCGAGACGTGTTCGTCCCACCAGCGCGATTCTGCGGCGAACGGGAACGCGCGCGGGAACGCCGGATCGTCCCAGCGCTGCGCGATCCAACCCGCGAAGTGGACCTGGCGCATCAGGCGCAGCGGACCGGCCAGCGACAGTTCGGCGGGATCGAGGTCGCGGAACTGCGCGTAACCCGCGAGCAGGGCATCGCGCTGCGCGGGGCCGTCGCCGAACAACATCCACAGGTCCTGCAGCGCGGGGCCGCTGCGCGCGTCGTCGAGGTCGAGCAGCAGCGGGCCGGCGTCGGTCCACAGCAGATTGCCGGGGTGGCAGTCGCCGTGCAGGCGGATCATGAGCGGCGCGGCCGCGTCCCAGGCCACATCGAGCCGGTCGGCCAGCGCTCCGACCGCCTGCGCGTAGCGGCTGCGGGTCGACGGCGGCAGCAGCGGCGAGGCCAGCACGTGGCGCGCGCTGATCCGCACCAGGGTATCGACGTCGATGCGCGCGCGCTGCAAGAAACGGCGGCGCTCGCCGACCGCATGCAGACGGGCAATCGTGCGACCCAGCCATTCCAGCGTGTCGCCGCCCTCCAGTTCCGGCGGCCGGCCGCCGCGGCGCGGGAACAGCGCGAAGCGGAAGCCCGCGTGGCGGAACAGGGTGGCGCCGTGGCGCGCGAGCGGCGGCACGACGGGCAGGTCGGCCTCGGCCAGTTCGACGGTGAAGGCGTGTTCCTCGTCGATCGCGGCGTCGGTCCAGCGGCCCGGCCGGTAGAACTTGGCGACCACGAAGGACCCGTCCTCCAGCCCGCACTGATAGACGCGGTTCTCGAAGGAATTGAGAGCCAGCAGACGACCATCGGTGGGAAAGCCCACCGACTCCAGCGCACCGAGCACGACCTCGGGCGCCAGCGCGTCGTAGGGATGGCCGTCGGGCGGGCTCACGCGCCGGCGCGCTCCGGCACCACGGCGAGCGTCAGGCGCGACAGGCAGACCAGGCGCTCCTGCGCATCGACGATGCGCGTTTCCCAGACCTGCGTACTGCGGCCGAGGTGGATCGGTCGCGCGGTGCCGGCGACCTCGCCCTCGCGCACCGCGCGCAGGTGGTTGGCGTTGATCTCGAGGCCGACCACGTGGCCTTCTCCCGGCGCGATGCACAGCCAGCCCCCGAAGGATCCCAGGGTCTCGGCGAGCGCCACCGAGGCGCCGCCATGCAGCAGACCGAAGGGCTGCCTCGTGCGGTGATCGACCGGCATCGCGGCGCGCAGCCAGTCGTCGCCGAAAGCGAGGAAGCGGATGCCGAGCGATTCCGACAGCGTGCCCGCGCGCGAGCGCTGCGCCGCCTCGAGGTCGATGGGCTTTCTCCAGATCGGCATGCGCGGCGCTCCGCTTCGAGGTCGGCCGCCAAGGGTAGCGCGCCGCGCGCACGCGGTGCCGCGACGGGTTGCGGGCTACCATGGAGGCCGGTCCCTGCGAACCGGTCGATCCCGCATGCCCTTTTCCGTCACCCTCGCCGGCACCGAGCGCCGCTTCCCCGTGGACGACGGTGAGACGGTGCTGGAGGCCGCGCGCCGCGCCGGGCTAGCGCTGCCCTACTCCTGCCTCGGCGGGCGTTGTGGTTCATGCAAGGCGACGATCGTCGACGGCGAATGCCACTACCCGCGCCAGCCGGCGCTGGCGCTCGATGCCGCCGAGCGCGCCCACCACGACGCCCTGCTGTGCCAGGCCGTGCCGCGCTCGGACCTGACCATCGCCGCGCGCGAAGTGCCGTCGGTGGCGGATTTCCCGCGCCGGCAGCTGGCGCTGAAAGTGGTGGCCCGGGAGATCGTCGCGCCGGACGTGGTGCGCGTGCTGCTCAAGCCGCCGCGTGGCGAACGCCTGCGCTGGCTGGCCGGACAGTACCTCGACGTGCTGCTGCCCGAGGGCAAGCGGCGCGCGTTCTCGATCGCCAACGCACCGGAGGAGGGCGACCACGTCGAGCTGCACATCCGCCAAGTGCCCGGCGGCGGTTTCACCCACTGGGTGTTCACCGAGATGCCGGTCGGCGCGGTGTGGCGCATCGAAGGCCCGCTCGGCACCTTCGTGCCGCGCGAGGACTCCGAGCGGCCGATCGTGATGGTGGCCGGCGGCACCGGCTTTGCGCCGCTCAAGGCCATCGTCGAGCACTTTCTCCATCTGCGCTCGGCGCGCCCGCTGCACGTGTTCCGCGGCGTGCGCGACGAGTCCGAGCTGTATCTTGCCGACCTGCCCGCGCAGTGGGCACGCCGCCACCCGGCGTTGTTCGTGGAGACCGTGCTGTCGGAACCCAAGGGCGACGAGGCGGCCCGTCACGCCACCGGCTTCGTGCATGAGGCGGTGCTGCGGAACTTCCCCGACCTGTCGCCGTTCGACATCTACATGAGCGGCCCGCCCGCGCTGATCGAGGCCGGCCGGCGCGCCTTCGTGGCCGCCGGGTTGCCGGCGGACCGGCTGTACTACGACTCCTTCGAGTACGCGCCGGACGTGCTGGCCGCGATCCTGCGCGCGCGCGCCGGGATCGGCGCATGAATCGCACGCTGGCCGCGCTGCTGCTGCTCTGCGCGGCCGCCGAGGCACAGGCCCTGCGCTGCGACGGCCGCGTGGTCGACGTCGGCGACCACGCGATCCAGGTCCGTGAGCGCTGCGGCGAACCGTTCTGGATCGACGCTTACACCGAGGTGCTGGTGCAGGGCGAGTACGGCCCGCTGGAACAGCGTGTCGAGCGCCCGGTCGAGGCCTGGTACTACAACTTCGGACCCAACCGCCTGCTGCGCCGGCTGCTGCTGGTCGACGACCGCCTGCTGCGCGAAGACAGCCTCGGCTACGGCGTGGCCGCGATCGGCGCCGACTGCCGCCTCGACGCGCTGCCCGTCGGCACCCCGGCCGGGGCGCTGGTCGCGCGCTGCGGCGAACCTGCCTCGCGCCGCGACCGCTGGCGCGAAATCATCCGCCGCGACAGCGCCGGCAACGCCCACCGCCGCTTCGTGCGTGACGAGGACTGGGTCTACGACCTGGGCGCCAGCCGCGATCGGCGCCTGCTGCGGCTGGTCGACGGAGTGCTGCAGGGGGTGGAGCGGCTGGATCGGTAGGGTGCGGGGCAGCGGGGTCGCGGGCCGTGCCGAGGGCCCAGTAGAAGCAGGCTGCTGCGTCGTATGGTCCTCGGCCGGCCGGCCGGGGCGCTCACGGCCCTCGGGGCTGCCGTCGAGGCAGGGTAGGTCGGAGGGTACAGCGGTGCCGGGTTCCCGGCCCCGGGCCCTCAACGGTCATCGCGCAACGCGACCCCACACCGGCGTTCTCCGCTGCGCGGAGGACCTCACCGACCCGTCCATGGGTCGGGTGAGGTGGGGGAAGACGGTTCACGCGCGGCCGCGCAGGGTGACGGCGGGCAGCATGGTGCGCCAGTCGATCTGGCGGGAGGGCGGGGTGCCGGCGGCGTTGCGGTCGTCACGCGAAGCGCCCGTTTCGGCCCGGGCCTGCGGAGCATCCACGCCACCCTGCGGCGGGAGGTTCGCCAGCGGGCGCCCCTGTCGACCCAGGCCCCCGGCGGCTTCGACCTGGGTGGCCGCGGACAGGACCAGGCCGCCGACCAGGCCCAGTGGAACGAGGCTGCGCAGCAAATGGGTGGCGAGTCGCATGGGAATTTCCGTTTCGCTGAACAGTGGGTTGCGCCGGCTTGGATGCGCGAGAGGCGGCGATGGTTTGCACCGCGCAGCATCTTGCACAAGTGCCGGGCCGGCGGATCCCGCAGGCCACGCGCCGAAGCGTTGCCGCGCTGCGCCGGAGCGAGCCGCGGGTCTCAAGGCCTCACCGCCCGTGGCGCAGGGTCCGGCCGGAACCTGGGATGCGCGCGCGGGGCGAAAGGTCGCAAGCGACGGACGCGGCGATCGCGGGCCCGGCGCCGGCGGACGCGAAGACCGTCACGCCGGCAGGATGGGAGACGGTCTGCCGACCGGCGCGAGCCGGCGGACGCGCCGACGAAGCGCTACGCCAAGCCTCAGCCGCCGGCGCAGGCCCCCACCAGCGGAAGCGCCAGGGCGGCCGACACCGCGCCGTCCTCCAGCGGACGGCGGCTGTCGCGCGGGAACTCGATGCGCGCCTTGAGGTTGTCGCCCTCCTCGTCACGCACGTTGGTGATACCGACGAACCGCAGCAGGGTGCGGTCGTCGTTGGCGTATACGACGTCGATGTGCGGCAGGAGGAAGGCCCACCACGAACCGAGCGCGAGACGGATCACGCTGGCGCGGGCGCCCTCGACCTCGATCTCCGCTTCCTTGCTGACCTTGAAGTTGAAGTAGTCGAGCCGGCTCGGCACGAGGAACGGAAAGCGCACCGTCTCTCCGCGCTGAAGGGCCTCCCAATTCGCCTGCACGAAGGCGTCGAAGCCCGCGTCGGCGACCAGCCCCTGCGCGTCGGGTAGCGGCCCACGCTTCTCGTCGGCGCCAGCCTCGCGCTGCACGAACACTTCCCGCGTGCCGGCCGCCTCGCGCACTCCTTCGCGGTAGCCGAGCCGCGCATCGACCAGTTCGAAACTCGGCGCCTCGCCGGCGGCGCCGTACACCACGCGCTTGCGGGCGAAGGGGGCACCGTCCGGGCAGCGATACAAAACCACCCGCTCGGCGGGCGACGTCTCGCCCGCCGCAGCCAATAAGTGCGTCTCCCGGTACAGCACCGCATCGCCGCCGATCGCGAAGGCGGTGCCGTCGTATTGCAGCGACTGCGCGCCGCAGGCCGCGGACAGGCCGAACAGGACAGTGGCGAACGGCAGGCGCATGGTCGGCTTCTCCGGACGGGGCGACGACGCATCTTGGCATGCGCCGGTGAAGCCCGCGTGGCGCTCGCCTCAGGCCCGGTGGGAAACCTTGCATCCTGCGCGTCTTTCCATCGGGCTCGCTACGGCCAGCGTGCTCCGGCGTGCAGCCCCGTGCGGGGCCATCGGTGGGCGGACTTCGGGGTGTGCTCCTGCAGCCGCTCATCCCCGCATGAGGCAGTGACTTCCGGAGCATGTCCCGGCCGGGAGCCAATGCTAGTTTGGCCGGTCGATCGGCGACCGCCGGTCGCACCGCCCCTTGGAAATGCCCATGCGCAGCCTGCCGAGTCTCGTCGCCGTCGCCCTGTTGTCGATCGCCATCGCCCTGCCGGCGCGCGCGTCCGACCCGGACATCCCTTTCGAGCGCTTCCGCCTCGACAACGGCCTGACCGTGGTCGTGCACACCGACCGCAAGGCGCCGATCGTCGCGGTCAACGTCTGGTACCACGTCGGCGGCAAGGACGAACCGGCCGACCGGCAGGAGTTCGCGCACTGGTTCGAGCACTTGATGTTCCAGGGCTCGGAGAACTACCGCGACGAGTTCTTCAAGCCCTTCGAGGAGGTCGGCGCCACCGACCAGAACGGCACCACCAGCCAGGATCGCACCAACTATTTCCAGAACGTGCCCACCACCGCGCTCGACCGCGCGCTTTGGATGGAGTCCGACCGCATGGGCCACCTGCTCGGCGCGCTCGACCAGAAGGTGATCGACGAGCAGCGCGGCGTGGTGCAGAACGAGAAGCGCCAGCGCGAGAACCAGCCCTACGGCAAGGTCTGGGACCGCGTTTTCGAAGCCAGCTTCCCGCAAGGCCATCCCTATCATGCGCCCGACCTGGCGGCCGGCGATCTGCTCGAGGGCGCAACGGTCGATGAGGCCAAAGACTGGTTCCGCAGGTACTACGGCGCGGCGAACGCGACCCTTGTGCTGGCCGGCGACATCGACGTCGCGACGGCGAGGGAAAAGGTCCAGCAATACTTCGGTCACATCCCCTCGGGCCCGCCGCTGACCCGCCACGAGGTCGACGTCGCCGCGCGAAGCGACGCGCGACGCGACGTGATGTACGACCGCGTGCCGCAGCCACGCATCGTGCGCACCTGGAACGTGCCGCCGGTGACCGATTCCGACAGCGAGATCCTCGGCCTGTTCGCGCAGGTGCTGGGCGGCAGCGCCGCCTCGCGACTGGATGCGCGCCTCGTGCACCGCGACCAGGTCGCCGATGGCGTCAGCGCGTTCAATTTCGGCATGGAGATCGCCGGCCTGTTCGGCATCCAGGTCGACGTCAAGGCCGACCGCGATCCGGCGGCAGTGGAGAAGGTACTCGACGAGGAGCTTTCGCGCCTGCTCGCCGAGGGCCCGACGAAGGAGGAACTCGAGCGCGCCCGCACGGTGGTGCGCGCGGGCTTCGTGCGCGGCATCGAGCGCATCGGTGGCTTCGGCGGCAAGGCCGACGTGCTCGCCGAATGCCAGGTCTTCCACGGCGACCCGGGCTGCTTCCGCAAAGCGCTGGCCACGATTGACGCCGCGACTCCGGCGCAGGTGCGCGACGTCGCCCGGCGCTGGCTGTCGCAGGGCAACTACACGCTCACCGTGTTGCCCTTCGGCCAGACGAAGAATACCCCGCAGAGCGCGGTCGACCGCAGCCTCGGCGTGCCCAGGGTGGAATCCTTCCCCGACCTGTCTTTCCCGACGCTGGAACGCTTTGCCCTCTCCAACGGCGTGCCGGTGGTGCTGGCGCGCCGGCCGGAGATCCCGGTGGTGCAGGTGCAGGCGATGTTCGACGCCGGCTTCGCCTCCGATGCCGGCGGCAAGCTGGGCGCGGCGGCGTTCGCGATGGGGATGCTCGACGAGGGGGCCGGCAGGTACGGCGCGCTCGAGTTCGCCGCGCGCGCCGAGGACCTCGGCGCCTCGGTCGGCGCAGGCGCGGCGCTGGATTCGTCCAGCGCCTTCGTGTCGGCGCTGAGCGACCAGCTCGATCCGTCGCTGGCGCTCTTCGCCACCATGCTGCGCGAGCCACGGCTCGATGCGGCCGAGATCGAACGGGTGCGCCGGCAGTGGCTGGCGCAGATCGCGCGCGAGAAGACCCAGCCCAACAGCATCGCGCAGCGCATCCTGCCGCCGCTGATGTACGGCGAGGGCCATCCCTACGGCATCCCGTTCACCGGTTCGGGCACGGAAGCATCGATCGCCGCGCTCACCCGCGACGACCTCGAGGCGCACCTCGTCGCCTGGATCCGGCCGGACAACATGCGCCTGGTGGTGGTCGGCGATACCACGCGAGAAGCGATCGCACCGCTCCTGGAGAAGCACCTTGGCGGCTGGAAGGCCCCGACCGCGGCGCGCGGCGCGAAGTCGGTGCCGGAGGTCGCATTGCCGTCCGCACCACGGGTGTTCCTGATCGACCGCCCCGAAGCGCAGCAGGCGTTCATCCTGGCCGGCCACGTCATCCCGTCGTCGAAGTCTCCGCAGATGCTTGAGATCGAAAGCGCCGTGAGCGTGATCGGAGGAATGTTCTCCTCACGCCTGAACATGAACCTGCGCGAGGACAAGAACTGGTCCTACGGCGCCTATGCCTTCAGCAGCGGCGCGCAAAACCAGCGCCCGATGCTGGTCTTTGCGCCGGTGCAGACCGACCGGGCGGTCGATTCGCTCGAGGAGCTGCGACGCGAGTTCGACGACTATGTCTCGACCCGCCCGGCCACCGCCGACGAGGTCGCCAAGGTGATCGCCAACGACGTGCGCGGCCTGCCGGGCTCGTTCGAGACCGCGGCGGCAGTGCGCGGTGCGATCACCGGCATCCTGCTCTACGACCGCCCCGACGACTACGTGCGCGCACTCAAGGCGCGCACCGAAGCGCAGACCGTGGACGGCATCAACGCCGCGGCGAGGGCGGTGATCAAGCCGTCGGCGATGACCTGGGTGGTGGTCGGCGACCTGTCGAAGATCGAGCAGGGCATCCGCGGACTGGGGCTGGGCGAGGTGCAGGTGCTCGACGCCGGCGGCAAGGTGATTCGCTGAAGCCAGACACCGGATCCTGCAACCCCGCCGCCCTCCACCGACGGTGCGGGCGGGCGCTCCGCATTGTCGGGCGGCCTGCGACCGGAGGCGCCGACGCAAGCCAGGGCGTCGAGAACCACCCGGCTTGCGCGCGGCAAGGATGCCGAGCCCGCAAAATCATTGGAGGAGCGATGGATCCGGCGGGAGCGAGTCCGGACATGCGGCGGACTCGCGACGTCGAAAACGTGCAGGCCAGCGTGCCCGACAGCCTGAGCCCGGCAGGGTCGGGATCGGGGTCGACCCGTCGCACCGCGTCGTGTCACATTAAGCGGGTACGCTGGGGAGCGTTCGTCGATCGATCCGGGGGAATCCATGCCGTTTTTCCGTAACCGTGTGCGCCTCGCAGCGTACATGCTCGCTGGCGCTTGCCTGCCTGCGCAGGCTGAAGTCTTCATCAACGAATTCCACTACGACAACGCCGGCACCGACGCCGGCGAACGCATCGAAGTGGTCGCCACGGCCGGGGAAAGCCTGGTCGGCTACCGCATCTATCTCTACAACGGGACCGGTGCGACCACCGCCGCGACCTTCTACGCCAACGATCCGCTGCCCGCGGGCAGTCTCGTGGCCTGCGGGGCGACGGTGCGGATCGCCACCATCGCCTATCCGCCGAACGGCGTGCAGAACGGCGCCAATGACGGCATTGCCCTTGTTTCTCCGGCCGGTGCGGTGCTGCAGTTCCTGAGCTATGAGGGCGGCATCCGCGCCAGCAACGGTCCGGCCGCGGGGCGCACCAGCATCGCGCTCGCGGTGTCCGAATCGGACGCCACACCGGTCAACACCTCGCTGCAGCTCGGCGGCAGCGGCACCGGCTCGGCCGCCTTCGGCTGGCGCACCAGCGCAGTCCAGACCTTCGGCGCCTGCAACAACGGACAGACCTTCGTCGCGCCCAATCCGCCGCCGGTGGTGCAGTCGATCACACCGGCCAACGGCGCCACGGGTGTGCCCCCGGCGTCCGACATCGTGGTCGCCTTCAGCG
>DHLY01000066.1:9121-22137 GCA_002405525.1 Proteobacteria bacterium UBA4656
CGGCCGGCACCGGCGCGTTCACCCTGTCGTGTTCGGCCAGCGGCGCACGCAGCCTCACCTACCCGGCGAGCGGCACCCAGTTCACCGTGTCGCACAATGGCGCCCTGGTCGGCGGCGAGTCCTGCACCTTCACCGTGGTGGCGGCCGGAATCCGGGACGCCGGCAACGCCGCGCCGACCGCGAACGCCGTGTCCACCTATGCGATTGCCAGCGCGGCAACCGGCTACTACCGCCGCGTCAACACCTCGAGCGCCGCCCAGCTGCGCTGCTCGCTCAACGCCACCATCCGCAACCATACGGTCTATCCCTACAGCGCGAGCACCGGCACCGATACCTGGGACATCCTCGAGATCGCGGACGAGGACCCGGCCAATGCCGGCCGCATCCTCGACGCGTATCGCAACCGCAGTTATGCCAAGGTCACCGACCGGGCCGGCTCCGGCACCGGGTTGCGGTACAACCGCGAACACACCTGGCCGAACTCGCTGGGTTTCGGGTCGGCCACCGGCAATCTGGGCCTGCCGAGCGCGCCGTACACCGACACGCACATGCTCTACCTCACCGATTCGACCTACAACGCCGACCGCGGCAACAAGCCGTTCGCGGCCTGCGCCCTGGCATCCGGGTGCGGCGAACGGCCCACCGAGGCCAACGCCGGCGCCGGTGGCGGCTCCGGGGTATACCCCGGGCAATCGAACTGGGTGCGCAGCCCGGATGGCAACGGCGGATCGTTCGAGGTGTGGGCGCGACGCCGCGGCGACATCGCGCGCGCAGTGATGTACATGGCGATCCGCTATGAGGGCGGCACCGCGGCCAGCGGCCAGTCCGAACCCGACCTCGAACTGACCGACAACCGCGCCCTGATCCAGATCACCTCGGCCTCGCCGGCCTACATGGGCCTGCTCTCGACCCTGCTGCAGTGGCACGCGGCCGATCCCCCGGACGCTCTGGAGCGCAACCGGCACGAGGTGGTGTTCAGCTTCCAGGGCAACCGCAATCCGTTCGTCGACCGGCCCGAGTGGGCCACCGCCGCCCTGTTCACGTCTGCAAAGCCGTCGACCTGCACGCTGCTGAACTGACCGGGCGCGCGCCCGCAGTGCGCCGACGATCGGGTCGGCGCAGGCTGAGGGTGCGCCGCACGGCTGCCGGCGATGGCTGCCGTTCGTGCGCTGTTCATCCCGCGGGCGACATCCTCGCGGCCCCGATCCGGAGTCCCGTCATGCGCGCCGCCTTCGCTCTGATCCCCGCCCTCGCCCTCGGCGCCTGCACCTGGGTCGAACCCGACGCCGGCGGCAGGACCATCCGCGTGGCCCACGACGCAGCCGCCACTGCCGGCTGCGTGGACCTGAAGCGCACGGTCACGGTGTCGGTCAAGCACGAGATCGCCGGCATCGAACGCGACCGCCGCAAGGTGCTCGACGAACTCGAATCGCTGGCCCGCAACGAGGCCGCGCGCATCGCCGAGGCCGATACCGTGCGCGCGCTGGGCCCGGTACGCGAAGGCGAGCAGGACTACCGCATCTACGACTGCCGCTAAGCAGCTGTGAAAAGACAGCCACTCAGCCAGGCCATGGACGGCCCGCTCACGGGTCATGAACCCCCGTGCGTGATTCGCGGGGGCGAGTCCGGACCGATGCCGGACTCGCGACTGGAAAAACCCACTGGATGGGGGTTTTTCCACAGGCTTTGACGGCCCCGCCCGCCGGACCATCCGGCAGGTCACCAGCGCCTGGCCGGGCCGGCGGCAGCAACAGGAACACGAGATTCCTGCGGCTTGAACGACAGGCGAGCCTCCGAACTGGCCGGTGTCCCGGCGCTGTGCGCCGGCAGCCGGGTGGGTCGGGGTGCCGCAGGGTGGCGAGTATACTCGCGCGCTTTCCCCGGTCCCCGCACCCCATGGATCCGCTAGAAGGCGAAGTCCTCGCCAAGACCTGGTTCTACCGCTTCCGGCTGCCCTCGGGCGCGGTCACGCGTTCCTACGACGACGGCGCGCTGGACGCGATCCACGACACGCGGCTGGCGATGCTCGACCGCGCCCTGGGCGAGGCCTTCCCGCGGGGCGTGGCAGGCTGCTCGGCGATCGATCTCGCCTGTCACCAGGGCTTTTTCTCGGTGGAACTTGCCCGCCGCGGCTGCGTGCCGGTGGTGGCGGTCGACGCCCGCCCGGAGCATGTGGCCGACTGCAACCTGGTGGCCGCCGCGCTGGGCCTCGGCGGCGTCGTGCGCGCGCGCCAGTGCGACGTCCATGCGGTAACGCCGGCCCAGTTCGGCACCCATCCGGTGGTGCTGTGCTTCGGTCTGATCTATCACCTGGAGAACCCGGTCGGCGCCCTGCGCGTGGCGCGATCGCTGACCGCTCCCGGGGGGATCTGCCTGGTCGAGACCCAGGTGGTGCCGAACCTCTCGGGTCCGGTGGACTGGGGCGCCTGGCGCTTCGTCAAGCCGCTGCAGGGGGTTTTCGGGCTGGTCGACGAGACCTACGAGACGCACGGCCCGGAGATGAGCACGACCGGCATCTGCCTTGCCCCCAGCGTCGAAGGCCTGCTGTGGGTGATGCGCAAGGTCGGCTTCCGCGAGGTCGCCCTGGTAGCCCCGCCCGACGGCGCCTACGAGCAGCACCGCTTCGGCAAGCGGGTGATGGCGATCGGTCGCGCGTGAGCGCGCCCGCGTCCCTCCCGGGACGCGCGATTGACGCCCCAGCCGGCGGCGGCTAGCCTCGCGCGTCTACGAGCCACGGGGACGCGCCATGACGCTCAGCATCACCATCGACCTGTCCGACAACGACCTCGACCATTTCCAGGAGGTCCTCAAGCGCGCGCAGCACAACGCCGTGAACAGGTCGACGCAGGAGATCACCGATGCCGCCGCCCGACTGGTCGCCGGTGCCTCGCAGGTGCAGGTGCCGGAGTTCATCGGCCAGCGGCTGGCAAAGCTCGATTCGCTCATCCGCATGGTGCACGACAGAGGGTGGGCGCTCAGCGCCGACGACCGGCAGCGCGTGCTCACCGCGCTGGCCTATTTCGCCGACCCCAAGGACGTGATCCCCGACTCGGTGCCGGTGGTCGGCTACCTCGACGATGCGATCATGATCGAGCTGTGCGTGCGCGAGTTGAAGCACGAACTCGAGGCCTACGACGACTTCTGCTCGTTCGTGAGGTCCGAATCCGCCGAGCGCGGCGTCGACCCGGCCACGCTGGACCGCGAGGACTGGCTGGAAGAGCACCGCCGCGAACTGCACGAGCGCATGCAGCGCCGCCGCGAGCGCGATCGTTACAGCGGCGGCGACGCCGCCGGCGGGATGTTCCGCTTCCGCTGAGCGACCGCGCGGATCGGACCTGGCCCGAGGGCGCCGCGAGGCGCCCTCGTCCGTTCGGCGACCGGAATCCCGCCATGGCAGCGACCGACCTCGCGATTCCCATCCTGCCCTCGCGCGACATCGGCGCCACCCTGGCCTTCTACCGCCGGCTCGGCTTCGAGGGTGAAGCGCACGCAGCCGACGCCGGCTACGCGATCCTCACCCGCGGCACGTTGGAGCTGCACTTCTTCCGCCATCCGACCGTGGTACCGGCGGAATCATCGGCCGGCTGCTACCTGCGGGTGGCCGACGCCGGGGCGATCCATCGCGAGTTCGCCGCCGCGGGCCTGCCGCGCCACGGCATTCCGCGCATCGATGCCCTGGAGGATAAGCCCTGGGGCCTGCGCGAGTTCGCGATCGTCGACCCGGACGGCAACCTGCTGCGGATCGGACAGGTGATCTGAGCCGGAACCCCGTGGTGCTGTGGGGACGGCGGGGATTGCGGGAGCGGCGCGCGCGCCGCAATGCTTTTCGAACTGCCGCGAAACGCCCTACGGCCGCTCGACGATCGCCGTCACGCCCATCCCGCCGGCGGTGCAGATCGAGATCAGGCCGCGGCCCGAGCCCTTTTCGGCCAGCAGCTTGGCCAGGGTGGCGACGATGCGCGCACCGGTGGCGGCGAACGGATGGCCCAGCGCCAGCGAGCTGCCGACCACGTTCATCTTCGCCGGGTCGATGCTGCCCAGCGCCTGGTCGCGGCCCAGCCGATCGCGGCAGTAGGTCTCGCTCTCCCAGGCGCGCAGGGTGCACAGCACCTGCGCGGCGAAGGCTTCGTGGATCTCGTAGAAGTCGAAGTCCTGCAGGGTCAGGCCGGCGTCCTTCAGCATTTCGCTCACCGCCACCGCCGGCGCCATCAGCAGCCCCTCGCCGCCGACGAAGTCGACCGCGGCGACCTTGGCATGGGTGAGGTACGCCTGCACCGTCCAGCCGCGCGCGCGGGCGTAGTCGTCGGAGGCGAGCAGCACTGCCGCCGCGCCGTCGGTCAGCGGGGTGGAGTTGCCCGCGGTCAGCGTGCCCCTGCCGGATGTGCGGTCGAAGGCCGGCTTCAACTGCGCGAGCTTGTCCAGCGTGGTGTCGGCGCGCAGGATGTTGTCGCGCTTCACGCCGCGGAACTCGCACACCAGGTCGTCGTAGAAGCCGCGCTCGTAGGCCGCCGCGGCCTTCTGGTGCGAGGCCAGCGCGAGACGGTCCTGGTCCTCGCGCGAGATCCCCCATTCCCTGGCCATCAGCTCGCAGTGCTCGCCCATCGCCTTGCCGGTGCGCGGCTCGCCCACACCGGGGAACTCCGGCACCAGCTCGCGCGGCGAAAAGCCCTTGAGCGCCGCGCCGAGGCGCTGGCCGAGGGACTTCGCGCGGTTGATCGCCATCAGCCGCGCGCGCAGGCGCGCCGAGACCGCGATCGGCGGGTCGGAGGTGGTGTCGGACCCGCCGCCGATGCCGGCCTCGATCTGCCCGGTGGCGATCTTGTTGGCGATCGTGATCACGGTATCCAGCGAGGTGCCGCAGGCGCGCTGATGGGTGATGCCGGGCGTGAGCGGCGACAAGCCCGAGGACAGCGTCACCTCGCGGCCGATGTTCCAGTCGCGCGAGTGCTTGAGCACCGCACCGAGCGCCACCTCGCCCAGCTGCGCGCCCGACAGGCCGAAACGCTCGACCAGCGCGGACACCGCCTTGATGGACAGCGGCAGATTGCCGAGGTCCGAGTACGCCGTGTTGCTGCGGCAGAAGGGGATGCGGACGCCGCCGATGATCGCGGCGGGCTTGAGCGGGGACGGGCGCATGGCGAAACGGCCTTCGGAGCGGTGTGTCAATTACACCACGGCAGGCTTCGAGCGAAGGCTCGGGACCCGCGAAGGCCTCGCGCCGCGAGCGTCTTTCCGTCGCTGGTGCGGACCGCCTGCCGCCAAACAGGCACGCGCCTGCCGCGGCGGCGCGCGGCCCAGCCGCGACCCGTCCGGGAGGCTGTCGTTCGCGGCGTTTCAGGCCGTGGCGTCGGGAAAGAACTTGCCCACCCAGGCCCACATCCACCATGCCGCGGGATCGGCCACGATGCGCTCGCCGGCGAGATCGGCCAGCCGCTGCATGGTGTCCTCCAGCGGGGCGGCCGAGGGATCGATCGGCGGATCGATGCGCAGCACGCGCCCGCGCGCGTGCGCGTCGAGGCCGAGGTGCATCGGCACCAGCCGCCAGCCCTGCTCGCGGGCGAGCCCGACCAGCCCGTGGGTGAACTGCGTGGGGCGGCCGAGCAGGGTGACCGGCGTCAGCGAGTGCGTCTCGGTCGGCGGCACGTCGATCGCGCCCAGCACGGTGCGCCGCGGCTCGGCCAGCGCCTGCGTGATCCTCGCCTTCGCGCCGCCCCAGTAGATGACCTCGGCGCGGCCGTTGCGCGCCGACGCCGCGTAGCGCGAGCGCGCGTACCACAGCGCGATCGGGAAGCGCTTCAACTGCTCCTCCGCCACCGGCCGCCCGATCAGGCTGGCGCGGAAGCCGCGGATGGCGAGGTGGCGGATGCCGCACAGGCCGTTGCCCCAGTGGAAGAACACCACCACGAAGGGCCGGCCGTCATCCGGCCAGTCGCCCTGCACGGCGAGGTGGCGAGTGATCCAGCGGTCCGAATGCCAGCGCGTCCAGTACAGGTCCACGTGGTCGAGCAGCACATACAGCCGTCGCCGGCGCAGCAGGGCCGCCGGATCGGGCGCGAAGCCCAGTCGCGCGGCGCCCTCGGCGAAGCCTGCGGTGTACTGCCGGTACAGCGAGGGGATGCGCGCCACGGCGCGAGCGGCGGCCAACCCGACGCGGAACGGCAGCAGCGCGATCGTCGCCGGGACGAGCACGCACTCGATCGCATCGCGGACGTGGGTGGACCAGGACAAGGCGGCGCGGGCTCGGCGGGGCCGCCGATGGTAGCGCCGACGCACGCCCACGCGCGCGCGACGGGCGATGGCGCGACAATCGCCGGATGCATACCCACTGTCCCGCCGTGCTGGCAATCGAACTGCGCGGGCCTGCCCCCGCGTCCCTGCCCACCGTGCCCACCGAGCAGGCGGCCCTGCTGGTCGACGCCGTCGCCGCCGACCTCGCGCGCCTGCTGCCGGGCGTCGAGAGCCTTGGGCTCGCGGTGGCCGGCGCGCTGTTCGATGTGGCGCAGGTGCTGCGGCCGGGCTGGCCGCTGTTCCATGAACTGGCCCTGCTTTACCGGCGCGAGCGGCGCGGTGACCGCAGCCCGGCGGTGATGGGCCTCGGCACCGCCGGCGGGCGCATGGCGAGCCCGGTGCTGGAGCCTGAGCCCGGCCTCGGCGGGGGCCCGCTGGTGCTGGTGCCCTTCGTGCTGGTTGGCGAGGACGCGATGGCGCAGGCCATCGGTGCGCGGATGGAGCTGGTGTTCACCGAACAGGGACTCGCCGGGGCGGCGGTGCCGTTGTTTTTGTCGCAGGGGCTGGGGCTGGAGGTCGAGCACGCGCGCTACATGACGCGCTTCGACCTCTGCGCGTTGCTGGCGATCCAGCTCGACCACGCGGGCCTCGGGCCGCTGTGGCCCTTGCTCGAAGCAGCCCTGCTGGCGCCCGGCGCGTCGCAGTTCGTGCGCAGCGCGGGCGGCGCGGGCTGGCGCTGCGAATCGGGTTCATTGCGCGGCGCGGCTTTCGGCTTCGATGCCTGGGCGCGCGGGCCGGGCACGGCGCTGGATCCGGCCTCGCGCGCCGAGGGCTTCGCCGAAACCCTGCTGATGCAGCGTCGGGCCGCGGGCCTGCTGACGGCGCATGGTCTGCTGCCGGCGTGGGTGGCGGCCGATCCGGGGCTGGACGAGGCGGCGCTGGAGGCGGCGCTCGTGGCAGGGCCGCTGCTGGAGGTCGCGCGGGTGGACGAGCGACCGCTGCCGGATGCGACCTCGGCAGGTCGGGCCGCCGCAGGCGACGGGCCGCGCCGCGTGGTCGCGCTGTCGCATCCGACGCTGGGCACCGCGGGCTTCGCCGTCATTGCGGGGCCGACGCAGGCACCGCAGGTGATCGCGCGCGCCTGGCCGCTGGACGAGGCGGCTGCGCGCGGCGCCCGCGCGGCGCTGGCGCGCGCGCTTGATGCCGACCCCGCGGGTGGGTCGATGCCGTTGGCGCTGGCGCTGGGCCCTCCATCGGTGGATTGACGCGCAGCGCGCGCAGCGAATGGCGCCGACCGCATCGACGCGGTGCAGTTCGCTGCGCTTGTCGCTCCCTGCTTGGCGACCGCGAGGCGGCGCGGCAACCCCGCCGCGGCGTTTCCGCAAGGCCGGTGCCGGCGAGGAGCCGCGCGATCAGTTGATGACGATGTTCTGCTTGATCGTCGGCGAAGCGAAATAGAACGCATCTTCCTCGTGCGTGGCGGTGATCACGCAGGTGCCGGTGGTCAGCGGCTGGAAGATTGCGCCGCTGACGGGGTTGCAGATCGTCGGCGTGAGCGAGACGAAGGTCACCTGGGCGGTCGACGGACCCGGGGTGAACTGCAGGGTGAAGTTGCCGCCCGACTGCGCGAACGGACCCTGGGCGGGGAAGGTCAGCGAGCCCACGCCGCGGGTGATCGTGACCTGCCGTTCGACCGGGGCCGCGGTGTTGTAGTTCGCGTTGCCGGCCTGCTGCGCGCGGACGGTGCAGATGTCCACCGCGACTGGCGTGACCGTGGTGCCGCTGACCGTGCAGCGCGCGTTGTTGGTCGACGAGAACACCACCGGGTTGCCGCTGGCGCCGCCCGTGGCGCTGACCTGGAAGGTCTGGCCGAAGGGCCGCGGGCCCGGGTCGGGGAAGGTGATCGTCTGGTTGGCCTTGGTGACGGCGACGTTGCGCGTGACCTGCGGCGCCGCGGTGTAGTTCGCGTTGCCGGCCTGGTTCGCGGTGATGGTGCAAGGGCCGACGGCGACGATGGTCGCGGTGCTGCCGGAGACCGTGCAGGCCGCAGGCGTGGTCGAGGCGAACACCACCGGGTTGCCCGAGGCACCGCCCGTGGCGACCAGGGGCACGGCACCCGCCGGGCTGTAGGTGATGTTGGCGCCTTCCGCCGGGCTGGTGAAGGCGATGGTCTGGCTGCCGATGCCCACGGTCTGGGAAGCGGTGGTGGTGCTGCCGTCGAAGCCCACGCGCCCGGCGTAGGTGGCGCGCACGGTACGCGTGCCGGCGGTGGTGGACGTCAGCGCGCAACTGCCGTTGGCGCGGTTCGGCTCCATGCCGTCGGGCACCAGGGTGGCGGTGCAGTTGGCCCCGGCCGCATCGGACACCAGCACGGCGCCCGACGGACGGCCGGTGGTGCCGTCGACCCGCACACCGACGGTATACGACTCGCCGATGGTGGCAGGCGTCGGAGTGATCGACGCGATCGCTGTCGTGGTGCCGGTCGCGGCGATCGACGACGACTCGAAACCGCTGGCGAACAGGCTGTCGGTCGAGATCAGGCCCGGGCTGTTGAGCGCCCGGTCCGGCGTCGCGCCGAACCCGATGCAGTCCTCGATGGTGAGCACGTTCTGGCTCTGCTGCGGCGTGCCCGAGGTCGGGTAGGTCATGCCGCTGCCGGACAGCGCGGACGACACCGGGACGCCGTCGTAGGTGAAGCAGGCGGTGGAGGTGGTGACGGTGCCCTCGAGACAGTCGAAACTGAGGATCCGCGTCGCCGGGTCGTAGCTGGCGCGGGTCACCTGCGCGGCGGGCGTGCGGCAGGACAGCGAAGGCGGGTTGCCGCCCGGCGCCGCCTGGTAGGCGGCGCGATTCTCGAACAGGTCGAGGATCGAGATCTCCAGATTGGTGAACTGCGTGCTGGCATCGGTCGGGCACTCAACCAGAAGCTCGCTGGTCCCCGGATTGGACGTGCGCACGGCATAGGACGCGCTGACGCCGGCGGCGATCTCGCCCGGAAGGCAGGTGAACTGCAGCGCGGTCGGTGTGGTGTTGCAGGCGAACTGCGCCTGCAGCCGCACCGGCGACGGCGTGCGGCTGAACACGATGTTCTGTGCCGGCGGCGGCGCACAGACCGGCGGAAAGGGGATGCCGTTGAAGGTGCCGCGCACCTGCACCGACTGCGCATGCGCGATCCCGGCCGTCGCGCCGAGCGCCAGCGCGGCGAGGACCAGGGACGGGATACGGGAAGATGCCATGCGCGGCCTCCGCGAAAAAGAGCGCGCAGTATATCCGCAGCGCCGGGTTAGCCTCTCGTTAACCGGCCGCCCCGGCTCCCGACGGCGATCCGCTCGCGCAGGCCGCGCCTACCGTCGGTCGGCGGCCGGGACAGCGAACGGGTGTTCGTACATACGGTAGGCGGTTTCCTGCATGCCGAGCGCGGCATAGGTGCGCCGGGCGCGCGCGTTGTCGCGCTCGACGTACAGGCGCAGACCCACCGCACCGGCGGTGCGCGCCCGCGCCTCGATCGCGCCGTAGAGCGCGCGGAACACGCCCCGGCCGCGCGCCTCGGGGCGCACGTAGACGCTCTGCACCCACCACCAGTCGCCGCAGCGCCAATCGCTCCATTCGTACGTGACCAGCAACCCCGCGACGACTGCGCCCGCGTGCCCGGCGACGAGGTAGATGCCGCGCCGGACGTCATCGAAGACGGCCTCGACGCCAGACCGCAGCACGGCAGGATCGAGCCGCTTGTGCTCGGTTTCCCAGGCCATCGCGGCATTGAACTCGACCAGTGCATCGATGTCGGCGCGTGTCGCCTCGCGCAGGACGATGGCAGGGTCCATGGCTCAGGCTCCGGGCTGGCGCTGACGGCGGCGGCGACTGGCGCCGAGCTTGCGCGTGATGGTGTTGCGGCCGAGCCCCAGCCGCGCGGCGGCCTGTTGGCGGTGACCGCCGGTGATCTCCAGCGCGGCATCGAGCAGGGCGCGGTCGAAACGCTCCTTGGCGGCCGCGTAGATGCCCTCCTCGCCCGAGCGCAGCCGGTCCTGCGCCCAGGCCTGCAGGCTTTCGGTCCAGGCGCCGCCGCCGCCCGCCACCGGGGCGCTGTCGGGCGCGAGGTCGGCGGCCACGATCTCGCGGCCGGGCGCCATCACGGCCAGCCGGCGGCAGAGGTTCTCCAGCTGGCGCACGTTGCCCGGCCAGTCGAGGCGCGCGAGCTGATCCAGCGCGCGCTGCGAAAAACGCTTGGGCTCGAGGCCCATGGTGGCCGCGGCGCGTGCGAGGAAGCGCACGGCGAGTTCGGGCACGTCCTCGCGGCGCTCGCGCAGCGCCGGCAGGTGGATGCGCACCACGTCGAGCCGGTGCAGCAGGTCGGCGCGGAAGCCGCCCTCGGCGACCTTGCTCGCGAGGTCCTGGTGGGTGGCGGCGATCACCCGCGCGTCGGTTCGGATCAGTTCGCGCCCGCCCACGCGGTAGAACTCGCCCTCGGCCAGCACGCGCAGCAACCGGGTCTGCAGTGAGGCCGGCATGTCGCCGATCTCGTCGAGGAACAGGGTGCCGCCGGCCGCCTGCTCGAAACGGCCGGCGTGGCGGCGCTGCGCGCCGGTGAAGGCGCCCGCCTCGTGACCGAAGAGTTCGGATTCCAGCAATTCGGCCGGGATCGCCGCCGTATTGAGCGCGACGAAGGGCCCGCGCGCGCGGTCGGAATGGCGGTGCAGGGCGCGCGCGACGAGCTCCTTGCCGGTGCCGGTCTCGCCGGTGACCAGCACGTTGAGGCGCGTGCGTGCCACGCGGCCGATGGCGCGGAACACGTCGCGCATGGTCGGCGCGCTGCCGACCAGTTCCACGTCCGCCGGCGCGACGGCCGGCCCCGGTTCGGCGCGTCCGGGCGCGGCATCGCCGCCGGCCAGAGCGCGGCGCGCGACCGCCACCGCCTGGTCGAGGTCGAACGGTTTGGACAGGAACTCGAACGCGCCGCCACGGAAGGCGCCGGCGGTGCTCGCGACATCGGTGTACGCACTCATCACCACCACGGGCACGTCCGGCAGGCGAGCGTTGAGCGCCCCCAGCAGCTCGATCCCGCCCATGCCCGGCATCCGCACGTCGGTGAAAACGGCAGCGGGGCGCGCATGGGCCAGCACCGACAGCGCCGCCCGCGCATTGTCGAAGTCGCGCACCATGAAACCCGCCTCGCGCAGCGCTTCGGCCAGCACGAAGCGCACCGAGCGGTCGTCGTCGATGACCCAGACTTCTTTCACGGGCCGACTCGTGCGGCCAGCGCCAAGCGAGGCGCTTCGGACGGAAGCAAGCGCCGAGGGGTCAGGCGGAACATGCCGCCGCACAGCGGCGGCCCGCCGAACGCCAGCGCGAGTAGCGCTGGCGGGAACAGGGCCCAGGGCCCAGTCAAGAGCGGGGCAGCTCCGGCGCTGCGGCAACGGCGTTCAGCGCTTCGAATGGAGGCACCGCATCGAGGCCCGGGCCGTTCGCGCGGCAAGCCGCGCACGGTGCGTGCGAGCGAAGCCCGACAACCGGCCGCCGCGACAGCCGCGGTCACCGGCTCTTGACTGGGCCCTGAGCCCTGGGCCCTGGGCCCTCTACCCTGGTCCCCATACCCTGCGCGCCGAACACGCGCCGCCGACGCCGGAACGTTCCCACCCGCCATCACGCATCCTCCATCGGCAACAACAAGGTGAACACCGTGTGCCCCGGCCGCGAGCGGTAGGTCAGTGAGCCGCGGTGCTCGCGTGCGACCTGCTGCGACAGCGTGAGCCCGAGGCCGGAGCCTTCCGCGCGACCGGACACCAGCGGCAGGAAGATGCGGGTGGCGAGCTCCTCCGGCACGCCGCGGCCGTTGTCGACCACCTCGATGCGCAGCGCGCGGCGATGCACGGTTTCGCCGATCGGCACCTGGGTCTCGGCGCGCGTGCGCAGGCGCACCTCGCTGGAGCCGGCCTCGATGGCGTTGCGCACCAGGTTCCACACGGCCTGGGTCAGGCGGTCGGCGTCGCCCATCACGGTGGGCAGGCTGGGGTCGTAGTCGCGCATCACCAGCGCCGACCAGCCGTTCTCGGCCTCGCTGAGCAGACGCACGCGCTCGAGCACCTCGTGCACGTTGACCGGTTGCGGGGCGCGCGGCGGCGGGGGGTTCAGCAGGCGGTCGACGAGACTGGAGAGTCGCTCGGCCTCGGCGACGATCACCTCGAGGTAGCGCTGGCTGTCGGGTTCGCTGACCCGCTTGCCGAGCAATTGCGCCGCGCCGCGCAGGCCGGCCAGCGGATTGCGGATCTCGTGCGCGAGGCCTTTGAGCGCCTCGTGCAGTGCGGCAGGCACCGTGGTGGCGGGATCGGCGCCGGGAAACTCCTCCACCGGATGGAACTCCAGCAGCCAGTCGCCGTCGTCGAGCGGGCTTAGCCACAGGTCGGCGAAGCGCTCATGGTCGGGGGCCGGGGCGAGGCGCACGCGCCGCGCGCACAGCGGACGCCGATCGGCGCGCACGCGCGCCAGCAGGCGCTCGAACACCGCTTCTCCGGGGGAAAGCTGGGCCACCGGCAGATCGAGGAAGCGGCGCGCGGAGTAGCCCAACCACGCGGCGAAGGCCGGGTTGACCGCGCGCATCGTGCCGTTCGCCGCCAGGCGCAGGACCGGCGTGGCGAGCAGATCGTGCCCGCTGACGGGGAGCGGAAGTTCGTGCATTGCACGATTGTAGGGAGAAAAGCAGGGCCCAGGGCCCAGCGAGTGACCCGTCTGTGTGCAAGGGCGGGGCTTCTGGCCCGGGCGGCAGGGTGCAGGGTCCAGGGTCCAGGGTCCAG
>DHLY01000066.1:22249-25302 GCA_002405525.1 Proteobacteria bacterium UBA4656
GGGTCCAGGGTCCAGGGTCCAGGGGAGAGGGCTGCGGGCATCGATCGACGTGGATCGTCGCGGCTGTTGGGGCCCTGGGCCGTCGACGCCCCCAAGCCCCCACCCCGCTCAGACGCCGCGCCTGGCCGAGGCCGACCTGCGCGCCGTGCTGCGGCCAGGCGGGTTCGCGCCAGGCTTGGGCGCGCGGCTCCACGGCATCGTGCGAGGATCGCGCGATGCCGACACTTGACCACCGCGGCCACCGCATCCCCTGGCAGTCCTTCGGCGATGGCCCGCCGGTGCTGCTGGTTCACGGGCTGGGCTCCAGCGGCGCCGACTGGGCGTTCCAGATCCCGCCACTGGCCGCCCGTCGCCGGGTGATCGTGCCCGACCTGCGCGGCTCCGGCCGCAGCGCCCACGCGCCGGGGCCGTATTCGATCGCACACTTCGCCGACGACCTGTGGGCGCTGGTCGATGCGCTGGCGATCGAGCGGGTCGACCTGGTCGGCTTCTCGCTTGGCGGCGCGGTGGCGCTGGAGATGGCGCTGGCGCGGCCCGACCGCGTGCCGCGTTTGTGCACCATCAACAGCCTGCCGAGCTACCGCGTCGACCACTGGAAGAAGTGGCTCGAAGTGCACGTGCAGGCTGCGATGGTGCGCACGCTCGGCCTGCCGAAGGTCGCGCGCATGGTCTCGAAGCGCCTGTTCCCGCACCCGCACCAGGCCCCGATGCGCGAGCGCGTGGTGGCGGTGCTGGGTGCCAACCCGGTGCGCGCCTACCTCGACACCGCCGACGCGCTGGCCGGCTGGTGCGCCGGCGAGCGCATCGGTGGACTTCACGCGCGCACCCTGCTGGTCGCCGCCGAGCACGACTACACACCGTTGGATGAAAAGCGCCGCTGGGCCGAACGCATGCGCGCGGAATTCGCGGTGGTGCGCGGCTCGCGCCACGGCACGCCCTTCGACGCGATCGCGGCCACCAACGCCCTGCTCGCCGCCTTCCTCGCCGACGCGCCGCTGCCGGCCGACGAGGCGCTGGCGATCGATCCGCCCGAGCGAATGCCGGGTGCGCCGCCGCCGGGGATCCTGGAGGCGTTCGCGGCCGAAGCGTGACGCCTTGCGTCAGAAGCGCACGCGGAACACCGCGCGCTGTGGATTCGTGGTGTCGCGCATCGGCAGCGACAGCGTGCGTGCGGCGGGATCAACCATGATTTCACCGCGGATCGCGGCGAATTCATCCGGCCAGACCGGAACCGAGCCGGTCATCGAGCCGGGCTGTGCCCGCCACCAGCGCACCGCGCGCGCGAGGGCGAGGCGATGATCGAAGTCGCGCAGGCGCGTCGCATAGGACTGCGAGACCGCCGGAGTGGGTCCCAACTGCGCGCTGAGCTGGCATCCGGCCGGGTTGAACAGCTGCTCCGGCGCGACGCAGGCAGGATCGCCGACGTCGGGCAGACTGGCGCACAGCGGCCGGTAGATCGCCGTGAGGCGGGCCAGCGTGTGTTCGCGGTGCAGCAGGCGGCCGAACGGGCCGCGCCCGGTACCGGGCAGGGCGGCCGCCTCGACGTATTGCGCGGCCAGCGCGAACTCGCCGCGCGCGGCGTTGCACTGGTCGAGTTCGGCGGCCGACAGCGGAGCGATCAGCGCGTCGCAGGCTTGCGGTCACGGCGTGTCCGCGGGTGCCGTGGCATGGATCGCCAATGCCTGCTGCACGGCCACCGTCGCGTACGCGATCCCGACCATGTCGGTCACCAAGGTATCGGCGCCGGCGCGAAAGCGACGCCAGGTCGTGCCCATGCGGCACAGATCGGCCAGCGCACCGGGCACGTCGCCGTCATGCGCGCGCAGCGCCGCAGCATTGAGCGCGATGCGGCCCCAGTCGCCCAGGCCGGGCAGAGGGCCGGCGATGTGCGGCGGGAACGGGCTGCGCACGTGGCTGGATTGGTCGAGCAAGGCGGCCAGTGCGATCGAGTCGGCGACGCCGGCCAGGGATGCGCGCGCGGCGTCCGGATCGTTGGCTACGGCAGCAACGCAGTCGGCGTCCCACTCGGTGTTGCACAGCCACGGCTGCCCGTCCGGCAGCGACGCCCGGCGCCCGTAGCGTTCGACGGCGATGCTGCCGAAGAGTTTTGGCCCCTCACGGGTGTCCCCGCCGTCGTCACGCGGCGCCCGGTAATGCGCGTCCCAGGCGAGCGCCCATGCATCGAAACGAGCGAGGTCTTCCGCGAGGATCGCCGCTTCCCGCCCCGGCGGCACGGCCCACGGCTGCGCCCAGAGCAGCGCGAACGCGTTCCGTCCCGGCGGCGGCGGCGGCATCTCGCGCAGGAACGCCAGCGCCGCGCGCTGCTCCGGCGTGACGCGCGGCAGCACGCCGCTCCAGACGATGCCGAGCCAGGCGATCGCGACCGCGGCGGCGACGAGCAGGGCGCGGAGGATCCAGCGCATGGGGCGTCCTTGCGTTGCGGGTCGGGGCCCGTGAAGCATGCCGGCAGCACGGCGGCGCCGGCAACTGCGACCCGTGACGCTCAATCGGTGGGGCGCAGTGGCCGCATGACACGGGTCGCGTCGCAGCCCTGTGGGAGCGAGCACCGCTCGCGACCGTCACTTCCGTCGCCGTCGCAGGGCCCGAGGTCGCGGTCGCGAGCGGTGCTCGCTCCCACAGGGTCGATGGTGGCACTCGCCGCAGTGGGCGCAGGCGACTTGAAGGCGCGCGCCGCTCCCACAAAACCTCCCGAATGCGAAGGGCCGGCAAGGCCGGCCCTTCGGATGACGCGGTGGCGCGCGGCTAACCGCCGCGCGCCGGATGCAGCGTCAGATCGAGTAGTACATCTGGAACTCGAGCGGGTGGGTGGCCGCGCGGAACTTGGTCACCTCCTGCATCTTGAGTTCGATGTAGCCGTCGATCAGGTCGTCGCTGAACACGCCGCCGGCCTTGAGGAACTCGCGGTCCTTGTCGAGGGCCTCGAGCGCCATGTCCAGCGAGTGGCAGACCTTCGGGACCAGCTTGTCTTCTTCCGGCGGCAGGTCGTAGAGGTCCTTGTCCATCGGCGAACCCGGATCGATCTTGTTCTTGAT
>DHLY01000066.1:25449-26059 GCA_002405525.1 Proteobacteria bacterium UBA4656
TGCCGTCGAGGCCGGCCATCATCAGCGCGGTGAAGGTGAGGTAACCCGAGTTCACCGGATCCGGGAAGCGCACTTCGATGCGGCGCGCCTTCGGGCTGGAAACCCACGGGATGCGGCAGGACGCCGAGCGGTTGCGCGCCGAGTAGGCGAGCATCACCGGTGCTTCGAAGCCCGGCACCAGGCGCTTGTACGAGTTGGTGGTGGAGTTAGAGAAGGCGTTGATCGCCTTGGCGTGCTTGAAGATGCCGCCGATGTACCACAGCGCAAGCTGGCTCAGACCGCCGTAGGCGTCGCCGGCGAACAGGTTGGTGCCGTTCTTGGCCAGCGACTGGTGCACGTGCATGCCCGAACCGTTGTCGCCGACCAGGGGCTTCGGCATGAAGGTGGCGGTCTTGCCGTGGCGGTGGGCGACATTCTTGACGATGTACTTCAGGATCAGCAACTCGTCGGCCTTGCGCACCAGGGTGTTGAAGCGGGTGCCGATCTCGCACTGGCCGGCGGTGGCGACCTCGTGGTGGTGGACCTCCACCGGCACGCCCATCGCTTCCAGGGTCTTGCACATCTCGCTGCGGATGTCCTGGAAGGAGTCCACCGGCGGCACCGGGAAGTA
>DHLY01000066.1:26255-30142 GCA_002405525.1 Proteobacteria bacterium UBA4656
CCGGTGGCCTGCATGGTGTTCTGCCAGCGCACCGAATCGAAGATGAAGAATTCGGGTTCCGGGCCGAAGAACGCCGCATCGGCGATGCCCGAAGCCTTGAGGTAAGCCTCGGCACGCTTGGCGGCCGAGCGCGGGTCGCGCGAGTAGCCCTGCATCGTGCTCGGCTCCAGCACGTCGCAGTTGAGGATCAGGGTGGTGTCCTCGGCGAAGGGATCGAGCACCGCGGTGGCGGCGTCGGGCAGCAGCACCATGTCGGACTCGTTGATGCCCTTCCAGCCCGAGATCGACGAGCCGTCGAACATCTTGCCGTCCTCGAAGGTCGAGGCGTCGATCTGCTTGGCGGGGAAGGTCACGTGGTGCTGCTTGCCGAGCATGTCGGCGAAGCGGAGATCGACGAACTCGACCTCGTTGTCCTTGATCATCTTCAGTGCGTTGTCGACGGACATGGAGCTCTCCGGTGGAAGGGGGTGGAACGGAATCGTCCACGTGCTCTACCGCAACCGGCGTGCCAACAACGGCGGACGCGGCAAGTCCTTGTTGCGACGCAAAAACAACGGCGGACAGCGGAAGCGCCATACGGGGAGTGGTGGTTCTTGGTGCAAATGCCCACAACGCGATCCCGCTTTTGGTGCTAATCGGAGCGATCTGATCTACTTTCGCAGGAACCAGTCGCGCACCTCAGTAACGGCTCCGGATTCGATCGATGAAACGGACCTGTTGACGAACTCGTAGACGCCGTCGCCGGGCCGACAATGATGCGGCGCGCACAATTGAAGGTACCGCAACGAGCCTGGCCCACAGTCAGCGCCACGATCGCAGGATGCCAAGAGAGCACCGTAGGCCTGCAATTCCGGTAACCGTGCTTCCGAGAGGGTCCCTTCAATCGCGCCCTTGCCGACGGGCCAAGCACCATGGCGGCCACTGGTGATCTCAAGAGCAGCGAGCCACAGGAGCTCGGGCGATGTTGTTTCACGTGCGATCCGCTCCAGTCGCGCTAGGGCCGTTTTCGCTTCAGCTTGGGACCCGTGAGTATCAATCGCCGACAATGCCTCAATCGTAAGCAACTCGTCGGATAGAGATCGATCCAGCAGTTCTTCCCACATCGACCAATACTGGTTTTCATCAGCCAAGTCTGGTGGCAGGGTGTCGGGACAAAGAGCCTTGGCACGAGCGAGCACATAGGCACTCGACGCTTCCCTATCTTCTTGGCGGACTTCAGCACCAGAGCTGACTTCATCGGAGGGGACATCTCGTCGTGAATAAGCAGCCATATGTCGGCAGAAGCTCAGAAGCTGCTGCAATCGCTGAAACGAACTGAAGTCACCTGCGCGCGCTCGAAGCGCCATGTCGACGACCTCGTCGAGGGTTTCCGCTCCCGGTGCGACAGTCCCAGCCGAAGCGAAATTTCCTTCTGGACTGTCCATTCTCCGATCGGAAGCTGCCGAAACCGAAGAGCCTTCGTCGTGATCATCGACGCCGTCGATCACGCGGTTCGGAGTGCCGCCTCTCGCGTTGTCAGCCAGCAGATTCGGGTCAGCGCTGGAAGGCCTGATCAATGCCAGCACCAGCGCCGTCGCTAGCAACAGCGCCAAGCATCCAACGACCATCCGAAGCGTGCGCGGGTTGTGCTGCATCCTCGTCCTACCGATTCTCAGGCGGTAGAGCGGGCTCGAGGTCGAGCCCGCTCTCGATAGATATCGTCAGCTGCGGCAATCGGATGCGGGAACCAAGCCGCGATTCGTAAAGTAAGGCTGGGTAATGGTCCAAAGCCTGGAGTTCCCCGGGGCATAGTCGACTCGAATGATCGTCCCTCTCGACAGAACGCCGAGCGGACGAATCGCTTCGACTGCCGCACCTTCCTGATCAACAAGGTCCGATGCGCAGGTCACAGACGCGCTGGCCTGTACGGATCGATAACTGACCCAGAGTTGAGAACGACCGCTTCCAGGCGCACCGAGGGCCATGCGGCCCGTGAATCCCAGAAGGCCACCACCGCTGCCGTAGGTGGTGCCGGTCGTCACAACCTCCGGCAAGGTCGTGCAGCCACCGCTATTGACGTAGCCGCCGCCGGGCCCTCCGCCCCCGCCAACTCCCGGTTCGATGTAAGCGGCTGCAACAGAATCCTCATCCCATCCCTGCGAGGGAGATGCCTCGAACCATGACGCAGTCAGATACCAGGTCATGCCATCGTAGGTGATGTAGCTTCCTACGTTGGGCGCACCGTATGAATGAGTACCGGCGTCGACCTCGGCGCCAGAAGCTGATGCCGCGGCGGCAAGGATCCCACCAGATCCGCCAGCAACCTGGGTGCATTGAGCTTGGGCGTAGTTTGAGCACGCCGAAAGGATGAAAAAAGCCATGGCGGCGCGCAACGTGCAACGAATCATCTGGTCAATCTCCATGAAAGGGTGTGGTGTCCATTCCGGCGTCCCCTGCCACCCCGGACTGCGTACTGCAATGACGCTGCCGCGCGTCGGCAGACCACTCGTCGGGAACGGATGTTCCGCGACGCCCTCGGGTCGTTTGCCGATCACGGCGAGCGGACGCTAATGGCTGCTTCATGACCTGTCAATCGCGCGGAGCGCGCCTTCGTGACATGGCAATCGCTCGATGTGATCGCTGTCACAGTCGCGCAGTTGACGCGATGTTTCCGTCCGTGTCGGCGCGGTACATGACGCCTTCAAGCGGTGTCGCAGTGCGCGTTGTCCGCTCGCGCGTACTCAGCCGCGGCCGAAGTACAGCGCCACGATCGCGCCCGCGAACAGCAGGCGGTAGATCGCGAAGGGCGCGGCCCCGATGCGCCCGATGTGGCGCAGGAAGAAGTGGATCACCACGAAGGCGAACACCGCGGACAGCACCGCGCCGGTGAGGAAGGTGTCCAGCGGCACGTCGCTGGCGCCGGTGATGACTTCCATCGCGCCGTGCGCGGAGGCGAGCGCGGTGACCGGCACCGAGACCAGGAAGGACATGCGTGCCGCGGCCGTGCGGTTGAGGCCCATGAACAGCGCGGCGGTCATGGTGATGCCCGAGCGCGACACGCCAGGCACCAGGGCCAGCGCCTGCATGCAGCCGATGAACAGCGCCTGCGGCAGGGTGATGTCGTACTCGGATCGCGCGCCGCGGCGCCGCGCATCGGCCCACCACAGCACGAGGCCGAACACCGCGAGGTTGATGGCGATCAGCAGCGGGTGGCGCAGCGCGGTCGCACCCGCGTCGCCGAGCGCGAGGCCCACGATGCCCGCGGGGACGGTGGCGATCACGATGCCGACGCCGAGCCGCTGGTCCGGGTTGAGCGCGATGCCGGGCCGGATGCGAAGGCATTCGCGCGCGATCTTGATCAGCTCGTCGCGGAAATAGGTCGCCACCGCGATGAAGGTGCCGCAGTGCAGCGCCAGGTCCACCACCAGGCCCTGGTAGTCCCAGCCGAGGAAGAACCCCGCCAGCGCGAGGTGGCCCGACGAGGAGATCGGCAGGAACTCGGTGAGCGCCTGGATCAGGGCGAGGATGATGAGCTGGAGGATGTCCATGCGCCCCGCGATGGTCGGGGGCCGGCGGGGGCGGGGTCAAGGCGCGCGCCGGGATTGCCCGCGGATGGCCCGCATCGAACCATGCCGTGGCACGGCACCGGCGCGGACGAGGTAGGAGCCGGTGTAGATGCTATGCGGGCCGTCCGCAGTCATCCTCTGATTTGGTCTCAAACAAAACGGAGGCTGTCCAGCGACACGTATGGACGCCCCCGGTCAAACCTGAGGATTCTGCGACGATCAGCCTCGGCTCTCGGACACGTATTCGGCGTCGTGGTGGTGCGCTGGATGGCACCGCGCCTGGATGAGATCCGGCCCCGGCGGCCCAAACACCCACACGCACTCGTGGCGCCTGTCCTGGAG
>DHLY01000159.1 GCA_002405525.1 Proteobacteria bacterium UBA4656
GATCTCTAGGCAGCAGTTGATGCCGTCATGGCCTATCAATGGAGCATCAGCCGTCATGCGATGGATGCGCTTACGTGGCTGGTTGATGCTGCTCATGATGCCGCGCGGTAGATTGAGCGCCAGTAGGCCGTTATCGCCGCCGTCAATGCTCGATGCGACCATCTCGGCATAAGTCTGCGTGACGTTAAGGCCGAGCGGGATGCAGAGCGTGAGCGGTGCGCTGCGCTGTGTCGCAAGCTGCGCAGTTTTGACGGCGAATTCCTGGCCCGCGCGATCATGGGCGAAGCTGTGACGTGGCCGAATCGCAATGGCTGACATTGATCCACGCGGCGCCCTAGACACGCTTTGGCGAGTGGCCCCGCTGTACGCCCAGGCCAAGGCAGAACGGGTCTATCTTGAGGAGTACCGCAAGACCCTCAAAGCGACCATCATGCGCGAGCACGGCGCACTCCCAGCCGTGGCCCAAGAGCGCGAAGCTTACGCCGATCAGCGCTACGTCACGCACCTCGAAGGGCTACGCGCCGCGACGGAGCAAGAGGAGACGCTGCGATGGCGCCTAGTAGCTGCGCAGGCTGCAATTGATGTATGGCGTTCGACGGAGGCAAGCAATCGAGCTATCGACCGTGGCGCGGCATAGAAATAATCAATTGGCGCGGTCGGGGCGGGGTGCGTAGGATTCAACCACTGCGGCACGGTGCCGCTCGGAGCAAACAATGTTCGCTGGTGAATCGCTGATTGAAGGCCCGGCGCTGGGCTCACTGCGGCTGGTGCGCAGCACGGTGGTTAGCTGCATGGACCCCGACGACGAGCGGCCGGGCCTGCTGGTGCAGGAGTACGAAGAGGACAGCAACGACCGCGCCGCGTGGCATACCGTGTGCCCGCTGACCGACGCGCACTTCATGGTGAACCTGTGCCCGCCCAAGTGGTACGCCGCCAGCGTGAAGCTGCGCGACATGATGGAGCGCGGCGAAGCCGTGACGCTGGCCGACGAACTGAAGGCGTTGAAGCAGTGAACAGCACCATAGTTACTCAATACGTCCGTCCGCCCGTCCCGACTACCAAATGGGATTGGGTGGCCTACATCGAAGGCGACGAAGAAGCGAACGGCCCGACCGGGCGCGGGCCGACCGAAGTTGAAGCGCTGCGCGATTTGTGCGAGCAGTTGGCTCGGCACTATGTTGAAAACGTCGTCGCATGACCGACGACGACCGCGTGCGCTGCATCGACTGCCGCCACTACACCGGCACTAGCTGCCGGCAGTGGCGCGCGGCTGGGCTGCTGACGGCGACGGTAGGTCCGGGGCTGGCGTCTTTGCTGCAACGATGCTTCGCGTATGCGCCGAGCAGCAAGGGTTGACGCCACACCGGAGCATGTCGCGTTCGTGCCGATCCGCACAGCGCCGGGCATGAACGTCCGCGAACACTGGGCCGTCAGGTCAAAGCGAGTCAAGTCCGAGCGTGAGGCTACGGGCTACGTGCTGCGGGGCTGCATCAAGCCTGCAATCCCTGTTGTCGTGACGCTGACCCGTTCGGCGCCATCAAACGGGCTGGACGATGACAACCTTGCCGGTGCTCTCAAGGGTGTGCGCGATGCCGTTGCCGAGTGGCTTGGAGTCGATGACCGCGACCGGACGCGGGTGCGCTATGCGTATGAGCAGGTGCGCGGGCCGTGGGGTGTGTTCATCGGGTGGCCGTTAGGGTAAGCAAACAGAAGTAGTAGACAACCGCCAGCCGTAGCGCTACACTCCCGCCGTCGGTGTAGCGACCGAAGTTTGAAGCGCTTTCACATGCCTCTCGCCTCTGGTTCCCCGGGGGTCGCTACCGGGGGGCAGTTGAAAGCGCTTTTTCTTTGGCCGCATCCGGACCCAGCGCCGACGTTTCGCTGGGCTAGTGAGCAACGCAGAATGCTCGCCGGAGCCGACTGGCGCAGGTGCCGGGGGTGAGCCGTTGACAGCGGTGGACTACGAGGGCTCTGCGTGAGAGTGGTACTCGGAAGCTCAGACCACGAGCGCGCGGCAGATCATGGCGCGAGCTAGACCCAGGTGCATGGGGAAGCATGATCCAGCCCAAAGGCGCACCAGCCACGGGCCGAGCAGCGTGTCCCATTCATACGGCCGACTGCAAGGGCGCCTGAACCTGTGTTGTTACACGGGCTAGGGCGTCCCTTCACCCGGAACCCTTCATTGACCTTTGTAACCTAGAGGCTTCTTCCGTGGAACTTACGCCTGAGCTTAGGAAGGAAAAGGCCGTCGAGCATCTGGTGGTGTTCCGCCACCGCCTCGACTGCCTCGTCGAGCACTACCAGCAGCAGATCGCGCCGCACATGGACCGGCTCAAGGGCACGCCAGGCACCGCCGCACGTCGCGCGTACATCGAGGCGGTCGGGCGCGGTGAAGGACCAGCCGTCGCCGAAGCGCTGCGGCATGCGTTCGGCCTCTGGTGGCAGGCGAACAGGGCCGAGAGGGTTTGAGGGGGTGGCTCACCGAATGAGCTACCCCGAGACGCGCGCGCGCTTTTGCCCATGATACACGTCCCGATCCGCACCGTGCCCGGCCTCAACGTGCGCGAGCACTGGGCCAAGCGAGCACGGCGCGTGCGGCACGAGCGGGCGGACGTTGGCTGGGCCCTGCGCGCGTGCGCCAAGCCCACGCCGCCGCTGGTGGTGACGCTGACCCGGTGCGCGCCGTCGTGCGCTACGAGTACGAGCAGCAGCGCGGGCCGTGGGGCGTGCGCATCACCTGGAGGGCCATGCCGTGATGATCCGCATCAGCCGCACGCAGCGCATCGACTGGACGCGCGTGATCGCCAACCTGCGCACCTCCGGCAAGACGCTGCGCGACATCGCAGCCGCTGTTGACTGCTCCGAGAGCGTGCTGCGCGACTGGTGCGATGCCGACCGCTGCATCGAGCCGGCGTTCTGGACGGGCGCCGCGCTGCTGCAGCTGTGGGCCGACACCCTGGGCGTGCCGTGGACCGACGCGCCGACCAGGCGAGTGCCGGAGTCGGTGGCGAGGGTGCTGCGCGAGACGGCGTAGCGGCGAGATTTCGCGCCCCCTCGGGCCTGACAGTGCGCCCCGCAAAGGAGCGCGCACCGATGGCCACCCGACAGACCCGCACCCCTGGCGCGTTCGCGCAGCCGCAGGCCGCAGAGCCGGCCGCCGCGGACCCGAACGAGCCAACGCTGAACGCGGCGGACGTGGATGCGAAGACCATTACCGCCCCCGTGCTGACGCGCCAGGGCTGGGTTGTTCCCGACGAGGAGCACCTGCGCAACCAGCGCGCCGTGGCCGACGCCAAGCGCAAGCTGGGCATCGACTGAGGCCGGCGCCGTGTGCTACGTGTGGATGGCCTACGCTGCGATGGCTGGTGCCACGGTGCACTCGGCCGAGCAGTCGCGCAAGACCGCGAGCCAGGGCCGCACGCAGCAGCGTGAGATGGCGGCCGCAATGGAGTCCGACCGCGAGCAGGCCGAGGCCAGGGCCGCCCAGCGCGCCCAGGCCGAGATCCAGCAGACGCAGCGCCGCCGGCAGCGCCAGTCCCTGCTGTCCAGCGGCGCCACGACGCAGGAGCCGACGCCCTACGCCACCAGCACGCTGACCGACACGGCCATGACCGCCAGCCGGTCGGGCCGGCGCGCGTCGATGCTGTCGCAGGGCGGCGCCCCTACCATCACCGGGGGCTGACCGTGAGCACGAACGCGGCCGACTACTGGCTGCGCCGGCACGCTGCCAGCAAGGCCGACCGCATGCGCCACGAGCACGTGTGGCGCAACTGCTGCGACCTGACGTTCCCCGAGCTGGGCGAAGGCTTCAACGGCAACACCGTCGAGGACGCCAGCACGGTCCAGAACAAGAAGGCCGAGATGCTGGACTCGACGGGCAGCGACGCCGCCCGGCTGTTGACCAGTTCCGTCGTCGGCGGCATGACCCCCGCGAACAGCCTGTGGCTGGGCATGGATGTCGGCGACGAGAGCGACGAGGAGCGGCGCTGGCTCGACCACGCATCCGAGCGCGTGTGGGAAGCGGTGCACGGCGGGAACTTCGACGCGGCAGGCTTCGAGGCGCAGCTCGTCGGCGTGTGCGTGGGCTGGTTCGTCATGTACGTGGACGAGGATCCTGCTGACGGCTCGATCACGTTCCACCTGTGGCCGGCGTCGCAGTGCTACCTGGCCGAAAGCAAGGCCGGCGGCCGGGCCGACATCATCATGCGCGAGTTCGAGCTGACGGCCGAGCAGGCTGTGGCCGAGTACGGCAATGAGGTGTCGGACGCAGTGCGCAAGGACGCCGCCGAGCACCCGACCCGCAAGCATCGGTTTCTGTGGTGCATCGGGCCGCGGTCGAACTACGTGCCGGGCTCGCTCAACAGCCAGGCCCTGCCGATCGCGAGCATGCACATCGAGTGCTCTCAGAAGCGCGTGATCCGTGAGCGCGGCTACCACGAGCATCCGTGCGTCGTGCCGCGGTGGATGCGGCTGCCGGCCAGCGTCTACGCCACGGGCCCGGTGGCCAATGCGCTGCCGACGATCCGCGAACTCAACGAGCTGCTGCGCCTGCACAAGATCAGCCTGGCGCGCAACGCGGCCGGGGTGTACGTCGGCGTCGATGACGGCGTGTTCAACCCCGCCGGCTTCCGCGTGACGGGCGGCAACGTCATCGTGGCCAACAGCATCGACAGCCTGCGCGAGCTGCCGACCGGCACCGACTTCCCGGTGATCCTGGAGACCGTGCGCCAGATGCAGGCCGAGATCCGCCGGCTGCTGTTGGCCGACCAGATGCAGCCGCAGGACGGCCCGGCCATGACCGCGACCGAGGTGCACGTGCGGGTGGCGCTGATCCGGCAACTGCTGGGCCCGCTGTTTGGCCGCTTCCAGTCCGAGTTCCTGACGCCGCTGGTCGAGCGCGTGTTCGGCCTGCTGTACCGCCGCGGTCGCCCCGAGCTGGGCGGCAGGCCTGGGCCGGTGGAGATCGACGACGCGCCCGAGAGCCTGGGCGACGTGCCGTTTCGCGTGCGCTACCAGTCGCCGCTGGCCCGGGCGCAGAAGCTTGACGGCGTGGCCGCGAACGAGCGCCTGGTGGCCCTGGCCGCGATGCTGGCGCAGGCCGGCAAGCCCGAGGTCATGGACATGGTGGACGCCGAGGAGGCCATGCGCGAGGCGCAGGCGGGGCTCGGCGCATCGGCCAAGGTGCTGCGCACCGACGACGCGCTGATCGCGTACCGCGAGCGCAAGGACGAAGCCGCGCAGGCGCAGGCCCAGGCCGCGCAGGCGCAACAGATGACCACGATGGCCGCGGACGCTGCGATGAAGCAGGCCGCCGCGGTGTAAGGGGATCGCATGCCGATCAGCGACCTGCCGCCGTGGATTGTCAGTCTGCAATCGACCATCGACCGATCGATGACGCTGAACAGCGTCGACGATCTGCGGACGCTTGCTGACGCCGGGCACCTTGACTCCGCATCGACGTATGTGGTCGGAGCTGTCCGCTACCGCGTGCTGTCGCCAAGCACCTACGTTGCCGAAGCGGAGGCATACCCAGGCCAACTAGGCGGCGTTGTGTATGACGTTGCCGGCCGAGCCGTCGAGTGGACGGTTGACGGCGTGACCTTCAGCGTGACATACACATCGCAGGGCATGACGATCCAGTCGTCCGACGGCCTTGTGCGCGAGGTGTCTTTTGATCCGCTAGGCCGCATCGACGCGGCGCAGCTCCTGGGGACATGACCATGCAGAAGTGCGACGACAACGCCGAGTTGCGCGCCAAGACCATCGCGCACTGGGCTGCTTTCAAGTACCCAGGCAACGAGCGCGACATCGCGCGGGTCTACGCCTTCCGCGAGCTGGACCCGGCCACGGCCACGAACGACGACGTGACGCGCGCCTACGGCGGCGACGGCTGGGCAACCTCGGCCGCCTGCCAGGAGTGCGGCTCGCACACCCACCCGCGCGTGGAGATCGGCGGCGCCGTGATCTGCACGGTCTGCATGGCCAAGGCCATCGCGCTGCACGCGCCGGCCGCGCCTGAACCGCAACCCGAGCCGGCGGCCAAGCCCGCCGGGTTCCTGAAACGACTCATCGGAGGCTGACGCATGGCCCTGAATCTCCGCACCTCGGCGCGCACGGGCATCGTGCAAGCCATCATCACCGACGCCGGCTCGGGCGCGAAGCTCAAGCTCTACAACGGCACCCGCCCTTCCGGCGTCGGCGCCGTCAGCGGCGGCAACACGCTGCTGGCCACTTTGACGTTCGGCTCGACCATCGGCACCGCGTCATCGGGCGCGCTCGACTGGGATGAAGCCGGCGCCACGCAGAGCAACGGCTCGCACGTCAACGGCACGCCGACGTTCGTCGACATCACGACCAGCGCCGACGCCGTGGTGGCGCGCGTGGACATCGGCGCCGGCGCCGGCAACTGGCAGTTCACCGGCACGGTGGCAACGGGTCAGAACGTCACGCTGACGAGCCTGGTGTTCACCGCCGGCAACGCCTGACGCGAGGGCTCGCCACATGGCGACCGCAGGGCCGATCAGCTACAGCGTGCCGGCCGGTGGCGCGCTGCGCGCCGGCCTGTTCGATGCTGGGCTGGCTGGCGGCATCACGCTCGACGATCTGGCGCCTGCTGGTCTGTTGTCGAGCAACGCTGCCGCCGTGTCGGGCAGCATACTGCTGGACGATCTGACGCCAACGGGTGGCGGGGCGGCGGGGTTGTCATGGGTTCCAACTTCCGGCCGCTGGGCGCAGGTGCCAGTAGCCGCGACGCTGTTCGACGTTGACCCGATCAAGTCTGCGGCGCACAACCCTAACCATCCGCTGACGCCCGAGTGGGCCGTCAACACGGGGCGGCAGGCTGCAGTGGTTTATGCGTGGTGCGGCGCGGCCTACGATGAAGCCAGCGACACGATGTGGCTCGGCCTCGGTGGGGGGCACCAGGACTACGCCGGAAACGAGGTTTATGCGTGCATGTTCAACGCCCCAGCGCCTGCGTGGCGGATGGTGCGTCCGCCTTCCGGAGCTGTAGGCAACCTGCTAACCACCAACGACGGCCAGGAGGCCTCCGGCGTCTACAGCGACGGCCGACCGCGCGCCACCCACACCTACAACAAGTGGGTTTACGTGCCGGGTGTCGGCGCAGTGTTGATGGCCCACGGAAATGCCTCGTGGACCGCAGGCAACGGCAAGCGCTGGGCTGTCTTTCTGGGTGCCAACGGAGAGGCGAGCTACACCAGCGAGCCCACCACCTACGCGCTCAACAACACCGACGGCCTCAGTGCCTGCTATGACCCAACGCGGCACGCGATCTGGATCGTCCCGGGCGGAACCGAGGAGGTTCACAGGTACAGCATCCCTGGCAGCGGTGGCGCGCATACGGGCGCCTACACCGCGGTCGGCACCGCCGCAGTGCGCAGCCTTTATACGAGTGTCGGGTACATGCCGGGGGCGGACGTGTTGCTCATCGGCACCAGTAACGACGCAAAGACCACCAGTAGCTGGGAGGTTTTCGACTGCGCCACGGGGACGCGGCACACGCCGACGTTCAGCGGTAGCGGGGCCATCGAGGCGCATACCGCGGGGCGCTGCGCGTTGCGCTGGGTGCCATCGCTGGGCGCGTTCTGCACGTGGAACAACTCGACCAACACCACGCAGATTACACGCCTAACGCCGGGCGCGAACCCGCGGACGAATACATGGGTCATCGACACGCTGCCGGTGGATGGTGGCAACACGGTGACCCCGGACGCGCGCACCGCGCTCGGAACGTATGGCCGCTTCGCCTATTCGCCGGGCCTGGGCGGCTTCTTGGTGTTCAACGCGACCAGCGGCCCAACCTACTTCTACAAGATTTGACCTATGGCTCGCACATCAGTCGCCACCGACGACTTTAACCGGGCGAGCCTGGGGTCAAACTGGTCGCAGCTAAACGCCGCGCTTGCGGGTAACGTAGTCACGACGGGCAGCACGCAGGTTACGGGCTCATTTGCCACGCAGCCGACCAACCAGATAAGCGCCGTGCGCTGGGTTGGCGCCGGCTCTTTCACAAACGACCAGTATTCAGTCCTAAAGCTCACAAACGCGGCGGCGTCTCTCGGCTCGACCATTCGAGCGGGCGTGGTTGTTCGGGCGTCTGGCAGTGATTCGAGCCGCACCTATTACGAGGCAGTCGTTTTTCAGGCGGGCACAACCGAGCTGAACAAGTGGGTTAGCGGCACGCGCACGAACCTGCACAGTGCGTCGGTCACGTGGGCGAACAACGACACCATTGAGCTGGAAGCGGAGGGCACCACCATCCGCGTGCTAAAGAACGGCTCGGCGCTTGGTGGGTCATTCACGCAAACCGACAGCAGCATTACGACGGGCGCCCCGGGGTTTGCGACAACAGCTTCGTTCACCTGCGACGACTGGGAGGGCGGGAACCTAAGCAGCGTCTCCGATTTGACCGGCAGCATTACGCTGGACAACATCGCGCCCGGCGGCGAACTCGGCCTCAACCCGTCCGGTCTTACGGGCAGCCTCACGCTCGACGCGATTGCGCCTACGGGCACGCTCGGCATCGCGCCCGGGTCGGTGACCACGCTGCCGTTCTCGCGCAACACGGGCTCGCGGCCGACGGGGATTTCCGGCGTCGCGTTGGCAGTGCTCTCCGACGATGCCAACCTGACGCGCCTGGCCGGCGCGACTTCGCTGTCGCAGGACGGCAGCGGGCGGATCAACTACACCGGAGCGGGGCTGCCGAGCGTGGGCACGAGCGTGCTGGTCGTGACGCGCGAGGCGGACGGGCGCCTGGGGCTTGAGCGGTACACGGTGCAATGAGCCGCACGCACCGATCCGACACGCCCTTCGTGCCGGGCTTCCACCACTCCGGCGACCGCGGCCTGGGCGTGCGCGGCGCTGACGTGCCGCCGACCGGGCAGCACGGCCCCGGCTTCCTGTACGCAGGCATCTCGCTGCCGGCCGAGGCCGACGACGAGTTCCGCATCGTCATCCTGACGGTGCCGGCGGGGCTTGAGTCCTTGTTCGTCAACGAGGACAGCAGCGCCACCACCGACGCCGGCCCGGCGGGCACCTACGTCGGCACCTACGAGGCGTTCAGGAACGGCGTGAGCTACGGCGTCGGAACCTATACGGTGAACTTCGGCGACGGGCTGACTGGCACTCTGACCTTCGACGCCATTCTTCCCAGCGGCTCGATCGACGGCGTGCCGATCATCGTGGCACAGACGGCCGGGCCGCGGGTGCCGCGTTACGGGCTGCGGGCGAATGGCGAACTGATCGTGTTGTTGTGACGTTCATGGAATCGCCAACGCCATCCACCCCGCGGGCCACCCCGCGCGACTTCGCGGCGACGTTCTGCTACAGCAAGGAAGGCCAGGCCGTGCTGGACGAGCTGGGCCGCCTGTTCGGCGGCTCCCTGTGGGCTGACACCGATGGCGGGCGCGCGCGGCGCATCGGGCAGCGCGAGGTGATCGAGCACATCCACGCGCAGATTCTCAAGGCGGAACCGCCGCCGCAACCAAGGAAGACCGCATGACCACCGAAACGCTCGAAGCCCCCGCCGAAACCGCGGCCCCTGCCGCCGCTCCCGCGCCTGCTGCTGCCCCGGCCCCCGCGCCGGCCGGCTCGCTCATGTCCAAGGGCGCCGAGGCCGCTGCGCCTGCTGCCGCGCCGGCTCCTGCGCCCGCAGCCGACGCTGGCCCGGTCACGATCCCGGACAAGTACTTGGTCAAGAACGCCGACGGCACGGTGAACCACGAGGCCTCGGCGCTGAAGATGGCCGAGGGCTACCGGCACCTGGAGCGCCGGCTGGGTTCTGGCGACGCGCCGCCCAAGACCGCCGACGAGTACGCGCCCGAGGTGCCCGAGGACGTGCTGACCACGCTGAAGTCGGACCCGATGTATCAGGGCTTCCTGAAGGGTGCGCACGCCCGCGGGCTGACGAACAAGCAGCTCTCCTACGTGCTGGAGTTCGAGCAGAACCGGCAGGCCATGGCGCGCGACCCGGCTGTGGCCGAGGCCGAGCTGCGCAAGGTCTACCCGGACGAGGCATCGTTCCGCCAGGCGCTGGGCCACAGCTACCGCGCAGCGCGCACCTACGCCGGCAGCGACGAGGCATTCGAGCGGCTGGACGCCAAGTTCGGCAACGACCCGGACTGGATTCAGGTCATGGCGCGCATCGGCTCCAAGCTGGGCGAGGACCGCCAGCCGCAGCAGGTCACGCAGGTCGAGGTCGAGGCCATCGACTCGCTGCTGCGCCATCCCGGCTACATGGACCGCAAGCACCCGGAGCACGCCCAGATCGTGGCCAAGGCGCGCGCGCACTACGACAAGCGGCACCCGACGTAACGGCGGCGAGATTTCGCGCAGCGGGTGGAGCGACAGTGCGAGCGCCCCGCCCGGCATGGCAGCCGGAGACCGGGATCAGAGCCCAGCCGACAGCCAACTCGCCGCGCTGACCGACTGCACAAGCGGCCCCTGATGGGACACCCGCGCCAGGCGACACGACCCAAGTTCAAAGGAACGGATCATGTCCACCTCCGCGACCATCACCACCGCATTTCGCCAGCAGTTCCACGACACGTTCGTCCACGCCGTCCAGCAGAAGGAGTCGCGTTTCAGCGGCTGCGTCGAGGACCGCGGCATGATCGTCGGCTCGTCCTTCACGGTCAACAAGATCGGCCTCGTCGAGACCCGTCAAGTGACCAGCCGCTACCAGGACAAGGTGGCGCAGGAAGTCGCGCACGAGACGCGCATCGCCAACATGTTCGACCACGACGCCGGCCCTATCGTGGTCGACTCGTTCGACCTGCCCAAGCTCACGGCGGACCCGACCTACAAGTACGTCGACCTGCTCGTGGCGGCCATGAACCGCCTGAAGGATCTGACGATCTACAACGCGCTGCTGGACGCGGCTTCGACCCGTGTGGCCGATGCCGGCGCCATCACCAGCTCGACGCTGCCCGCGGGCCAGCAGATCGCAGCCGGCGGCACCGCGCTGACGAAGGCCAAGATCATCCAGGCCAAGCACCTGTTCCTGGCCAACGAGGTCGACCAGGACGAGGAGCTGTTCATCGCCTACGACGCCGTGGCCGCGCGCCAGATCATGGCCGACACCACGCTGACCAGCGCGGACTTCATGGCCGTGAAGATGCTGCAGGCCGGCGAGGTCGCCAAGAACTGGATGGGCTTCACCTGGATCCCGTACCAGCGCCTGCGCGTTCCGGCCGCCAACACCGCGCGCACGGTGGCGTGGGCAAAGTCCGCGGTGCACTTCGGCATGGGCATCGACATGAAGACCGACGTGTCGGAGAACAAGACGAAGCGCGGCCACCCGGTCGAGGCTTACGCCTGGACTTCGCTCGGCGCCGTGCGCGAGAACGAGCTGAAGGTCGTGCAGATCGACTACGCCACCAACACCGGCTTCTGACGCGGCCGATCACCTGAAGGAGCAAGACCATGCCCGAATTCAACAGCCGCCAGAAGACCAACCTGGCCAACCGCATCAAGGTTCATCCGTCCGACACCGGCAAGGTGCGCGTGGACGTGGCGACCACGCCGACCGCGGCCGCCTGGGCGCAGAACGACACGTTCTCGACCGGCATCCGCATCCCGGCCGGCTCGCGCATCCTGCGCACCGGCAAGGTGTACCACGGCGCGTTCGGCACGTCGGTGACGATGGACGTCGGCGTGCGCGCGTGGAGCGCGGACGGCACCGGCGCCGTGATCGACGCGGACGGCCTGGCCGCCGCGCTGAACGTGGCCGCGGCCGGCAACAAGCTGATCGAGGGCGGCGCCCTGCTGAACCAGGCCAACGGCTACCTCGTCACGTCCGACGTCGAGGTCTACGCCACGCTGGCCGGCGCCAACCCGACCGACGACATCCAGGCCGAGTTCGAGATCCACTGGGTGGGCCCGGACGCCTGATTCCCTTGGTGCTCATGCCGCTGTTGCCGCGGCTCTTTCAGAGGGGGCCGCGTGCCCCCTCTCTTTCATGAGGCCGCCCCATGACTGCGACGCCGGTGTCGATCTGCAGCAACGCCCTGCTGATGCTGGGCGACTCGCCCATCGCGTCGTTCGACGAGGGCACCAACCGCGCGCGCCTGGCCTCCAACCTGTGGCCGCACCTGCGCGACGCGGTGCTGCGGCGGCACCCGTGGAACTGCGCCACGAAGCGCATCGACCTGGGCCCTGACGCGACTGCGCCGGCGTTCGACTACACGCACCAGTTCACGCTGCCGGGCGACTACCTGCGCGCGCTGCAGGTGGGCGAGCGCGGCGAGCGCCCCGACTACAAAATCGAGTCGGGCAAGCTGCTGATGAACGGCAACCGCCTGCTGTTGCGCTACATCTGGCGCAACGAGGTGACGCAGACCTGGGACGCGCTGCTGGTGCACGCGATGACCCGGGTGATGCGCGCCGCGTTCGCGTACAGCACGACGCAGAGCACCAGCCTGGAGGCTCAGATCGAGCAGGTGCTGCGCGAGGTGCTGCGCGAGGCGCGCGCGGTGGACGGCCAGGAGGACACCGGCGACGCGCTGGACGACTCGCCGCTGCTGGCTGCGCGTTTCAGCTCGAGCGGCGCCAGCCGCTACCGCGGCGGGGCCTGACATGCCGCGCGGCGTCCTGATCCAGAACTCGTTTGTCGGTGGCGTCGCGTCGCCCAAGGCGCTCGGCCGCAGCGACCTGGCGCGCTACCAGCAGAGCCTGGGGTCGGCGCTGAACATGGTCGTCGAGCCGCTGGGCGGCGTGAAGCGACGCAGCGGCACCATGTACCACACGACCGCGCTGTCGGCGACGGCAGACCGCAGCCGCATCGTGCCGTTCAAGACTGGCCGGCTGGCGTGGCTCGTGGAGTTCGCGAACCTTACCTGCCGCATCTTGGACCCCTCCGGCACGGTGGTCGTCGCATCGCTGGCGGCCCCGTACTCGGACACGCAACTGACCGAGCTGGACTGGGCGCAGTCCGACTCGACCATGTGGCTGTTCCACCCGCTGTGGCCGGTGCAGCGGCTGCAGCGTCTGTCCGATGGCTCGTGGGCGCTGTCGCCGGCCCCGTTCACTCAGGTGCCGTTCGTCGAGCGCGGCACGGACAACACCCCGTTTGGCACGCTGTCGGCCACGACGGTCGGCACTGGGCGCACGCTGAGCACGTCGGCCAACATCTTCCTGGCGGCTGATGTCGGCCGGCCAGTCACGGCAGGCGCTGGCATTGCCGTCATCACGTCGGTGAGCGGGGGCCCCACGCTTGCCACCATCGAGATCACGCGCGCGTTCGCCGGTGTTTCGCTGAGCAGCTGGGTTCTCGGCGGCTCCCCGCAGACCACGCTGACGCCCTCCGGCACCGGGCCGGTCGGCACGTCCATCACGCTCATGCTGAGCGCAGCCGGCTGGCGTGCCGAGGACGTTGGCAAGATGGTGCGCGTCAACGGCGGGCTGGCGAAGATCACGGTCTACACCGACACGCTGACCGTCACCGCGGTCGTGCAGCGCGAGCTGGCGTTCACGACGGCAGCGCCTGCGCTGTCGTGGTCGCTGGAGGCCCCGGCCTGGTACGGCAACAAGTGGCCGCGCACCGGCACGATTCACCAGCAGCGGCTGATCTGCGCAGGCACGAGCCTGTACCCGCGCACGATCTGGGGCTCTCGCATCGGCGAGCCGCTGGACTTCGAGCTGTGGACAAACGACAGCGACGCCTTCGCGTTCACCATCGACAGCGACGAGTCCTCGCCCATCGCCTACGTGTCCTCGTCGCGCGATCTGATGGTGCTCACCGAGTCGGCCGAGTACAGCATGCGCAACGGCGTCGAGAAGGGCCTGACGCCCAGCAACGTGCGTGTGGTGCCGGAGAGCAACCACGGCAGCGCGGCAGTGCGCCCGGTGACGCTCAAGAGCGAAGTGGTGTTCGTGCAGCGCGCCGGCCGCAAGGTGCGCAGCCTGGGCTACCGCTACGACTTCGACGAGTACAGCAGCCCCGACCTGACGCAGTGGGCCGAGCACCTGACCCGCGTGGGCGTCAAGTGGATGACGTGGCAGCAGGAGCCCGACTCGATCATGTGGATGGGCCTGCAGGACGGCACGCTTGTGGCATGCACCATCGACCGCGACCAGCAGCCGGCAGTGGTGGCCATGATGCCCTGCGACGTGGGCGGCTTCTGCGAGTGGGGCGAGGTCATCCCGACGACCGACCGAGACGAGCTCTGGATGATCGTTCGCCGGGTGATCAACGGCTCGACCGTTCGCTACCTGGAGCGCATGGACGACACCTTCACGCCGTTCCACCCGACCGTGCGCACGGTGCCAGCCTACCGCTGCCAAGTGGACTGTGGGGTGCTCGTCGACAACGCATCGGGTCAGACCGTGTTCACCGGCCTGGGCCACCTGGAGGGCAAGCAGGTGGACGTTGTGGGCGACGGCGCCAAGCTGCTGCGCCGCACCGTGGCCAGCGGTCAGATCACGATCGAGCGCGCCAGCAAGCGCACGCTGATCGGGCTGCCGTTCGCGAGCCACGCGGCGCTGCTGCGCCCCGAGATCGCCACGCCGGAGGGGACGATCCAAGGCCAGCCGCAGCGCACCGGCAAGATGGTCGTGCGTCTGTACGAGTCGGCCGGCGGCGTGGTGGAGGGCGTGCACGGCGATCTTGAGCCGATCCCGACGCGCAAGTTCGGCGCCGCGGTGCTGAACGGACCGCCCGAGCTGGCCACCCAGGAGTTCACCGTGACCATGCAGGGCTGGGAGCGCGGCGACTACGCGATCACGCTGCGGCAGACCGACCCCATGCCGTTCCACGTCCTGAGCGTGGTCCGCACGCACACGAGCAACGCATGACCATGACCACGCACAAAGCGACCGAGGCCGACATCGACGAGCTGATGGCCAGGCTGTGCGCCGCCGACCGGCGCGAGGTCGAGGCCGCCTGCATCGACGACCTACGCGGCTCGATGCTGCGCGCCGACATCAACGCGCTGCGCTGGCGCGGCGAACTGGTGAGTCTGTACGGGTGCGAGCCGTGCTCCGATGACCAGACCGTCGCCAGCCCGTGGCTGCTGTGCACCGACACCATCGACCGGGTGAGCAAGCGCGCGATGGCCGAGATCGCCGTCGAGGTTGTGTCGCGCTGGATGGATGGCCGGTGGCGCGTGCTGGCCAATGCGGTGCACGCGGCGAACCACCGCGCCGTCGCGTTCGTGCGCTGGCTGGGCTTCGAGGTGATCGAGGATCCTGTGGGCCCTGGCGGGGCCTTCTGGCTGTTCCGATGGGAGGCGCCGCGCGATGTGTAACCCCGGCATGATGATGGCGATGGGCGCCATGCAGGCGGCCAACGGCTACGCGCAGGGCCGGGCCGCAGACATTGCGGCGCAGGGCGATGCCGAGTGGCTGCAGTTCGAGGGCCGCATGGCGCGGCGCGACGCCGATGGCCAGGCCCGGCGCATCCGCCGCGAGGGCGCGCGCGCGCGCGGGGAAGTCGTCGCGGCCACCGCTGCGTCGGGCGTCAAGGTGGGCGAGTGGTCGGCGCTGGATCTGGAGCGCGAGGTTGTGCAGGACTACGCCACCGACGAATACATGGCCCTGCTGTCGGGCGAGCGCCAGCAGCGGGCGGCCGAGCTGGAGGCTGGCGGGCGCCGCCGCGCCGGTCGCGACGCTCGCCGGGCAGGCCGCATCCGCGCCATGACCTCGCTGATGTCCTCTGGCGCGCAGGCCGCGCAGGCGGGCGGCTGGGGCCAGTACGGCGCGGGCTTCACGTCCAACCGCGTGCCGGCGCCCGTCGAGTCGCGCACTGTTCCGAGGGGTGGCTGATGGCGACGATCCCGCGCTCCAACGCCGGCCGCACGATGCCGGGCCGCGTGCCCGGCGTGCGCCTGCCCACGCCCAACGCAGCGACGGCGCAGGCCATCGACGAGTTCACGACGGTCGGCGGAAACATCGCCGCGCGCGCCACGGCGCAGGACACGGCCAACCAGAACCGGGTGTTCGCCGAGCAGCAGCAGGCGGCCAACGAGGAGCGCCGCCGGCAGGAGGCCGTGGCCGAGGCCCAAGCCCGGGCGCGCGATTTGGAGAACCAGCGCCGGCTGGAGGACTCGCTCGCCGACGAGGGCGAAAGCCTGCGCGAGCAGATCATGCGCGGCGAGATCGGCCCGGACGCGCTGGAGGCCGAGTGGTCCAAGCGCAGCGAGAAGGTGCTGGGCAAGGGCCGCGAGGGCTTCCGGCCGCACGCTGCCGACATCGCCATGCCGGCACTCACCGGGCGCGTGCTGACCATCGGCAACGTGCTGCGCCGGGCCGCGGAGACCAAGGGCCGCCAGGACGTGACGGCCACGATGCGGTCGGAACTGGAGCGGCTGGGGCGCGAGTACGCCACGGACCCGGCCAAGGCCACGGCGCGCATGAACGCGCTGCTGGACACGATGGGCCCGGCCTCGGACCTGAATCCGAAGGATCTGCAGGCCACGCGCCAGAAATGGTTGGAGTCGGCGCAGTACGTGCAGGCGCGCGAGGCGGTTGCCCTTGGGCGCTCGGATCCCGCGGCGCTGGCGCGCGCCGAGGCGATGCTCGACAAGCTGCCCGACCTGGACCCGACGCGCCGCGCTGAGCTGCAAGACCGCGTTTCTCTGTTCCGCGCCCAGCACGACGCCCAGACTGAGCGCCGGGCCGCCAGGGCTGAGGCAGCAGCGGCTGCCCGCATGCGCACCGCCGAGGCCGAGTTCCGCAGCGGCATGGCGCTGGCGCAGGAGGGCATCCTCGATCCCAGCGAGGCCGAGCGCCGGCTCGACGCCATGCGCGGCACGCCGTACCAGCAAGCGTTCCGGCAGATGCTGGAGCAGCAGCGCAAGACCGGCCCGCTGGCAGCGCAGCCGGTGGCCGGCGTTCGCCAGGCGCTGGATGCCGTCAACGCGCAGATCGCCCGCGGCGGCATCACCGAAGAGCTGGCGCAGCAGCGCGAGACGCTGGGCAAGGTGGCGGCCGGGCAGGAGCGCGACATCGCCAGCATGGGCGGCCTGCGCGCGGCGGCCAAGCGTGGGGTGATCGTCGCCGACCAGCCGCTGAACTTCGGCGCCGGCATGGCCGCGGTGGGCGACCAGCTGCGCAACCGCGTGCTGCAGGCCGACATGGTGCGCGGCTGGGCTGGCACGCCGCAGAGCCCGCTGTACCCCGAGGAGGCCGAGGCGCTGGCGACGATGCTGGCGTCGGCGGACCCGGTTGGCTTCGGCCAGACCGTGGGCGCGCTGGGCAGCATGGTGCCGGCCGAGCAGATGGCCGCCATCGCCCGGCAGATCGACGCCAAGGACAAGGGGCTCGCCCTGGCGCTGGTGGCCGGCTCGACGCAGACGACCGAGGGCCGCACGGTGGCCGAGATCATCCGCCGCGGACAGCAGGCGGTGAAGGACAAGGCGCCGGAGACCAAGGGCGCCGAGGCGACGGCGCTGCAGGAGGCCTTGACCAAGGCCATCGGCGACGCCCTGCCGGCGCGTCTGCGCGAGGACGCCATCGAGGCGGCGCGGCTGGTGTACTTCGGGCAGAAGGCTGCCGGCCGGGCGGTGTCCGTGAACGGCGCGGTGCAGCTTGCGCTGGGCGGGCCGATCATCGGCTGGAACGGCAAGTCGATCCCGGTGCCCGCTGGCATGACGCAGTACGACCTGCGCGACCGGCTGGAGGCCTACCCGCGCGCCGAGCTTGAGCGCCAGGCCGCGGACGGCTGGATCCTGCTGGCCGGCGCCCGACCCATCGGCGTGCCTGAGTTCCTAGCCGAGCTGCCGAGTGCGCAGCTGGAGCCCGCAGGCCGTGGCCGGTACACGGTGCGCATGAACGGCTCGCTGGCGCTGAACAAGGACCGCCGGCCGCTGGTGATCGAGGTGACCCGGTGAGCCTGCTCGACCTGCACGGCCCGGACATCGCGGCGGCGGCGCCGCTGTACGTTCCGCCGGCTCCGAAGCCGCGGCGCGCGTGGGGAGAGGCCACGGCGCTGTTCCGCGGGGCAGGAGAGGGGCTTACGCAGATCGGCGCCACCATCGGCGCGGTGCTGGCCCAGGGTGACAGCGCGGTGGGCTCAGGGCTTGAGCCCAACCCGTTGATGGGCACAGATGCCGGGCGCATGGTTTCCGAGGTTGGCGCCGAGCGGCGCCGGCAGCGCGACCGCGACATCGAAGCCATCCGGGCCGGCGGCCGATCCCTGCGCCCGGACGAGGCGGCCAGCACCGCCGAGCAGGTGATCTACGGCATGGCCCGCAGCGTCACCAAGGTCGTCGGCGGCGCCGTGGCTGGTGGCGTGCCTGGCATCCTGGCGGTGAGCGCGGAGGAGGCCTTCACGCAGACCGGCGAGGCGCGGCGCGAGGGCATCGACAGCCGCACGGCTGCGGCGCTGGGGCTGGTGCAGGGCGCCGGCCTTGCGCTGGCGGCGCTGCCTGCGGCCGGGCAGACGTTTGCCGGGACCGCGGCGCTGTACGCGGCCGGTGGCCCGGGCGGATTCATCGCGCAGCAGGCGCTGACGAAGGAGATCCTGGACCGCGCCGGCTACGCGCAGCGCGCCCAGCAGGTGGACGTGCTCGACCCGGTGGGGCTGGCGGTGTCGGCCCTGGTGCCGGCGCCGTTCGCCGTGCTGGGCCTGCGGGCGGCGCGCAACCGGCGCGCGTTCGAGAGCCTGCGCGATGTGCCGCTGAGCACTGCGCGAGGCGACGCTCCGGCGGCCGATGGTGGTCAGGCCACCGCGGCGGCCATGTCCGAGCTGCCGCCCTTCGAGCGCACGGCCACGGCGCAGGCGGTGGGGGCCTACCCGCGCGAGGTGACCGACGCGGCGCTCGTGCTCAACGCCCGGCACGCCGACAACGAAGCGCGCGAGGCGATGGCCGGCGGCGACATGGCCGCATCCCGCGCGCACGACACAGCGCTGGCCCGGGCCGAGGAGCAGATCCAGCGCGGCGAGCCGGTGAGTGTGGCGGATGTGGCGCCTGGCGCGCGCGCGACCGACTCCGTGACCTTCGACGAGCTTGCGGCCGACCAACCGGCGCGCGGGCCTGCGCCGCTGCTGCCGCTTGAGCAGACCGCGGACCAATTGCGCGGCATGGCTGAGCAAGCCTACTGGGCGCAGGTGGGAGGCAGCATCGTGCGCGACGTGCCGACGTGGGCCCTCAAGGACACCGAAAGCTCGCGCGCTGCGTTCGCATTCCAACAGGGCGATGTCGTTGGCCGCACGACTTGGATCCCGGCAGCCGAGTGGTTCGGGCAGATGCGATCCGATCTCGGCAAGGCTGGCCTGTCCAAGCAGGCCGACATCCGGGCCGCGGTCGAGAAGGCCATCGCCGGGGGACCTTTGCGGGCGGCCGAAACGCGAACCCTGGCGTGGATGCGGCAGTACATCGCCGACATGGCGCGCGAGGCCGACGACATGCGGTTCGTCGTGCACGCCGACGAGATGCTGCCGGATGCGTTCATGAGTGGACTGGGCAAGTCGGACATGCCAGACTTGGCCGCCACGGCGCGCGCAGCCCAGATCGACGAGGCCGCAGTCGAGCGGGCGGCCATCCAGTTCGCCGACGACGACGCGGGTTTCCGCGAGGCCATCACCAGGATCATCCGCGATGCAGACGCAGCCCGACAGCAAGCCGAGCGCCCCGCCGAACCCGCCCAGCAGGGTGCAGATGCTGGCGGCGGTGGCGCTGCGCCACGCGCAGAGGGTAAAGGCCAGGCAGCAGGGGCCGCAGCCGGAGACGCCGAGCAGCGGGCCGCCATCGCCCGGCTCGACGCCATCGCCCGCGAGTTCCCCGACCTGACCATCAAGCTCGACGACGGCTCGCTCGTGCGGGCGTCGGAGTTCCTGGAGGCGGCCAAGGCCGAGGCGGCGCGCGACGCGCAGGAGGCGGACCTTGTGGACGCCGCGGTCCAGTGCGCGCTGCTGCACGGCACCTAGCGCTCGACCCACTCCCACAGCGCCGACAGCAGCCCCATGCCACCGCCAAGCGCCACCACGCCGGCCAAGATCAGCCCGTACTCGCGCGCTGCCTGCAACGCCTTGCGCCACGAGGCGGAGGCGCCCCACACGTACAGCGGCAGGATGGCAAACACCGCGGCGCACGCCAGCGCCGTCCAGATCGTGGTTTCGAGCCATCCCATGGAGGGCTGACAGTATGCACCCCAACTGCCGCCAGGCCGTGAACGCCCGGGCCGCCCAAGCCGGCCGCCAGCCGCTGACGGACGCCGAAGTCCGCCGGATTGATGACACGATGGGCGCCACCATGCGCCGGCTCGCGCGCTCCGATCCCGGGTGGGCCGGCATGACGCAGGACATGCGCATGACCCTGGCCGCCGAGCAGGCGATGGCCGACATCCGCGCCGAGGCCGCGCTGAAGCTACGGCGCGCGCAGCTCCAGGTGATGAAGACCGCGGAGACCGAGGCGCGCATCACCGACCGCATGAAGCTCATGCGCGTGGACCGGCGCGACGGCTGGCGCGGCGACATGCAGTTCGTGTACCAGCAGATCGACGCCATCAAGCGCACGTATGCCGCCCAGCTCGGCGACCTGTTCGCGGCAGCCGACAGCGGCGACGGTGCCACGCTGGGCCGGCGGATGTTGATGATCCTGTTCGACGCGCAGAACCCCGCCATGACGCGCGACCTGGCGCTGGAGGTGTTCGCCAAGGGGCAGGGCGGCACGGGCAACAAGCTCGCGCAGGCGGGCGCGAAGGCGTGGCTGGAGGTGTCCGACGCGATGCGGCAGCGCTTCAACGCAGCCGGCGGCGACGTGGGGCAACTGGCTTACGGCTACCTGCCCACCGGCCACGACCCGGTGGCGATCATCAAGGCTGGGCGCGAGGCTTGGGCCAAGGCCACGCTGCCGCGCCTGAATCGCGACTACTACCGGCGCGAGGACGGCTCGCTGATGGACGATGCCGAGGTGCTGGACGTGCTGCGGTACAGCTTCGACAGCATCGTGACGGACGGCGCCAACAAGACCGCGCCCGGCCAGTTCCGCGGCAGCGGCTCGCGCGCCAACCGGGGCAGCGACTCGCGCGTGCTGCACTTCAAGGACGGCGAGGAGTACCTTGCGTACCACCAGCAGTTCGGCAGCGGCAGCATGTACGACGCAATGATCGGCCACATCGCCGGGTTGTCGCGCGACATCGGGCTGCTGGAGCACTACGGGCCCAACCCCGAGGCCCAGGCGCGGCTGCAGATCGACCTCGTGGAGCGCACGGACGGGCAGCGCATGGGGGGCGTGCAGCAGCTCGCCGACAGCTTCGCGGGGCCCGAAGCGCTGTGGAACGTGCTGTCTGGAAAGAGCGGCATGCCCGTGGGCCCGCGGCTGGCGCAGGCAGGCATGCACCTGCGCAACGTGCAGGTGTTCAGCAAGCTGGCCGGCGCGGTGCTGTCGAGCATCACGGACCTCGGCACCTACGCGATCACGGTGCGCGCGAACAACCTGCCGTGGTTCGAGGCCATCGCCAACCTGAAGAACGCCAACGCGGCCGAGATGCGGGCGTTCCTGGATTCGCAGGGCTACATCGCCGAGAGCTACATCAGCGACTTCGCGCGCTGGAGCGGCGACCACATGGGCAACAACTGGAGCGGCAACGTGGCGGCGGCGACCATGCGGCTGAGCCTCATGAACCTGTGGACCGACTCCGGCCGCAGGGCGTACCAGCTCACGCACGCGCAGGCCCTGGCGCGCATGCAGGGCACGGCGTGGGACGCCCTGGACGCTGGCGACCGCTTCCGGCTGGAGCGCGCTGGATTCACGGCCGAGGACTGGGCCATCGTGCAGCAGGCCAAACCCGAGATCGGGCCCAACGGCATGCCGTTCCTGACGCCGCAAGCGCTGGCCGCCAGCGGTGACCCGGGAGCGGCGCGCGTCGCCGAGAAGGTGGTAGCTCACGTGGTGAGCGAGTCAGAGATGGCAATCCTGAACCCGGACCTGCGCACGCGGGCCATCGCCACGGGCGGCGGCGCGCAGTCTGGCACGGCTGGCGGCGAGATCGCCCGGGCCGTCATGCAGTTCAAGTCCTTCCCCATCGCCATGCTGTCGCGTCACTGGGGCCGGCTGCTGGAGACCCCTGACCACGCTGGAGCGCCGACCTCCAGCGACCGCCTGGCCTACGGCGCGGCGCTGCTGATCACCGGCACGCTGCTGGGCGCCATGGCTTTCCAGATCAAGCAGGTGACACAGGGCAAGGATCCCGTGGACATGACGACCGGCAAGTTCTGGGCGCAAGCCGCAGCGCAGGGCGGCGGGCTGGGGTTCGTGGGAGACCTGCTGCTGACAAACACGGTGGACGACCGATCGCGCACGGACACCCTGTTCCGAATGCTTGGTCCGTCGGCCGGAACGCTGGCCGACGTTTACAGCCTGCTCAAGATCAACGCGGACCAGTTCATCGCTGGCGAAGAAACGCACGCTGGAGCCGAGTGGTTGCGGTTCACGCGCAGCCACGCGCCGCTGGTGAATCTCTGGTACGCCCGCACCGCCCTGAATCGCGCCGTGCTCGACGGCTGGCAGGAGTCGCTGAGCCCGGGCTACCTTGCGCGCATCGAAAACCTGCACCGCAAGCAGTGGCGGGGCGAATACTGGTGGGAGCCCGGCGAGTCATCGCCAGACCGGGCACCGAGTTTCGAGGCGATGGCGGGGCAGTGACATGGACCACGACGCAGAGCTAAAGCGCATCCAGGAGATGGCGATCAACCACGCCATCGAGGAGATGAACGCATCCGACGAGCGCGGCATCGAGTCGCGCGAGGAGCGCGGCGACCGCGGGTTCCTGACCGGCATGGCGGCTCGCTCGCTGGGCGTGGCGGTCAAGATCGAGCAGTTCCTCGCGCTGCGCCGGGAGCATGCTGCGCGCGGCCAGCCGCTGGACGACGAGGCCGACGAGGAGCGCGCCAAGGCCAAGCTGATCAAGCAGGCGCGCGCCGAAGTCCAGGGGGTTCTGGCACGTGTCCGCAAGCCCCGCGCCGACGCCTGACGACGACGAGAAGGCCTCGTTCGTCGAGTTTTTCTGGCTGTGGGCCAGGGAACAGCGGTGGACGGTGCCCGAGATTCACTGGCGCGCGGTTCACTGGCTGGAGACGCGCGGCCGGCTGGCTGTGCTGCGGTGCTTTCGCGGCTTCGGAAAGTCCACGATCCTGGCCGTCTACAACGCCTGGCGGTACTACCACGACCCCGGCTATCGCATCCTGCACCAAGGCGACCAGGACAAGACCGCATTCAAGACCAGCCGCGACACTCGCGCTGTTCTGCGCCGGCACCCGTTGACCCGCGGCCAGTTCGCCGACGACGTGCGCGGCGAGGCCTCGTTCTGGTGGGCGCCTGGCAACAACGACGAGCGCAACCCCAGCATGCAGGCTGCGGGCATCACGTCCAACATCACGAGCTCGCGCTGCGACGAGGCACAGAACGACGACGTGGAGGTGCCGCGCAACATCACCAACCCGGAGAACCGGGAGAAGATGCGCTACCGCCTGGGCGAGCAGGTGCACTGCATGGTGCCCGGTGCGCGGCGCCTGTTCATCGGAACGCCGCACACCCACGACAGCCTGTATGACGAGGTACAAGCCATGGGCGCGGACTGCCTGACCATCCGCATGTTCGAGCGCGAGCACCGCATCGAGCGGGCCACGCGCGACAGCTACGAGCTGCCCTTCGTTCCCGACATCGTGCTCAGCGGCATCGGCAAGGGCGCGCGCGCGCTGGTGCGCGGCAAGGACTACACGCTGCACGGCAAGACCATGCGGCTGAAGACTCCGACAGGCGCGCTGCTGGACTGCTACGCCGGCAGCGCGTGGCCGGAGCGCTTCGATCTCGAGGAGATGGAGAAGCGCCGCAAGGAGACACGCACGATCAACGAGTGGGACTCGCAGTACCAGTTGCACTCGCGGCCGACGCACGACATCCGCCTCGACCCCGACCGCATGATCGAGTACCACGAGGAGCCCAAGCTCCGCGCCGCCAACGGCTCTGCGGTCATGACGCTGGGCGATGCGCGCATCGTGGGCATGGCGTGCCGGTGGGACCCGGCCAGCGGCAAGCTCAAGAGCGACGTGTCGGCCGTGGCGCTGATCCTGCAGGACGACGCCGGCCGGCGCTACCTGCATCGCGTGGTGCGCCTCACGGGCGACATCGCCGAGTTCGACCAGACCGGGCACAACATCATCGGCGGGCAGGTGTACCAGCTTGCGATGCTGGTGCGCCAGTTCCACGTGCCGCGCGTCACCATCGAGACCAACGGCCTGGGCCAGTTCGCGCCGGCCACGCTCAAGCAGTGCCTGAAGCAGCAGCGCATCGTGTGCGGGGTAGCAGAGGAGGTCGCGGCGGCCAACAAGAACCGCCGCATCCTGGAGGCGCTGGAGCCGCTGCTGATGTCGGACGGCTACCTGTGGGCCCACGCATCGGTGCACGAGGGCCCGCTGCCGCCGCAGATGCGCGACTGGAACGCTGCGGTGCAGGACCAGGCCGACGACTATCTCGACGTGACGGCCGGCGCTGTCACAGAGTCCCCGGAGCGCATCCAGTCCAGGCCCTCCGTGCGCGAGATTTCGCCAGCCCGGCCCGGGGAGGATTGGCGCCCGAAGGCGGGCGTCTACGAGGTGCAGATCGAAGTGTGACGCACGCGCCCGCCCGGACAACCGGAGCGCGGCGAATGCCTGTCCCAAACGAGACCCCGATCAGCTACCGGACCGGCAACGGGTCATCGACTTCGTTCTCGTTCGACTGGAGCTACACGAACGCGGCGCACGTCAAGGCCACCGTGAGCGGCGCGGTGGTGCCGTATTCGGTGGCCGGCAACGTGGTCACATTCACGTCTGCGCCCGCGGCGAGCGCGCCCATCGTGATCTACCGCGAGACGCCGCGCGAGAGGACGACCGACTACCAGAACGCGGGCGACCTGCTGGCCGAGACTCTGGATCAGGACGTCGACAACCTGCAGCGGCAACTGCAGGAAGTCGAGTCTGGCGCAGGCGGGGTGTCGTCGGCCGTGCGCGCGCCTTCTGGCGAGATCCTGCCCGAGCTGGGGTCGGCCGCTTTGCGAGCCAACCGCATCCTGGCGTTCGACGCCAGCGGCAACCCTCTGCTGATTGTCGGCGTCGATGCTGGCAGCGCGGCGGCGCTGGCGCTCGACCTGGCCGCGTCTGGCGGCAGTGCGTTGATCGGCTTCCTGCAGGCCGGCGCCGGTGCCTCGGCGCGCACGCTGCAGGCTCGCGGGCGCGAGACGATCCGGTCCAGCGACTTCAGCGGCGATGCGTTCACCCGCTGCACGGCAGCCATTGCTGAGGCCAAGACGCGCGCCGCTCCGCACATCGTGATCGAGCCGGGCACCCTGGCGCTGGGCGACAACACGCTGGTGTTCGATGTCCCCAATGGAACCACCATCGACTTCCTCGGCACGTTCACCAGCACGGCCGCCGGCAAGAGTGCCGTGCAGATCGGCAAGGCCAGCGCCAACACGTGGGCGGTTACTTGGCGAGGCCTGAAGGTCACGCGCACAAGCAACGACTACGCCGGCACCAGCGTGGGCGTCGAGCTGTTGAACCTGGCGGCCTGCACTGGCGACATTCGCCAGACCACGGGTTTCCGCATCGGCGTGATGCCGCACGGCAACGGTTATGGGTGCGTCTACAACAAGGTCTCGCTGGGCCAGCTGCACGACAACCGCGACAACTTCCTGATCCGCGTCACCAACCCGGCCGGCGGCGGCTACTGCAACGAGAACCTGTTTCTCGACGGCTCGTTCAACCACTCGACCGGCTACGACGTGGTGACGTACAACGGCCGAAACATCGTCATCGAATACAACGCCACCAACCAGCCAAACAACAACATCTTCCTGGGCCCCAGTCTGGAGGATGCGCACCCCAGCAGCTCGAACACGGTTGCCGCGGAGATCGCGGGCGCGAACAACATCCTGGTGCATCCGCGCGTCGAGCGCATCTTTAGCCCGAGCACCTACCTGATCAAGTTCACCGTCAACGCCACCGAGTGCGGAATCGTCAACGACGGGTTCTCGCTGCTGAACAGCAACATCGAAGACCTCGGCACCAACACGAAGTTCGCCACGCGCGAGGGGCAGTTCCTGTCCTACCAGACGGCGGCCGGAACGGGCAAGGCGGTGCTGACGCTGATGTCTACCACGTCCAGCGACGCGCGGCTGCTGCGCCTGCTTGACTCGGCCAAGACCGAGCGCGCGTACCTGACCGGCGCGGGCCTTATCTACGCTCGCAACTTGTCGCTGGACAACCTTGGCTCCTATGCCAATGAAGCGGCGGCCATCGCGGCGGGCGTCCCTCTGCATGGCCTTTACTACAACAGCACGATCGGCGGCATCAGCCAGCGGCGCACACCATGAGCACGGACACCGGAGCGGAACAAGCCGCAACCCTGGCCGCTAAGGCGGCAACCTACGGCGGCGCTGGCGCGAGCGCGCTCGGCGGGTTCTTTGTCAGCAGTGAAGGCCTGGCACTGCTGGGCCTTCTAGTCGCAATCGCCGGCTTCGGCGTCAATCTGTGGCTAGGCTTGCGACGCGATCAACGCGAGGCGCGCGAGCACTCGGCCCGCATGAAGTCTCTGGAATAGCGAGGGCGTTATGGACTTCGACACTGCGTTTGAAAAGCTGATCGGCCACGAAGGCGGCTACGTCAACCATCCGGCCGACCCTGGCGGTGAAACAAACTTCGGCATCAGCAAACGCAGCTACCCGAGCGAGGACATCAAGGGCATGACGCTGGATCGCGCGAAGCTGATCTATCGCCGCGACTTCTGGGGGCCTGCGGGCTGTGATGCTGTGCCGGCGTGCATCCGCTTCGACCTGTTCGACATGGCCGTGAATGCTGGCGTTCGACGGGCGGCGCAGACGCTACAGCGCGCGGTCGGCGCGGTTGAGGATGGCGTGATCGGGCCGAGGACGCTTCAGGCGGTCAACTCAATGCCTGCGGCTCAGATCGTGGCGCGGTTCAATGGGCATCGGCTTGAGCACATGGCGAGCCTGCCGCAATGGCCCGCGTTTGGCCGTGGATGGGCGCGGCGGATCGCCGAAAACCTGAAGGGGGCGTGATGAGCCTGCTAGCACTCCTGCCGCTTGTCGGCCAGATCGTTGACAAGATCATCCCCGATCCCCAAGCGGCGACCGATGCCAAGCTCAAAGCGCTGGAGATGGCGCAGCGCGGCGAACTGGCCGCGCTGGATGCGGACGTGCGGCTAGCGGTGGGTCAGCTTGAAGTCAACAAGGCCGAAGCATCGACCGATGCGTTCCGTGGGGGATGGCGCCCAGCTTGCGGGTGGGTCTGCGCCTTCGGGCTCGCTTACAGTTTCGTCCTGCGCCCGCTGCTTCCGTGGGTTGCGGGTCTGTTCGGCGCTCAGGTGCAGCCGCTACCGCCAATCGACACCGACACCCTGATGGTTCTGCTTACGGGCATGCTCGGGCTCGGTGGTCTGCGGACCTTTGAGCGGGTCAAAGGTAAGGCGTGAGGATGGCCGGACTCGAACCGGCGCCCGCGCCAGCGGTTTAGTCCGCTGGTTCGTACAGTGCCCTGCCTCAAGCTCTACCAACTGAGCTACATCCTCACGGCTGCGGACTGTACCCGCTAGCCATTGCATGCGCTAGTGCTGCGTCGGCCTCGTCCTGCGCCGTCCACGACTCAGGCACGTAATGCGCTCCCGGTGCGCGCTGTCTCGGCAGGCTGTCCGCAATCTCTCTCAGCAGCGTCTTGATGGCAGCGCACCGCATCACCGCTCCGGTGTCTGCATCGCGCAGGCGCCATGCCATGTAACCGGCTCGCGGCTCAAGCACGACACGAGGACCGCCGACACAGCGTAGGTCTAGGTCTATGGGCTGCCGCGTGTCAATGCCCGGCTGGCGATCCTCAATGCCCTGGTCTCGCTCTGCGGCGGCTCGCCACTCACGCCAGCGGCAGTGCGCTGCGTGAGCGTGGCGGCGTGACTTGCGTTGACGCATTGGCAAAAGTCCGCGGATTACGCCTAAAGCACGTTAG
>DHLY01000117.1:0-2446 GCA_002405525.1 Proteobacteria bacterium UBA4656
GGCGGCATGGGCGGCGCGCAGCCGTTGGCGGCGAGTCTCGCCGGCGCCTGTTCGCTGAACATCGAGTGCCAGCAGTCCCGCATCGACATGCGGCTGCGCACGCGCTACGTCGACGAACAGGCCTCCGACCTCGACGACGCGCTCGCACGCATCGCGCGCCACACGGCACAGCGCAAGGCGGTCAGCGTGGCCCTGCTCGGCAATGCGGCGGAAATCCTGCCCGAACTGGTGCGTCGTGGCGTGCGGCCGGACGCGGTCACCGATCAGACCAGCGCCCACGATCCGGTGAACGGGTATCTGCCTGCCGGCTGGACCGTCGAACAGTGGTTCGAGCGCCGCGCGGTCGACCCCGTGGGCACGGCGCGCGCGGCGAAGGCCTCGATGCGCATCCATGTCGAGGCGATGCTGGCCTTCGATGCGATGGGTGTGCCGACCTTCGACTACGGCAACAACATCCGCCAGATGGCCAAGGACGAGGGCTGCGCGAACGCCTTCGACTTCCCCGGCTTCGTGCCGGCCTACGTGCGGCCGCTGTTCTGCCGCGGCATCGGGCCGTTCCGCTGGGTGGCGCTGAGCGGCGACCCGGACGACATCGCGCGCACCGACGCCAGGGTCAAGGAACTCATCCCCGACGACCCGCACCTGCACCGCTGGCTCGACTTGGCCAGTCAGCGCATCGCCTTCCAGGGCCTGCCGGCGCGCATCTGCTGGGTCGGGCTCGGGCAGCGCCACCGGCTGGGCCTCGCCTTCAACGAGATGGTGCGCAAGGGCGAGCTCAAGGCCCCGATCGTGATCGGCCGCGACCATCTCGATTCCGGCTCGGTCGCCTCGCCCAATCGCGAGACGGAAGCGATGCGCGACGGCAGCGGCGCGGTGTCCGACTGGCCGCTGCTGAATGCGATGCTCAACGTCGCGGGTGGCGCGACCTGGGTCAGTCTCCACCACGGCGGCGGCGTCGGCATGGGGTACTCGCAGCACAGCGGCGTGGTGATCGTCTGCGACGGCAGCGAAGCGGCCGACCGACGCCTTGCGCGCGTGCTGTGGAACGACCCCGGCAGCGGCGTGATGCGCCACGCGGATGCGGGCTATGCGCTCGCGCGCGACTGTGCGCGGGCGCAGGGACTGAAACTGCCGATGGGCTGAACGGTCGCGGCGGAGCGTCCGATCGGCGCGTGCCATGCGGCGGCGTCGGATGAGGTCCTCCCGCCGCGAAGCCGCCGCGGGTCCTGGTTCGTCAGCGCGGCCCTGGTACCGGCGCGCGTGACCCGCAGCCGCAGCTTGCGCGGTGCGTCGCGTACGCGGCGTCGCGCGGCCTCTCAGCCGCGCGGCGCGAGCCGCGGCGTGCGCGGCGGGAGCACCGCGGCGTGCGCGGTGCACAGGCCGCGCGCCACCGGACGCGGGACGCGGCCGAGCAGTTCGACGATCCGGTTCGGGCAGGGCAGGTTGTCCCGGCGCAGCAGCTCGAGGTGGCCGTAGGAGAACGGTGTGGCCCGCAGCAGGTCGCAGGCGTGGCTCGCCAGCCTCGTGATCCAGGCCGGCACGGCAATCGGCCGCGCGCGCGGCTCCAGCGCCGGATCGCGCATCGCCAGCAGGTGCTCGTCCATCCGTCGCTGGTTGGTGCCCCCGAGTTCGTACACCCGGGCGCGCGCGTCGGCGGGCTGCGCCGGCGGGACGAGGCACAGGCGCGCCAGCGCGCTGGCGAGGTCGCGCACGTCCAGCGGCGCCAGCAGCCCGCGCGCATCGGCAGGCACCGGATGCACGCCCCAGTCGGCGACGCGGCGGATCCAGCGCGATCCAAAGCCGCCATCGCCGTCGAGCAGCGCCGGCCGCGCGATCCACCAGTCTGCGCCGCTGGCCATCACCGCCTGTTCGCCGAGGCGCTTCGAGCGCAGGAATCCGCTGCGCACCGGCGCCTCGAGGCCCAGCGCGGACACGTGCACCAGACGGATGCCGCGCTGCGCGCAGGCGGCCGCGAGGGCCGCGACCGCAGCGTGGTGGACCCGCGCGTAGGTCGCACGCCCGCGCGGGCGCAGGATGCCGACACAGTTCAGCACCACGTCGACACCTTCCAGCAGCGGCAGCCAACGCGGGGCGCGGCACAGGTCCTCGAAGCGCAGCACGCGGCGCGCGCAGTCGTCGGTGAGCGGGCCGGTCTGGACGCGCTCTCCCGCTTCGGACCGGCTGCCGACGATCGGCGCCGCCCCGGCATCGCGCAGGGCGGCCACCGCGTGGCGACCGATGAAACCGGTGCCGCCGGCGACCAGCACGCGAGGCGGGGCGTGGTGCGGAACGCGGGCCGGGTAGCGGTTCATGATCGGTCCTGACAGTTGTTTCTGTCTTGACAGAAATGTATGTCAGGACTAACTTCAACGCAAGTGCCCGCCATGCCCCAGCACGCCACCCCCGCCAGCCCCGCTGCCGGCGCCGACCTGCTCACCCCGGTCGG
>DHLY01000117.1:2647-14352 GCA_002405525.1 Proteobacteria bacterium UBA4656
CTGTTCCTGGCCGGCCAGCCGCTGCACGCCGAGGCGATCGCCGACACGCTGGGCATCGCGCGCTCCAATGCCAGCAACAGCCTGCGGGAACTGATCAACCTGAAACTGGCGGCGGTGGTGCACCTGCTGGGCGATCGCCGGGACCACTTCGAGACCTTCACCGATCCCTGGCTACTGTGCCGAACCATCGTCCGGGAGCGGAAAGCCCGCGAGTTTGATCCCACCGTGCGCGTCCTCGAAGCCTGCATCGACGATCCCGCTTTCGCCGCCGAGGACCCTGCGCGGCAGCAGCGGATCCGCGCGACCCTGGCGCTGATGGAGCAGGTGTCCGGCTGGATCGACGAGCTGCTCGAACTCGACCCTCAGACCCTCGCCCGGCTGATGAAGCTCGGCGGCCGGGTCGGCCCGCTGCTGGGGCTGCCGGCGCCGCGGAAGGCGCCCCGCCGATGAACAGGCCGTCGGTCCACGTCTTCTTCGACGGCTCGTGCCCGCTGTGTCGCGCAGAGATCGGCGCGCTCGCCGACGCCGACGCCGAAGGCGTGCTCCGGTTGGTGGACTGCTCGGCGCCCGGCTTCGACGACGTCATAGCGCGCGAGGCCGGCATCGGGCGCGACGCGCTGATGGCGGCGCTGCACGTGCGAGATGCCGACGGCCGCTGGCGGATCGGCATCGAAGCCTTCGAGGCGGTTTACCGCGCGGTCGGGATCGAGTCGGTGGCGCGCCTGTGGGGCCACCCGCGGCTCAAGCCGCTCTGGGTGCGCGTCTATCCTTGGGTGGCGCGCAACCGCCAGCGTCTGTCGCGCCTCGGCATCACCGGGCTGTTCGAGCGATGGGTGCGGCGCGAAGCCCGCCGCGCCGCGGCACAACGCTGCACCGTGGGCGTCTGCCCGGGCCCTCCCGCCGCCTCCGACCAAAGGGATTGATCCGAAGCCGCCGCTCCGGAGCCGCACGCGCCCTTAGGCGACTCGGAGGACTGCCGGGCCGGACCCGATTTGACGGGACCTTGACGGATGGCGCGGGTGGGTGCAGGATCGTCGCGCCGGTCACAACGGCGAACGACTCATGGGCATGGATGCCTGCACACCGGCTCCATGCGAGACCCACGCCGACCTTCGGGTTGGCCTCTCGGCTGGAGGAGCCTGTCAATGTTCACACGGACGTTCATGCGGATGTCTCGCACGTTGGTGATGTTCCTGGGCGGCGCAATCCTGATCGCCCCGGCCACTCCCGCGCGGGCGGCGCAGCCCAAATCCTTCGATTCGATCTGTCTCGCGGCCCCGACCACCCGCAGCCCGGGCCCCGCGGACCTCATGCCCGGGCGCTACTTCAACACCCGCAGGGTCGGGCAGGGCTGGGACTTCTTCTGGTACGGCAATGTGCCGGATGGCCAGGGTGGCGAGGTACCCAATCGCCTGTTCGTTGTCTGGTACACGCATGAATACGCGGCCGGCGTCAGCGGAGATGTAGTGCCGGTCTGGTACGGGGCGGTCGGCGAGACCGGGACGACATGGAATGCGAACCAGCCGGTGTTCGGCTGGCGCGGGCATCTCTACCGGTTCAGGCTGACCACGACCCCACGCGGCAACTCCCAGCCGGGACAGGACACGTTTCGCCAGTGGTTGGCTGGCGGTCCGGCGGTCCCCGGGGGCTCGGCGGAGCAGGTCGGCACCCTGGAACTGTTCTTCGGCGGCAATGGCCTCGCTCCGGGCGGGCGACCGAATCAGGTTGCGGCCCGCTGGGCCTTGAACAACAGCCATCGCGTTGCGCCGGGACAGCAGATTCCGAGCGCCCCCATCGACGACTGCCTCACCAATTACATCGTCGACGGTTCGGGGGTCACACCCGTCTCGTCCCTGACGGGCGTCTACATGGAAGACAATTCGGTCGGCATGTTCTGGACGCCGGTGTACTGGACCCGGGACGCGGCTCAGTTCGAACACCACGGGTTCGCATACTTTGACCAGTCGGGCCATCCGCGCTGGCTGGTAGGTCATCCTTCGCAGCCGGCCGTGTCGTCCCATGTCTGCAGGACGTTCGCCACAACGTGGGGGAGCCAATGGCCCTCGGCCTGGCGGGCACGCCCCAGCGATGTCATGTGCATGACCCGGGTGGGCTTCCAGAGGGCGGCGAACGCGTCGGTTCCCTATGCGCCGTGGGATCTGGATCGTCCCTACTACGAAGCGGTGACTGCCGCCATGTTGCGCCAGCGCGACGACAACGCTGCCGCGCCGAGCGCCGATCTCGGTCTCCTGCGGCTCGATCACTGGCTCAGCATGGCCAGTGTGGCCGGCGCGGATGGGGTGGCGCGACCGCCGGCGATCTGGGTCGGTGACTTGGCCACGCCCAGCACGACGAAGATGCGGAAGATCATTGGCCTGACCCGCGCACTGCTGCTGGACGATGCTCAGAATCCGCCGGGCGGCAACACTTGCCGTCTCGAATTGGCCAACACGGGTACGCCCGGCGCCTGTCGGCTCAGGGCGCACTGGATGACGGAGGGTTCGTACCTCAATCTCACCCTCGTGCTGCATCGGCGGGACCTTCAAACCGGACGCACCGACCAGATCGAGGTGTCGCGCGGCATGATGCGGTCGCCAGCCGCCGGCTTTGCCGTGCCTGGCGGGGTCGGCATCACCGGCAACGTGGTTGCGGCCGGGCTGCTCGCGGATGAACGGGTGTCGCTGCGGGCGCTTGAGGGCCCGGGGTCAGCGGTGACGATCGCGGCGACGCCGGAAATCACGTCGGTCCTCAACCCCACTGCGGGCTGTTCCCTGCCCGGGTCTCCCGGGACCGTGCCCCCGCTGAGTTCCGACCCCGTTGTCACCTTGTCCGGCCTGGCCAACGGGGCGCTTCGCGCCAGCGCGAGCTATCCGCAACATGCCGGCTCGCCCTTCGCGATGCGGTTCCGTCTGTATGACGCAACGACTTCCCCTGAGCGGTATGTGGGCGAACGAAGCCTGGCTTATGGCAATGCGGGCTCCACCGCGCACCACGACTTCCAGGGCCTGACAGTCGGCACCCGTTACCGCGTAAGGGTGGACGCCTACAACCAGTGTGACCGGCGCGGGGCTTGGTCCAGTGGTGTGGTGGAGGTGCAACTGCCGCAAATGGCCGACCAGGATCTCGGGCTGGCCCCGCCCCTGGTGACGGGCGATCCCGGCGTCGGAACGCTTCCGCTGCAGTCCGGTGTGTCCGGCGGGGCTGCGACCTGGTCCCTGCCGATCGAGGTTCCGCCGGGCATCCAGGGCGTGCAGCCGACGCTTTCGGTGACCTACAACAGCCGATCGGGCAACGGCATCGCCGGGATGGGCACCAGCGTGAGCGGCTTGTCGTCCATCCATCGCTGCCCCGCGACCATGGCTACGGACGGTCACCCGCGTGCCGTGGACTTTTCCGAAAGCGACCGCCTGTGCCTCGACGGACAGCGCCTCATCGAGATCGTCATCAGCCCCGGCAAACCGAGCCTTTACGGTCAGGCCGGAACGACCTATCGCACGGAGATCGACCAGCATCTGCGCGTCACGCAACTGGGCGGCAGCATCGGCTCGCCGGGCGCCGTCGTCTCGTTCCTCGTAGAGACGCGCAGCGGAGACGTGCTTCACTACGGTGACGTGGCCGCCGATTCCGCGGCGGCGACGGCATGGGTCGCCATCCCCGGCGGAACCCAGCTCCATGCACTGACCTGGAACCTCAGGCGGCGGGCCAACCGGGCGGGCAATTTCATCGAGTACCGCTACGCGGCCCACGGTTCCGGCGAGCGGCTGTTGTCCACCATCCGCTACACCGGCACCGGCAGCAGCGAGGCCACCGGTGGGGTCAGCGGCAATCGCGAAATCCGTTTCGTCTACGAGTCGAGGCCGGACCCGGCATCCAGCTATCTGGCAGGTGGCCGAGTCGACCAGACGCGCCGGCTGCAAACCATCGAAACCAACGTCGCCAGCGTCGTGGCCCGACGCTACAGCTTCACCTATGGCTCGGCCAGCGCAAGTAGCGGGCGCAGCCTGCTGCGAGACGTTTCCCTCTGCGTCAGTACGGGCGAAACGGCCGCTGCCGTCAGCGAGTGCCTGCCGTCCACGAGCCTGTCGTGGCAGGAACAGCCTGTGCCGCGCAGTATCCGGCGACTGCCGCTGACCGACACTGCGATTCCGGCGCAGGCCTCGATATCGCTGCTCGACCTGTTTGCAACGGACCGCCGCGACGCGAACGGCAATCCCATCCCGCCCAAGGAGTTCCTCGAGCCGCTCGCGGACTTCGACGGCGACGGGACACTGGAGTATCTGTATCACTTCGTGATTCCGAACCGCCCCGACACGCTTCGAGCCCGACTCATCAATCTCGGCGCGGACCGATCGTCGACCAGCATGCTGTCGCTGGACGCGCCGGACGCGGAGCACGTCCTGAAGTCCTCCGCCGGCGACCTCAACAATGACGGCCGTGCGGACCTGTGGGTCCCGACGCAACTCGGCGATGCCAACCGGCCCTGCGCCGGGGACGATGGATGCGGGCTGGCGGTGATGCAGTGGCGGCCCGGTGCGACCTGGCCGGTCACGCGCTCGGGGTCGCCCTCCCTGGGCACCGTGTTCAGCAGGGAACCTCTGTTCTTCGAAGTTGATCCGGGGTCTCCGTCCTTGCCCGGTTTCGGCATCGCGGTGCCGATTCCCAAAGCGGCGAACCGGCGCTGGTTCATCGACGGCACCGGAGACGGCTTGCCCGACCTGTTTCTGGTCAACTGGCCGACCGGCCTCAACGATGGGACGCAGACCTCATGCGAACCGGTTCAACGGTACGGCGTGCCCAATGGTCCGGCCGTCAGTGGTCCCGAGATCCGCATCTATGAGAACCGCTCGGCGGACGGCGTCATCCGGTTCGCCGCCACGCCGATGGCGCGCGAGTGCCTGCCGCGGGGCAAGAGGCAGGTCGGGTTCGACCATCCACACTTCGCCTGGGATGTGACGGACGTTTCCGACTTGAATGGAGACGGCATCCCGGACATCGCCTTGCGTCCTGACCGTGGATTCCCATTCGCGAGTCGCGACATCGGCGTGAAGTTCGGGCGCAGCACGCCAGCGGGCGCTGGTCGTGCAACCTATCACATCGGGGGCGCGCTCGACTTCAAGGACCTGTTCGCGGACCGGAATGCCGTGAACGGCACCGGCGCCGTGGCCGAAGACAAGGTGCCGACGATGGATGTCGCGCGCTTCGTCGATGTCAATGGCGACGGGCTGCGCGACATCCACGTCGTCGGTGTCTGCGAGCGCGGTGGTCAAACCTACAGGCACGTGGACCTCGTGGCCCTGAACACGGGGCGCGCCGCGTCCAGGGCGCTGTTTGATCGTTTCGTCGGTCCGGTCGGCCCGGGCGGCATCCCGTTCCGGTATCACGAATGCCTGGAGCCCGGCGAGACCGTGCTGCGTGGCCCGGACTTCAGTGTGTTTGCCGATGTCGATGCAGACGGTCGCGATGAGCTGCTGCGGCCCACCGGTTTTGTGCTGCGGCAATGCATGTTCATCTTTGAGGGCGGGCCGAAGCCCAGGCAGTTCTGGAGTTGTCCGGAAAACCCACGGGGTGTCGGTCAGCCGCCGGTTGATAGCGGCCCCCTGCCCCCGGGGCGCGACCCGATTCTCGACACGATGTACCAGGATGGGCTTTCGGGCTGGGACCGCAGCCTGTACTACGCATCGGCCACGCGATTGCTCGTCGATACCTCGGCGACACCACCGGTGCTGCGGACCGAGGTGGTTCCCGGCGCATTGGTCACGGACGCAGGTGGCAACCGGGTGCTGGATCTCTACGGCGACGGGCTGGCCGACACGCTGCTCAATCACAACTGCCCTATCGCTCCGATCGAGGGGCAGGAGCAGTGCCTCGTCCGGTTCCGTGCGCGCGATGGCGCAGGCAATCCCCTCGTCGGATCCCACGGAACCTACGTCGGGGAAAGCCGTGGCGTGGAGGGCAATCCCGGCGATGTGCGATCGGTGCAGCGCGCGCCCTTGCTGCCGGACCTGCTGTGGCAGGTGCGCGCCGCCGCCCCGATCGGGGTTCCCGGAGCGGCTGCAAAAGTGGCCCGCTGGTCCTTCGATCCGCTGTCCAGTCGCGCGGGCCGCACAGCACCGGGTGAACTGGCGCTCTACGCGCTGCCCACGGCCAGAGTCGCGCCGGCCAACCACTTCTACTTCACCTCGTCGATGCCGGTGGTGGCCTGGTTCGAGGAGTCGAACGGCAACGTGTCGCGCGATTCCTCGGTGCAGCGCCATGGGCTGATCCGCCGGACCTACGGTTATCGGGAGGCGCTCTACAGCGCCGAGGGACGCGGCTTGCGCGGCTTCAGGGCCATCATCGAGGAAGTCGATGGCCTATCCAGCAGCGCGACGCCGTCGGTGACGCCGGGCCTGCGCACGACGACGGTCTATCGCCAGGCCTATCCGCTCAGCAGCGCGCTCGACTGCCGGTTCGTCAACAGTGTCGTCGACCCGGTGCCCGCGCTGGAGGATGGCAGCGGTTACATCGCGTGCCCGTCGGCGGCGCCGAGCACCGGCGGCACCGCGCCGCGGCTGCTGAGCTACACACGCGGCGGTACCGTGCCCGTATTGCGCCAGTGCGCGTCCGCGCCCTCGCCGGCATGCTATTGGGACCTGCAGGACCGATCCTCCGAATCGCGTACGTTCGACCCGCTGTCAGGGCGCCTCGTGACGGAGCAGACCGCAACCGCCACGTTCGACAACTACGGCAATACGCTGAGCAGTCAGACGACGTCGACCCAGACCGATGCCAGCGGTCGCACCGCATCGCAGACCGAGCGCGTCAATCGAACGGTCATCGTGACGGAATCCCCGGGCTGGTTCGTCAATCGCGTGAGCCGCGAGACGGTGGAGGTCCAGTCGGCCTACACCGGCTATGCGTTTCCGACCGTGCCGCCGGGCGCCCAGACGCGGGCGACGACCCGCTTCTTCGATCACGACTACGATCCTGCGACCGGCAGAGGCACGCGGGACATCGATTGTGTTGCCAGCTACATGGGCAACGTTCCCACCAGTTCTTCGTGCCGGACAGCGGACGCCGCCGATCCGAACTGGCTGCACCGGCGAACGGTGCTCAGCAGGGACGGGGTGGGCAATGTGGCGAGCGCCCGAATCACGCTTCGCGCCAACTCGAAGTCCGGCAACACGGCGACGGTGTCGCGGAACGAGTTCACGGATTGGGGCTTTGGCGACGGCACGACCGCGCTGGACGCCGGCTACTTCCCGCGGCGCGTCGACAATGCGCAGGGGCACGGGGTCTGCACCGACCATGACCGGCGTTTCGGAACGCCGAAGCGCATCACGCGCCTGATGAATGCATCGCAGACCTGCGCGAGCCCGGGCGGCGCGCTCGTCGAGTCGGTCGTTCATGACGGCTTCGGGCGCGAGGTCTCCCGAATCGCCCCGCAAGCGCGGGATGGCGGGCAGGACATCCTCCTGGCTCAGCCGACGTCGGTCGTGCGGCAGTGGTGCACGACCGGTCGATGCGCGATCGCGCCGAGCGCACTCTATCGCGAGGTCCGGCAGCAGCGCGGCAGTGCCCCGACCGAGACCTATCACGATGCCGCTGGTCGCCCGATCGTCAGTGGGGTTGCCAGGTTCGGCGCCGACCCTTCGGCGGGCAGCGTCCTGAGGCTGAACTACAGCACGGCCACGTTCGACGATCTCGGACGAAAGATCGCCGAGGTCGGGCCATCGAATGCCGAGTCGTCGGGGCCGTCGACCGGTTTCATCTACGACCGCTTCGGCCGTTTGCGGGTCAAGGTACAGGATCGTGAACGTCTGGATGGCGGGGTGGGGCCGGGCGTCCTGCAGCGACTGGTCACCGCCTACAACCCCGACCGCGCGACGATGGGGGTGACGGTCGAAGCCTGTACGTCGTCGAGCCTGGCGCTGACGGTCGACCAGGCAGTCGCCTACCAGTGCAGCGCGCTGCCGTCGTACACCGGGCCGACGCGGCTGGAGATGAGCCGGGTCATGGACGCGGGGGGGCGACCGCTGGAAACGGTCGATGCCAACAGGGGCTCGACCCGGTACGTCTACGACGGTGCCGGCAACCCGCTGGCGATTCAGGACGCCGCAGGGGTGGTGACGCGCGCGTCGTATGACGAGGCGGGTCGGCGGCGCAGCGTGGACGATCCCAACCAGGGTCGCTCCACGTTCGAGTACAACGGTCTGGGGGAGCTGGTTGAGCGGGCGGACGCGCGGGGCTGGGTGACGGTCTACAACCGCGATGTGCTGGGCCGGGTCTTGACGCGGACCTGGTCGGAGGACGGCGGTCTGCGCCTGCCGGGCAGTCGTTACCACGGCATCGACCGGTTCGATTACGACAGCGCCGGTTTCGGGCTGCTGGTGCGGGAGTCGCGGACGGTGTTCTCCAGCGATCGTCCTGACGGCATCGACCCGGCGAATCCGCCGGCTTCGGCGCCGAGGGAGTCGTTTCTGGAGCGTGAATACGCTTTCGACACGCTGTATCGGGTGCGCACGACCACCACGCGGATGCAGAACCCCGGCCCGCAGAGCGCGACCACGCCTGGTTCGGTGGCGGTGACGACGGTTTACGACCGGAACACGGGTCGGGTGAAGCAGCGCACTTGGCCGCAGGGCGTGAGCGTGGGGATGGAGTACACGCCGCTGGGGTATCTGCGGCGGGAGCGGGTGCCGGAGTCGACCATTTACCGGGAGGTGATGGGCCACGACGCGTTCGGCAACGAAGTGGACGTCCGGCTTGCCGACGGGGCGCTGCGGCGGCGCCAGTACACGGAGGGTCGAAGCGGATACACGACGGGGGTGTGCTACCAGCCTGGCGTGGCGTGGACGACCTGCGCACCTGGCGCGCTGGTGAATGTCGGGTACGCGTATGACGCGTTCGGCAACGTGAGCCGGCAGACGCAGGCGGGTGCGCGCCCTGGAGGGAGCGGTGCGGTGGTGGAGTCGTTCGGGTACGACCTGCTGCACCGCATGGTGTCCGCAAGCGGGGCGGTGAACGCGACGTACAGCTACAGCAGCACCGGGAACATCCTGAAGAAGTCGGACTTTTCGGCGGCCAACGACAGCGCCTACGCGTACGGAAACGTGGAGCGCAAGTCGATCGACCTGGCGGGGCCGAACGCGGTGCGGTCGGTGCAGTTGGCGGTGGGCGGGTCGATGCAGTACCGCTACGACCGGTCCGGCAACATGATCGCGCGCGACTGCCCGAACTGCGGGGCGGGCAACGGGCGCAGTTTCCAGTGGATCGACTACACGGTCGACCATCTGCCCAAGCGGATGCAGGCGGTGACGGATCTGCCGGCGTCGGTGGGGGCGTACCCGCCGGCTGGGGATCCGGGGCTGGCGACGGACTTTTGGTACGGGCCGGACGGTCAGCGGTACGCGCAGTTCATCAAGATGGGCAACCCGTCGCGCACCACGATCTACGTGGGCGAATACGAGCGCGACGAGGTGATCGGCAGCACATCGCCCTACATCGAGCACCGCTATGCGGTCGCACCCGGCGTGCTGGTGGTGCGTCGCGAATCGGGCAGTGCGGGCGGCACTCCGGCACAGCGGAGCGGAACCTACTACGTGCTGCGCGATCGGCTGGGGTCATCGACCAACGTCATCAAGGTCGACGGCACCGTCATTGCTCCGGAAGCCAACGAGCAGCACGGCTTCGGCCCCTTCGGCGAGCCGCGCACGGCCGACTGGACCAACCCGCCCAATCGGACGTTCTACCCGCTCGGCGACAACGAGGATCTTCTGGACCCCGCGATCACCCGTCGCGGCTTCACCCAGCACGAGCACCTCGACCGCCACAGCTTGATCCACATGAACGGTCGGCTGTACGACTACCTGCTGGGCCGATTCCTGGGGGTCGATCCCATCATCCAGTTCCCGACCAACTCGCAGTCGTTGAATCCGTATAGCTACATCTTGAACAATCCCCTATCCGGGACGGATCCGACGGGGTATGCGCAGGCACCCGCGAGTTGCAGTGCGGTGTCGGCAACTGAAGACGGCGCAGGCACTTGCCTATCTAATGGCGTTGAAGTCGCCTATGGCGTGAAAGATGGGCGCGTCGAGCTTGCATCTGCCTCTACGATGCAGGCCATAAGCGCAAGCAATGGGGCTGCGGCTCGCCTTGACCCGATGCCGAGCGCCGACCGGCCTGCGGCGCATGCAATTGGCTCCCAAGCCGAGATGCGGGCGACGCCCTTCTGGGCTGGTGTTCGAATGGAGGCCGACGCCTTCGCAGACAAGCACGCGCCAGGTATCGCGCCCTTAGTCAGAGAGATAAATGCCGGAACTGAGCAGTCCATGACGGACCTCGGCGAGGGCAAGGTCGCAATGGCGGCGACTGGATGGGTGCTCTCGCGGATCGGCGGAAGAATCGCTCTTCGCTGGATTGACGAGCTCGGGGAGAAGCTCTCTGGAGCACTGTCATCGACATCAACCGTAGGGCTCAAGGATGTAGCAGCCGAGATCCGGTTGGGCGGCGATCCAATTGCCGCAAAGCGGCGCACTATTGCGGTCGGCGTCAACGACAACAATGAGCTTTTCGCTGGGTCAAGCAACGGGTTCGATCAGGGAATGAGAGATGCAGCAAACCGTCTCGGCGTTCGCTGCGTGTCATCGCGTGAGGGCTGCCACGCTGAGGAGAATCTGGTGCGGGAAGTCTCTGGGTTGAGACGAGTTGGTACCGACAGGAGGTCGCCGTGCGGACCATCCGAGCACAACTGCAGAGGGCTCCTGGACTCTCTTGGAATTGAGGTTGAGGAATGAACGAAGAATCAACTATTGGTCCGCTTGGCCGCTGGCTTGCCGTGGTAATCGGCCGGGTTGATTCGCTACCTCGCAAGTCGCATGCAGTTCTTTTTGCGTACCTGGCTGAGAAAATGTTCCCACTTTACGAGCGCTTCTGCGAGGTAGCTGATTGGGACGCTAGTCGCGAGTTGCGGATGTGTCTCGACTCAGCTTGGCATGCTTTGCTGCGGCCCACGCCATTGAACGCAAGAAAGGCGGCGATCGACATTCAGAGACTTGCGCCCGACGGCGAACTCTATGACGCCCCAGGAAGCACCTTCGCCCAGGATGTTGTCATCTGCGTCGACGAAGCGTGGTCGGCGCTATCCGGGGGCATCTTGCGTTCAAGCAGAATAGAGTTCGGGCTCGAAGCCGTGTCGCTCAAGGCATCGGTTGCCGTTTCTCTCGACTACAGTGTGGAGGGTGCACGACGCGTTGCCTGGGAACACGAGTTGCATCGGTTAACGTTCGTTGCCGACTTTGTATCCGAAGTCAACACCATTGTTGACATGCTTGCGTCCGGGCCTGATGCCTCTCTGATTGAAGCGATTCGCGCGCGTGCTCTTGCCGTGCCGGTCGGTCCGTAAGGCACAAACCACGGCAGCCATGAAGTTCCCGAAGCCCGGCCCGGCGCCGGGCTTCGTCGTCTCAGCGCCCGGCGCGTGCGCTGGATGTGGCGCGTCTGCGGATGCTGGGTGTGGCCATGCGGTTGATCTTGGCGCGCTTGACCATGGAGTCGATGACGAGGATCAGCGCCTGCTGCTCTTCGTCGGGTAGCTGATCGACGTCGAGCACCAATTGGTGCAGATCGGGGTTCTTGATCCGGGAGTCGTCAGGAGGGTTCGTGCGGACTGCGAGATCATCGAGGCTGACGACGAGTGGGCCGAAGGGGTCACCATTGCGCCG
>DHLY01000050.1:0-601 GCA_002405525.1 Proteobacteria bacterium UBA4656
GCGCAAGCGCGCTCCTACGGGTGAGGCATGGGCATCCGAGACCGCGTAGGCGCGAGCGAGGCGTGACGCGAGCGCGCACCGCGCCGCGCGCTCATTCCCCCGGCGGCAGCGCCGCCAGCACCTCTTCCAGCGTGGTGATGCCCTTGGCGACCTGCTCGGCCGCCGACAGGCGCAGCGGGCGCATGCCGTCGGCCAGCGCGGCGGCGCGGAACTTCGGCAGTTCGAGGTCCTTCGACAGCAGGCCGCGCAGGCGGCCGGTGAGCGGCATCATCTCGTAGATCGCAGTGCGACCGAGGTAGCCGGTGCGGCGGCACTCGGTGCAGCCGACCGGGCGCATCAACTGCGCCGGCACCGGGAAGCCGAAGCCGTCGGTGAGCAGCTTCCACTTCGCCTCGTCGACCTCGCCCGGCTGCTTGCAGTGGTGGCACAGCTTGCGCACCAGGCGCTGGGCGACCACGCCGGCGACGGTCGACTGCAGCAGGAAGAACGGCACGCCGAGGTCGAGCAACCGGGTGATCGCGCTGGGTGCGTCGTTGGTGTGCAGGGTGGACAGCACCAGGTGCCCGGTGAGGCTCGCCTGCACCGCCATCTCGGCGGTCTC
>DHLY01000050.1:937-8746 GCA_002405525.1 Proteobacteria bacterium UBA4656
ACCATCTCGCGCCAGAGCTTCTCCTCGGCGCGTGAGAAACCGAGTTGGGAGAAGTTCTTGAGCACCAGCTCCGGGTCGAAGATGCGCATCACCAGCTTCTCGCCGAAGGCGGTGGGCATGCTGGACAGGCGCATCTCCACCTCGCGCCCGCCCTGGGTGCGCATCTTGATGCGTCCGTCCTGCGGCCGGCGACGTTCGGCGATGTCCATGCGGCCGAGGATCTTGATCCGCGCGGTGACCGCGACCATGACCGGCGTGGGCAGCTCGAACACCTTGTGCAGCACGCCGTCGATGCGGAACCGAACCCTCGACAGGTCGCGCCGGGGTTCGAGATGGATGTCGGAGGCGCGCTGGTCGTAGGCGTACTGCAGCAGCCAGTCGACGATGCGCACGATGTGCTGGTCGTCGGCGCCGATCTCGCCGGCCTTGCCCAGTTCCAGCAGCTGCTCGAAGTTGAGGATCTTCGACCCGCCGTCGTCGCCCTTCGCGTCCTTCGCGTCCTTGGCCCGACGCACCGCCTGGGTGACGCCGTAGAACTCCATCAGATAGCGGTTGACGTCCAGCGGGTTGGCCACCACGCGCTTGACCTGGCGCCGCGTGAGGTGGGCGATGTCGTCGATCCAGCGGGTGTCGAACGGTTCGCTGGTGGCGATGGTGAGGGTGAGGTCGTCGATCGCCAGCGGCAGGATGCGATAGCGGGTGGCGTACTGCGCGGTCACCACCTGGCCGACCGCCGCCACGTCCACCTTGGTCGGATCGATGCGCAGGTGCGGCAGCCCTGCGTGCGCCGCGACCCACTCGGTCAGCCACTCCAGCGACAGCGCGTCGCCGGGGTGGCCGGCGCGCTCCAGCTTGGCGTTGGCGACCACCACCAGCGGATGGATCTCGGCACGCCCGGAGTGGCGGGCGGCGGCTCGCACGCGCTTGACGTCGGCCTCGGCGACCTCGCCGTCGTGCTGCAGGATCGCCAGCACCTCGTCCAGGTCGAGGCGGCGGTTGGCCGAGAAAGCCAGGCGCCGTCCCTCGGCCTTGCCAGGCGAGGCCGCCACCTTGGGCGTTCCGGTATGGCTCATGGTCGGCGGTTTCCGCAGGCCCGGCGGGGAGGCGCGGCTATACTACCGCGTCCCCCGCCCCCCCCGACTGCCCACGCCCGCATGGCCGGTCCCAGCTTCCAGGACGTCATCCAGACCCTCAATCGCTATTGGGCGGCGCAGGGCTGCGTGCTCCTCCAGCCACTCGACTCCGAGGTCGGCGCCGGCACCTTCCACCCGGCGACCTTCCTGCGCGCGCTGGGCCCGGAGCCCTGGCGTGCCGCCTACGTGCAGCCCTCGCGGCGCCCGGCCGACGGCCGCTACGGCGAGAATCCCAACCGCCTGCAGCACTACTACCAGTACCAGGTGGTGCTCAAGCCCAATCCGGACGACATCCTCGAACGGTACGTAGGATCTCTCAAGGCGCTCGGGATCGACCCCCTCGTGCACGATCTCCGATTCGTCGAGGACAACTGGGAGTCGCCCACGCTCGGCGCCTGGGGGCTGGGCTGGGAGGTGTGGCTCAACGGCATGGAGGTGACCCAGTTCACCTACTTCCAACAGGCCGGCGGTCTCGACTGCAAGCCTGTCACTGGCGAAATCACCTACGGCCTGGAGCGGCTGGCGATGTACCTGCAGGATGTCGACAACGTGTTCGACCTGACGTGGACCACCGGCCCGCAGGGCACCGTGACCTACGGCGACGTCTACCACCAGAACGAGGTCGAGCAGAGCGCCTACAACTTCGAGTACGCCGACGTCGACGCATTGTTCAAGTGGTTCGACGTCTGCGAGGGACAGGCCGTGGCGCTGGTCGGCAGGGGCCTGCCGCTGCCGGCCTACGACCAGGTCTGCAAGGCTTCGCACGCGTTCAACCTGCTGGATGCACGGCGCGCGATCAGCGTCACCGAACGCCAGCGCTACATCCTGCGCGTGCGCGCGATCGCCAAGGCGGTCGCCGAGGCCTACCACGCGCAGCGCGAGAAGCTCGGGTTCCCGGGCTTGAAGATGAAAGCGGCATGACGCGGGGCCGCGGCTGCAGCCGCGGCGTCCGCGCGGATCTGCCCGCCGGCGGGCCGCCCCGGGCAAAGGAGCCGCAGCCGCCGGATCCGGCGCGCGCCCGCTGTACCACCATGGATTCTGCGAGAGTGATGTCGCGATGAGCCTCAGCTTTCCCCTGCTGGTCGAACTCGGCACCGAAGAACTGCCGCCGAAGGCGCTCGACGAACTGGCACTGGCCTTCCGCGACGGCGTGGTCGACGGCCTGGTCCGGCGCGGCATCGCGGTGGACGCGACCACCGCGCGCGCACTGTGGACCCCGCGACGGCTGGCGGTGCAGATCGGCGCGGTGCCGGCGCAGCAGCCCGACCAGGCGGTCGAGCGCCGGGGCCCTGCGGTGGCCGCCGGCTTCGACGGGGCCGGCAAGCCGACCAGGGCCTTGGTCGGGTTCGCGCAGTCCTGCGGGGTGGACATCGCCGCTCTGGCGCGGGTTGCCACCGACAAGGGCGAGTGGTTCGTGCATCGCGCCATTCGCAGGGGCGAGCCGACGGCGACCCTGCTGCCGCTGGTGGTGGCCGAGGCGCTGCAGGCGCTGCCGGTGCCGCGGCCCATGCGCTGGGGCGACCGCGAGGTGGCGTTCGTGCGCCCCGTGCACTGGCTGGTGATGCTGCTCGGCGACAAGGTGGTCGAGGGCGAGGTGCTGGGCCTCAGGAGCGACCGCATGAGCCGCGGCCACCGCTTCATGGGCAACGGCAAGCCGGTCTGGATCTCGACCGCCGACGGCTACGTGGACGCGCTGCGCGCCGCGAACGTGGTGGTCGATCCGGTCGAGCGGCGCGCACTGATCGAACGCGCGGTGGAAGCCACCGCCGACGATCTCGGCGGGCGTGCGCGCGCCACACCGGCCCTGCTGGACGAGGTCAAGAACCTGGTGGAGTGGCCGGCGCCCATCGCCTGCGCCTTCGACCGCGAGTTCCTGCGCGTGCCGCAGGAGGCCCTGGTCATGACGATGGAGACGAACCAGAAGTTCTTCCCGGTGCTGGACGCCGAAGGCCGGCTCACCGAGCGCTTCATCGGTATCGCCAACATCGAAAGCCGGAACCCCGGAGAAGTGCGGCGCGGCTACGAACGGGTGATCCGCCCGCGCTTCGCCGACGCCGCGTTCTTCTTCGACGACGACCTGAAGACGCCGCTGACCGCGCACCAGGAGGCACTGCGGAAGGTCACCTACCAGCAGCGGCTGGGCAGCATCTGGGACAAGTGCTGCAGGGTGGCGGAACTGGCGCGGGTGATCGCCAACCGCACCGGCGTCGACGGCGCGCTCGCGACCAAGGCGGCCGCGCTGTCGAAGTGCGACCTCATGACGCGCATGGTCGGCGAGTTCCCCGAGCTGCAGGGCACGATGGGCCGCCACTACGCCGTCGCACAGGGACTCGAGACCGCGGTCGCCGCCGCCCTCGACGAGCACTACCGGCCGCGTTTTGCCGGCGATGCCATCGCCGGCACGCCGCTGGGTCGCGTGCTCGCGATCGCCGACAAGCTCGACACGCTGGCCGGCCTGTTCGCGATCGGCAACCGGCCGACCGGCAACAAGGACCCGTTCTCGCTGCGCCGGGCGGCGCTCGGCCTGGCACGCACGCTGATCGAGGGTGAACTCACGCTCGACCTCGCGGCGCAGATCAGCGAGGCGTTCGACCTCGCGCGCAAAGACATCGAACGCATCGAGCGCGAGCGCGTGGCCGGCGGAGGAAAGCCGGATCCGGCGGCGCCCGCCAGGGATGACGCGGCCGACCTGCTCGCCTTCGTGTTCGACCGGCTGCGCGGCTACTATGCCGACCAGGGCATCCGCGGCGACGCCTTCGACGCGGTGCTGGCGCTCAGGCCCACCGACCTCACCGACTTCGACCGCCGCCTGCGCGCGGTGGTGGCCTTCGTCGCCTTGCCGGAATCGCAGGCCCTCGCCGCGGCCAACAAGCGCATCGTCAACATCCTCCGCCAGGCGGCGGAGAAGGGCGATCGCCCCGCGCCGAACATCGACGCCACCGCGCTGGAAATGCCCGAGGAACGCGCGCTGGCCGCGGCGCTGTCCTTCCAGGGCGATCTGGCCGCACAGAAGCTGCGCTCCGGCGACTACGTCGGCGCCCTGCGCCAGCTCGCCACGCTGCGCCCGGCGGTGGACGCGTTCTTCGACAAGGTGATGGTGATGGCGGAAGACCCCGACATCCGGCACAACCGGCTGGCCGTGCTCGACGACCTGCGGCGCCGCTTCCTGTTGATCGCCGACATCGGGCTGCTGCAGCCGGCTTGAGCGGCGGGCCACGGCCGGCGGCGACGATCGCCAGGGCGACGGGCCGCCGCTTCAGCCGCGGCCCGCTGTGGCGAGCCGCTCGACCAGGAAATCCTCGGCGTAGCTGCGCAGCGACCAGTCTCCGATGAACCCGCAGTGCCCGCCGTAGGGCGCAATGTCCAGGCTCACCTGGGGCGGCAGTTGGAGGGCGCGGAAATCTTCCACCGGGATGATCGGATCGTCGCGCGAGGTCAGGATCGCCGCCGGCACCGCCAGCGCGCGCAGGCGGTCGCCGTGGATCGAATAGCCGTCGAAGTAGGCGTCCAGCGAACCGTACTCGGTGTAGCGCGCGATGAGTTGAGCGGTCAGTTCACGCATCGGCAGCCCGAGGAAGCGCGGCTCGAACGCGTAGGCGTCGGGGAACAGGCGCATCTTGCGCCTGAGGGACGCGCGCCATTTGAGCATGAAGTAGTCGTGGTAGAGGCGCGGGCCGCGCTCCATCGCACGCAAGATGTGCGGCGGGTGGATCGCCGGGCAGACCGCGACCACCCCGGCCAGCGGAATCCCTGCCGCAGGCGCGCGCAGGCCCACGCGCAGCGCGAAGTTGCCACCCAGCGAGAAGCCAGCCAGGTGCAACGGCCGCTCGCCGTAGCGACGCGAGACGTCGCGCACCGCACCCACCACCTCGTCGATGCGGCAGGAATGGAATATCTCGCGGTTGAGGTGGTGGGTGGCACCATGGTCGCGGAAGTTGAGCCGGAACACGTCGTAACCTTCCTGCAGCAGGCGCTGGCTGACGCCGAGCACATAGCCCGACTGCGCCGATCCCTCCCAGCCGTGCAGCACCACCACCAGCCCGCACGGCGGACGCGTCCGGGTGGCGGCGTGGAATCCCTGCAGCCGCACGCCGTCGCCGCAATCGAGCAGGACCTCGATCGAGCGCGCCTCGACCTCGCGATGGCGATGCCGGTGCAGCAGCCGGCGCAGGGCGCTGGCGGCGAGCACCGACTGCAGGTGCGGATTGCGCAGCAGGCGCGGTGGGCGGAAGTCCGAGGGCGGTGGCGGGCGATCCATGCGAAGGCGGCCTCAGCGCCGGGCGTCGTCCGCCGCATCGGCGGCGGCGGTTTCGTCGGCCAGCGGGTCGGCGTCGTCCACCGCCGCCTCGGCCCGCACGCCGCGCCGCGGTTCGTCCACCTGCCCGAGCGCGGCGAGGATCTGGCCGCGACAGGCGTCCGCCATCCGCCGGCGCCCGCTGCCGTCGGCCGCCACCGGGTCGAGGAAGATCACTTCGACGTCGGTGGCCGGCTCGCCCAGCACGCGCAGGAAGCAGCCGAGGAAGCCCTCCCGCGGGCGCTCGCCCAGCACATCGCAGGGCAGGCCGCCGCGCGTCACGCGCAGGGCCACCGGCTGCGCGGGCACGCCGGCGTCGATCGCGGCCTGGAAGATCCGCGCGTGGAAGGTATGCACGCGGTGGCCCGGCCGGATGCCACCTTCGGGGAACACCGCCACCGCCTGGCCCTCGCGGAGCCGGTCGACCATCGTGCCCGACACGCCCGACAGCGACTCCGTGCTGCCGCGCTGGTGGTAGATCGTGCCGGCCTGCGAGGCCAGCCAGCCGACCAGCGGCCAGCGCTCGATCTCGCTCTTGGCCACGAAACCGGCCATGCGGAAGGCGTGGATGAGTTCGATGTCGAGCCAGGATCGGTGGTTTGATACCAGCAGCACGCCACCGGGCTGCGGCGTGCCGCGCCGCGCCGCGCGAATGCCGAAAACCCGCAGCAGGTTGCGCGACCACCAGCGCACCACGCGGTGCTTCCAGGGATCGCCCGCCGCCGCCCCGATCTGGCCCAGCGGGCTGAGGATCACGCCCAGCGTGAGCGGCAGCGACAGCACAAGATGGCCGAGCAGCAGCGGCGCACGCCACGCGTAGCGCAGCGGCCGCAGGCGGTCGCTGCGGGCCTTGCGCGCGCGGTGGGCCGGGGTGTTCATCGGGGCATTGTCACGCATGGGCAGCGGGGTGAGCCAGAGGACGGTAATCCGCCGCAGCGGAGTCTTTGCTCGATGGGGGCGTGGAGGCCGGCCGCGGTGGAACCGCACGACGCCACGGCGGAAGCGCTGCGCGCGGCACTCCTGCAGCCAAAGCCTCGCGCGCAAGACGACAGCGACAAGATCGGGACGGGACGGTCGCGCACAGGGTGCGCTTCTACATGCTCCCGCGTTCCTGGGCCTTCACCCGCGGCAAGCCGAACCCCGCCACCCAGGGGTCGTGCCGCAGACCGTGCTCGAAATGGTCGACCACCGCCTTGACCCGCGGCGACAGCCGGCGCGAGGCCGACCACACGGCGTGGATGGGCAGCGGCACCGGACGATGACGCAGCAGCAGACGCTTCAGGCGCCGCGCGGCGATCTCGGGGCCCACCTGCCACAGCGGTGCGCAGGCGATACCCGCGCCCGCCAGCACCGCGCCGAGCACGCCCTCGCCACCCGCGCAGCGCAGGTTGCCGCGCACACACACCGTTTCCACGCCATCCGCGACCTCGAACGCCCAGGCATCGGCGGCAGCCGACGTCGCGTCGACCAGGCAGGGGTGCGCGGCGAGGTCCGCCGGCACGGCCGGCTCGCCGTGCCGCTCCAGCCAGGCCGGTGCGGCGACCACCACCTGTTCGCTGGTCGCGATGCGGCGCGCGACCAGGCGCTCGTCGCGCATCTCGCCGATCCGGATCGCGAGGTCGTAGCCGTCGCGCACGACGTCGACCGGCGGGTCGACGAGGCGGAGCTCGACCACCAGGCGCGGGTGCCGGCCGAGCAGATCAGCGAGCCGTGGCGCCACCTGCAGGCGCCCGAATGCCGCCGGACTCGCCACGGACAGGACGCCGGTGAGCCGGCCGCCCGTGGCGCGCAAGTCGGCGGCCGCCTCGCGCAGGGCCAGCACGGCCTCGCGGGCGCGCTCGTAGTAGGCCAGCCCCTCGTCGGTGGGCGTGACCTTGCGCGTGGTCCGGTGCAGCAGCCGCACACCCAGAGAGCGCTCCAGCGCGGCCACCTGTTTGCTCGCCGCCGGCTGGCTCAGGCGCCGCTCCCGCGCGGCGGCGGTGAACGACCCGGATTCGACCACGCGGACGAAGAGTTCGAGGGCAGCGAGACGGTCCATGGTTGCTTTTTCATGCCCTGGGGGCATGAATCATAGGCGAGACCAGGGTGACTCACGGCCAGGGATTCTGAACGGCCCGTATGCAGGCGGCCGAGCCGAGCGTCCGCCGCGCCGCATGCGGCGCTCCCGCCCGGCCTGCCCACCCCGGGTGACGGCGCGGGGCTGCGGGCTTGCCAGGGTGCGCGCTCCTTCTATGTGCCGTTCGTTGTCAACCTCCACCTGCGGTGGCTGTTGCTCGCCAGGGCGGCTGGTTTCCGATGCCCGGTTGCCCAGGACCACCTTCTATCCGTTCGGGCCGGTTTCGCCCGTAGCCCCATGCTGCATTCGCGTGTACGAGTTGCGCC
>DHLY01000101.1:0-18044 GCA_002405525.1 Proteobacteria bacterium UBA4656
TCTGATCGTCGCAGAATCCTCAGGGTTGACCGGGGGCGTCCATACGTGTCGGGGTTTCGCGCTTCCCCGGCGATCCCGCGCGGGATCGCCGGATGCCGATCACGTGCTCAGTGGCGAAGCACGAGGAATGCGCCGACCCCAAGCAGGCCAAGCAGCAGCGCGAGTACAGCGAGCGACCCGTCGCCCAGTGCGTCGACCGACGCCGGCGCCGGCGTGCCGAGAGTCACGTTGGCCGACGGGCAGGCGATGGTGTTGGTGAAATTGCCGGCATCTCCGTTCTCAAACCCGGTTGTCACGACGGTGTAGGCCACGCCGCCCGTCAGCGCCACGCCATCGATGTCGGACGTGCCGATGCCCCCTGCCCCGTCATCGTCACCGGCGACGAAGTTGGCGGTCGGCGTCGCCGCGTTGAACGGCGAGCGATATACGAACAGATAGCCATCCCACCCGCCCGCCTGTACCGACCGGACATTACAGGTGTCGTTGGCCGAGATGAAGAACTGCTGCGCCACCCAGCGCACCGGACCCAAACCGGAGCAGCAGGCGCCGTCGGCAAACGGACGTGCCCACTCGGCGCCCGCGGCGTTGCTTCCAGAGAAACTGGCGGTGTCGGCGGGCACGAACGGCGCACGTGCCGCGGGTTCGGGCAGCCGCTTCAGGGCGTATTCGTCGACTTGGGCCAGCGACGGGCCGGCGATGAGAAGGCACAGCAAAAGCAAAACCCGTCGAGTGCTGGACACGGACTCATTTCCCCAGTGAGCTTTTGGAAGACTAACGACTACGCGGCGGTCAAGGCAGCGGCCACAACAAGCGGGAAGACGAAGTGGATTCCACGCCAATGTCGATCCCGTCCCGACCCCGCAATTCGCGCAACTTGCAGCGCCCAAGGGTGCAATGTGCGCAGCGAAATGCACCGATCCCATCGTGGCGGTGCAATTCGCTGCGCTCATTGCACCCTACGTGGGGCGAAAATCGGGCGTCACGGGGCCAACGTCACCGCACTGCGCCCGATGCCGCAGCACGTGGTCCATCAGGACCAGCGCGACCATGGCTTCGGCGATCGGCGTGGCCCGGATGGCGACGCAGGGATCGTGGCGGCCCTTGGTGATGACTTCGACCGGGTTGCCGTCGACATCGATGCTGCGGCCAGGTTGCGGCAGGCTGGAAGTGGGCTTGAGCGCGATGGATGCGCGGATCACCTGCCCGGTGCTGATGCCGCCAAGGATGCCGCCGGCGTGATTGGACAGGAATCCCTGAGGCCTGAGTTCGTCGCGGTGCTCGGTGCCGCGCTGGGCGACCGCGGCGAAGCCATCGCCGATCTCCACGCCCTTGACCGCATTGATGCCCATCAGCGCGGCCGCGAGGTCGCCGTCGAGCTTGCCGTACAGCGGCTCGCCGAGACCGGCGGGCACGCCTTCGGCGAAGACCTCGACGCGGCCGCCGACGCTGTCGCGCTCGCCGCGGATCGCATCGAGATACGCCTCGAGCTCGCCGATCATGTCGGGATCGGGCCAGAAGAAAGGATTCTCCTCCACCGCCGACCAGTCGAAGTGGCGCGCGACCAGGGCGCCCATCTGGGTCATGCAGCCGCGCACGATGATGCTCATGCGTTCGCGCAGCCACTTCTTGGCGATCACCGCGGCGGCCACGCGCATCGTGGTCTCGCGCGCCGACGAGCGCCCGCCGCCACGAGGGTCGCGCAGGCCGTATTTCTGGTGGTAGGTCCAGTCGGCGTGGCCGGGGCGGAAGGTGCGCGCGATGTCGGCGTAGTCCTTCGACTTCGCATCCGTGTTGCGCACCAGCAGCGCGATCGGGGTGCCGGTGGTGCGGCCCTGGTAGACGCCGGAGAGGATCTCGACGCGGTCTTCCTCCTTGCGCGCGGACACGTGGCGCGAGCGGCCGGTGGCGCGGCGCGCGAGGTCGTGCGCGAACTCGTCTTCGTGGATCTCGAGTCCCGGCGGGCAGCCGTCGATCACGCAGCCGATCGCCGGCCCGTGGCTCTCGCCGAAGGTGGTGACCGCCAGCATCTTGCCGAAGGTGTTGCTCATGGCGTCAGCCCGCGTGCCGCCAACGCGGCTGAAAAGGCGCCGTGGTGGGCGACCAGGTCGCCGCGCTCCAGCACCAGCACGCCCATCTGCCCCACCTTGAATTCCACCCACGCGAAGGGCACCTGCGGCAGCAGCTCACACAGCGCGGCCTCGCTGTCGCCGACTTCGCAGATCAGCAGACCGCCCGCGTTCAAGTGCTCGGGTGCCGCGGCCAGAATGCGCAACGGCAGGTCGAGTCCGTCCTGGCCCGATTTCAGGCCCAGCGCCGGCTCGTGCTGGTACTCCGGCGGCAGGTCGGCGACCTCGTCGGCCGGCACGTAGGGCGGGTTGGTGACGATCAGGTCGTAGCGCTCGCCGGTCAGGCCGCGGAACAGGTCCGACTGCAGCACGCGCACGCGCGCTTCGACGTCGAGTTCCTTCGCGTTGCGCCGCGCGAGTTCGAGCGCGGCGTCGCTGATGTCGGCCACGTCCACCTGCCAGTGCAGCTGGTGCACCGCGGTCGCGATGCCGATGCAGCCCGAGCCGGTGCAAAGGTCCAGCACCCGCTGCACCTCGCGCCCACCGAGCCAGGGCTCGAAGCCGGTCAGGATGAGTTCCGCGATCGGACTGCGCGGCACCAGCACGCGCTCGTCGACCTCGAAGGCGAGCCCGGCAAACCAGGCTTCGCCAGTCAGATAGGCTGCAGGGCGGCGCTCGGCGATGCGCCGGCGGAACAGCTCCAGCACCACGGCGCGCTCCTCGGCGCTCAGGTGGGCGGCACCGTAAGCCGGCGGCGTGTCCGGCGGCAGGTGGAGCGCATGCAGGACCAATTGCGTGGCCTCGTCGATGGCCGAATCGTTGCCGTGGCCGAAGGTGAGCTTCGCCTCGTTGAAGCGGCTCGCGCCCCAGCGGATGAAGTCGATGAGGGTGGTCAGTTCGGCGGGCACGAGGGCGAAAGGCATCGGCGAGGCGCGCAGTATACGGGTCCACGGCCTGCCGACGACCGCCGTTCTATAATCCGCCTCCCTGATTCTGATTCGCTCGCGCATGCATTCCAATCGCAACATCATGCTGCTGATCGTGGTCGCGGCCGTGGCGGTGTCCGCGGGCCTGTGGCTGGGCCAACGCCAGTTCATCGCCCCCGACCGCTCTGCCGCCCCGGCGGTGCAGGCGGCCCTGCTGTACCCCGTGCCGCGTGTCATCGAGCCGTTCGCGCTCGATCGCGCGCCCGGCGGGACATTCACCGCGGCCGACTTCGAGGGCCGCTGGACGCTGGCCTTCTTCGGCTTCACCCACTGTCCCGACATCTGCCCGACCACGCTGGCGCAGCTGAAGCAAGTCGAGGATGCGCTGGCGACGCCGCCGCTGCCCGACCCGCTGCAACTGCTGTTCGTGTCGGTCGATCCGGCGCGCGACGACCCGGCCACGCTGGCGAGGTACGCCGCCTATTTCAGTCCCTCGATCATCGCCGCCACCGCACCCGACGAGCGCCTGCAGCCGATGGCGCGGGGGCTCGGCATCGTGTACCTGCAGACACCCCTGGACGGCGGTGGCTACACGGTGGACCACAGCGGCCAGGTCGTGATCGTCGACCCGCAGGGCCGCCTCGCCGGAATGTTCCGGCCGCCACTCGATCCGTCGCGCATCGCCGCCGACCTGCGCCGGCTGGCGGAGGCGGGCGCGTGAGCCCCGGGGTCGCGCTGCAGCACGTGGTCCCGCAAAAGCTGCTGTCGCGGATCGTGATGGCGGCCACGCGCTGGCGCCTTCGGCCGTGGAAGGACCTGCTGATCCGGGCGATCGCCCGGCTGTACGGGGTCGATCTCTCCGAAGCGGCCAGCACCGACCTCGCGGACTATCCGCACTTCAATGCTTTCTTCACCCGCGCTCTCAAGCCAGGCGCGCGCCCGCTGGACGCCGACCCGGCCGCGGTCCTGATGCCGGCCGACGGCCACATCAGCCAGTGCGGCAAGATCGACGGGGATCGCATCCTGCAGGCCAAGGGACACGACTACACCGCCGCCGCGCTGCTCGGGGATGCGAGCGCGGCGGAGTCGTTCCACGACGGTGTGTTCGCGACCGTGTACCTGTCGCCGCGGGACTACCACCGCGTGCACCTGCCGCTGGCTGGCCGACTGCGCGAGACCCGCCACGTGCCGGGTCGCCTGTTCAGCGTCTCCCCGCGCACCGTCGACGAGGTGCCGGGCCTGTTCGCACGCAACGAACGCCTGGTCTGTCTGTTCGACACCGACCACGGTCGGCTGGCGGTGGTGCTGGTCGGCGCGATGCTGGTTTCCGGCGTCGAAACGGTCTGGGGCGGGGTCGAGATTCCGCCCTACGCGAGGGCGATGGCGGTCCGCGATTTCCGCGGGGTCGCGCCCGCCGTGGACCTGCCGCGCGGCGGCGAACTGGGGCGTTTCAACATGGGCTCGACCGTGGTGGTCCTGCTGCCGCGGGGCTTCCGACTCGACCCGGGGCTGCGTGCCGGGCAGCCGGTGCGGATGGGACAGCGCCTCGGCGTCATCCCTGGCGCCGCCTGAGCGACTGGGAGAAAACAGCCCCCAGGCAGGCCATGGGGAGGGCCCGCATGCAGGTCATGCACTCAAGCGCGTGATTCGCGGGAGCGAGTCCGGAACTGTGCCGGACTCGCGACTGGAATCATCCAGAGGATGTGGGTTTTTCTCACAGGCTCTGAGCAGCCTCCCGCGCCCCTGTGTGACCTGAGCCACAGACCGCGGCAGGGAGGTGCGCACATACTTGTCTTCCTGGTTCGATGGCGCGACGCGGTGGTCATGGTGGAGACGTTCGGACAGTACACGATCCGCTTGCGGGCGCTGATCCGGTTCCTCGTCGTGCGTCGCCAGTTGGCCGAGGTCCGCCGCCGGATCGACGCACTTTCGGGGGCCGACCTGCGGTCGGTGGTCACCCAGGTGTCGCGCGACCTGCAGGTGCCGGAACGCGGGGTGACAACGGCCCGATCGACCGACGCCGCCTTCCGCCGCGTGCGCGCGGTCATTGCGCGCGTGCGCGTGCTAGGCATCGCGCAGTGGCTGGTGGCGGCGATCCACGAAACTGCCCCCTCGCCTCACGCCGAGTTGCAGGACCTGCACCGCCAGGTCCTTCGCACCGTCCGGCGGCTGCGCGAATCCGGCGGCCTCGCGAACGGCACCACCTGACCGTCAGGCCGCCCGCGGACGCGCGGCGACTGGCGACCGTCTGCCAGGGCCGGCGCGGCCGCCCGCCGCAGGCAGCGTCAAGCGCGGCAGTCGGGAACCACCAGCCTCTGTCCGGCGCGAATCGCATAGCGCGGCGCCTTGATGCGGTTGGCGTCGGCGATCTGCCGCGGGTTGGCGCAGCCGAACTTGCGCGCGATGGAGGACAGCGTCTCGCCGCGCTGCACGAGGTGGGTGCGCGGCGCACCGCCACCGGCGACCCGGGAAGCCGGCGCAGCGCCAGGCTTGCGCGCGGTGTGCAGTTGTGCGGCGAGGTCGGCCAGCGGGCCGGCGACGCAGGTGCGCGAGTACGCCTGTGCCGCGACCGCCGGCAGCTCAAGGCGGGTGCCCGGCGGGATGCGGTCGGTCGATTCCCAGCGCGGATTGAGGTTGCGCAGGGTGCGGAACCAGCCGCGCTCGTTCCCCTGCTGGCCGAGGCAGACGGCGAGTTCGTTCAGCGAAGTGGCGCGGGTGAGCGTGATCTCGCCGGGCCGCGCATCGACCTGCGGGAAGCGGAGGTTGTACTCGTCCGGGTGCAGGAACAGCCAAGCCGCGGCCAGCACCATCGGCACGTAGTCGCGCGTCTCAGGCGGCAGGCGGTTGAACACCGCCGGGTCCCAGAATCGCTTCGCGCCCCGGTCCGACAGCCGCTGCATGCGCCCCTCGCCGCCGTTGTAGGCGCCGAGCACGAGCTCGAGGTCGTTGTTGAAGATGCGCAGGTGGTCGTTGATGTAGGCCACATTGGCGCGGGTCGCCGCCGCCGGATCGAAGCGCTGGTCGAAGCCGTCCTGCACCGACAGCCCGTAGCGCCGACCGGTGTAGTACATGAACTGCAGCGGGCCGGAGGCACCGGCGCGCGACACCGCATGCACCTTGGCGCCCGACTCCTTGGCCAGGATGCCGAACAGCAGCGCCTCGGGCAGGCCGGCCCTTTCGTACTCGGGCCACATCCGGTAACGCATGAACTGGTAGTTCTCGTGCGCTTCCAGCAGGAACGGGCGCATCCAGGTCAACCACTCCTCCAGCGCCGCCTTGACCGGTTCGTTGACGCGGATCAGGGTGCGCAGGTCCTGGCCCTTGAGCAGCGCCACGGCGCGCTGCGTCTCGGGCACTTCGGACAGCAGCGGCGACTCGGATTCCTCGTTGACCTCTTCGCCAGGCGTCGCGTCCTCCATCCGCGTGCGGTCCGCGACCCCACCGATCAGCACCTCGGTCTGCCGCGCGACCAGCGCATCCTGCGCGGACAGCACGCGCTCGAGATCGCAGCCGGGAGTGGTCGCACAGCGCCCGGCGGCGGCGGTGAAGGCCTCGCGCGCAGCGGCCAGCGCGCGCGCGGCGGCGTCCGTGTCGCCGGCGGCGAGCGCGGCAAGGCCCGTCTCGCCCAGGTCGGCCGCCGACTTCACGTCGACCAGGATGGCGTCGACCTTGGCCTCGTCCACGGCCGACGCGGCGCGGTGCGGAGCTTGCGCGCAGGCAGCGAGCGCGAGAACGGCGAGGATGGCGGCAAGGCGTGCGCGTGGGGACACGGGCGGACTCCGGGACTGGAGGCCGGGCACCTTACCCGCAGCCCCGATGGCCGGCAACGCCACCTGCCGCCGGCGCCCCGGTCCACCTAGAATCGCGGACATCGAACGAGGAGACGGCACGTGAACGACATCCTGCTCGGCAAAGGCGAGCGCGAGGTGCACCTGCTCGGCAGGTACGCCAACCGCCACGGCCTCGTGGCCGGCGCCACCGGCACCGGCAAGTCGGTGTCGCTGATGGTGATGGCGGAGGGCTTCTCGCGACTCGGCGTGCCGGTGTTCCTGGCCGACGTGAAGGGCGATCTGGCCGGCCTGTGCCAGCCGGGCAGCGCGAGCGACCGGATCAAGGCGCGGATCGACAGGCTGGGGCTCGCCGACTGGGCGCCGGCCGCCAATCCGGTGGTGTTCTGGGACCTCTACGGCGCCAAGGGACACCCGGTGCGCGCCAGCGTGTCCGAGCTGGGCCCCACCCTGCTGGCAAGGATGCTGGAGATTAACGATACTCAGGAAGGCGTGCTGCAGGTTGGCTTCAGGGTCGCCGACGACAACGGCCTGCTGCTGCTCGACCTCGACGACCTGCGCGCCCTGCTCGCGTTCCTCAGCGAGAACGCCAAGCAGGTCTCCGCGCAGTACGGACTGGTGAGCCCGCAGTCGATCGCCGCCATCCAGCGCGCGATCCTGCGCCTGGACAGCGGCGGTGGCGCGAAGTTCTTCGGCGAACCGGCGCTCGACCTGGCCGACTTCATGCGCCAGGAGATGTCCGGGCGCGGCATCATCAACGTGCTCAGCGCCGAACAGTTGATCCTCAAACCGCGGCTGTATGCCACCTTCCTGCTGTGGATGCTGTCGGAGCTGTTCGAGAACCTGCCCGAGGTCGGCGACCTGCCGCTGCCGAAACTGGTGTTCTTCTTCGACGAAGCCCACCTGTTGTTCACCGATGCCCCGCCGGCGCTCACCCAGCGCGTGGAGCAGGTGGTACGCCTGATCCGCTCCAAGGGCGTCGGCGTGTACTTCATCTCGCAGCTGCCCGACGACGTTCCGGATGCGATCCTGGGGCAGTTGGGAAACCGCGTCCAGCACGCGTTGCGCGCCTTCACCCCGCGCGACCAGAAGGCGGTGCGCACCGCGGCCGAGACCTTCCCGCCCAATCCATCGTTCAAGGTCGTCGACGCGATCACCCAGCTCGGGGTCGGCGAGGCACTGGTCACCACCCTTCAGGACGGCGGCGTGCCGCTGCCGGTGGAGCGCACCTTCATGGTGCCGCCGCGCTGTCGCATCGGCGCGATCACCGACGACGAGCGCGCCACGCTACGTGCGCGCTCGCCGGTGGGCGGCAAGTACGATACCGCGCTGAACCGCGAGTCGGCCTACGAAATGCTGAACCGGCGCGCGGAACCGGCCGCCGCGCCGACACCGGCGCCAACGCCCGCTCCCGCGCCGGCACCCAACGCGCCGTCCGCGCAGGTACCGGCCGAAGGCGGCGTCAGCAGCACGGTCAAGGACTGGCTGTTCGGCACCAGGCGCCGCCAGGGCGCGATCGAGGCGATGGCGAAATCGACCATGCGCACGGTGGGCAACCAGCTGGGCCGGCAGATCCTGCGCGGCGTGCTGGGTGGTCTGACCCGACGTTGAGGCAATCCCGCTCGCGGCGCGACCGGGGGCGCTGCACGATCGAAGGGTGTGGCGGCGCGCGCGCCGCCTCCACACAAGCAGGATGTTGAGAAAGTGCGTTCCTGCACTTTCTCAGCGTCGCGAGTTCGGCATCGGTTCGTACTCCCTCTCGACGAATCAATCAATCGCTTACGCGATCGATTCGCGGGCGCGGCATCCCTGCCTCGCCCCAGCAGGGTGTTCATCAACACGCTGCTGAGGCACCTCAGTCGAATAGCCCGCCCTGCACCGTCACCGGCGGTTCGGCTTCGCCGGGAAACGGGGCCAGCGGCGGCAGCGCGGGCAATGGCGCGCGCAGCATGCTGTGGAAGCGCCGCGCGAGGTGCGGAGCCGCCGCATCGTCGGGCGTGTGGGTGAAGAAGTAGACCTCGCGCCCGGAGGCCAGCCACTCGCCGACCGGCCCCACCCAGCGCGCCAGCGCGGACTCCGACGCTTCGATCCGGTTGCGGCCGACGAAGCGCACGAAGGCCGGGCCCGTGGGCGCGGCCGCGCGCCAGGGCAGACGCGGCTTGCGCGACTGCGCCTGCGCGGTGCTGGCGTCCGATGCCTCGGCGCTGAACACGTCGGCGGTGTCGAAGTTGCAGCGCGCGGCGCCGTGGGCGGCGAGCAGGGCATCGAAGGCCGCTTCCGCCGGACCGTCGTCATAGAGACCTGCATGGCGCACCTCGACCGCGCAGGGGAGGCCGCGAGGCAGCGCCCCGAGGAAGCGGTCGAGGTCGTCGAGATGGCGCGGCCCGAAGCCGGGCCCGAGCTGCAGCAGCAGCGGGCCGAGCCGCTCGGGCAGCAACGCCATCAGGCGCAGGAAAGCATCCGTCTCGCGCTGCGCGCCCACCAGTTGACGCTCGTGGGTCACCGCTCGCGGAAACTTGAAGCAGAATCGGAACCCGGGCGGCGCCTCGGCGGCCCAGCGGCGCACCGTGGCCTCCGAAGGCAGTCCGTAGAACGTGGCATTCCCCTCCACGGTGCCGAACACCCGCGCGTACTGCGGCAGGAAATCCTCGCGGCGCGCGGCGCGGGTGTAGAGCGAACCGCGCCATCCCTCGAAGGCCCACACCGGGCAGCCGAGGCGCAGCGCGCCGGGTGGACGCATCGTGTGCATCGCGGCACTCTGGCACGGCCCGCGCGCACCTCGCGTGGAAGCCCGCAACCGCCCATGCCCCGCTGGCGCCCGCCCGTCGAACACGGCACTGCCCTGATCACCCCCGAAGGCCAGCGGCGCCTGAAGGCCGAACTGGAGCACCTCTGGCGCCAACGGAGGCCCGAGGTGGTGCGCGCGCTCGCCGCCGCAGCGGCGGAGGGCGACCGCTCGGAAAACGCCGAGTACACCTATCGCAAGCGGCAACTGGCAGACCTCGACCGCCGCGTGCGCTATCTGAGCAAACGCCTGAGCGCACTCAAGGTCGTGCAGGAGCCGCCCGCCGATCCGCTGGCGATCTTCTTCGGCGCCTGGCTGCGGCTGGAGGACGAGTCTGGGCGCGAGCACCGCTATCGCATCGTCGGCCCCGACGAGACCGACGCCGCCGCCGGCCACATCAGCGTCGATTCGCCGCTGGCCCGGGCCCTGCTTCGGCATCGGGTGGATGAAGAGGTGGCGGTCGAACTGCCGCTGGGCCGCACGCTGTTCGTGGTGCTGGCGGTGAGCTACGCCGGCCCCGCGGATGCCTGAAGGGAAACCCCACCGTCCGCCGGCGACGGACCGGCGGGACCGGCGCGGGAGGCACGGTCGACGCCCATGGGGCGCGGAGCCCCGTTCGCGGCCGGCACAGGCCACTGCCGTCTTCCGCCTCTCCGGCCGCCCAGGCGCAGGGAGCGTCCGGGGTGTAGTCTCGGATCATGAGCAGCCGGAAACCCGCCCATACGACCGCGCCGCCCACCGCCGCGCTTCGCGACCCCGACGCGCCGGCCGCTGCATCGGGGCGTGTCGGGGCGGCTTCGCGCCGGCCGGCTGCGGTCGAGGTTTCGGTGTCCTGGGGTGTTCCCGCCGACGGCCTGCCCGACGAGAAGCTGTTCCGGGAGTGGGTCGCCGCCGCGGTGGGGCGCCAACGGGCCGCCGCCGAGGTGTCGCTGCGGATCGTCGACGCTGCCGAAGGCCAGGCGCTCAACCTGCAGTACCGGCACCGCGACTACGCCACCAACGTGCTGTCTTTTCCGGCCGACCTGCCGACCGGCCTCGGGATCCCCCTGCTCGGCGACCTGGTGCTGTGCGCGCCGGTGATCGCCAGCGAGGCGCTGGCGCAGGGCAAGACCGTCCTCGAGCACTGGGCGCACCTGACCGTCCACGGCACCCTGCACCTGCTGGGGCACGTGCATGAAACCCCGGTCGAGGCCCGGGACATGGAAGCGCTCGAAGTCCAGGTCCTTGAAAAACTTGGAATTCCGGACCCCTACGTGGCGCGCTGACGCGGGCGACATGGGATCGCCGCGGGCCTGCGATACACTTTCGGCTTCTTCCGTCCGAGGCGCCATCCCAACCCGCAATGAACGAGGACCCGAGTAGCAGCGGTTCCGGGCATCGATCCTGGCTCGACCGCCTGACCCAGGCGCTCACCGGCGAACCCCGGAACCGCGAAGAACTGCTGGAGGAACTGCGCAACGCGCAGGCCAACGGCCTCATGACGCCCGACACGCTGGCCATGATGGAGGGTGCGATCGCGGTGTCCGACCAGATGGTCGCCGACGTCATGGTGCCCCGCGCGCAGATGGTCACCGTGCCGGTCGACGCGCCACTGCCCGAGATCCTGCGGATCGTGGTCGACAGCGGCCACTCGCGTTTCCCCGTCACCGGCGAGAACCGCGACGAGATCGTGGGGGTGCTGCTGGCCAAGGACCTGCTCAAGGGTTTCGTCGAAGGCGGATCGCGCTGCGACGTGAAGGGCATGCTGCGCGCAGTGACCTGGATCCCCGAATCGAAGCGGCTCAACGAGCTGCTCAAGGACTTCCGCGCCAACCGCCAGCACATGGCGGTCGTGGTCGACGAGTTCGGCGGCGTCGCCGGACTGGTGACGATCGAGGACGTCCTGGAGGAGATCGTCGGCGACATTTCCGACGAGCACGACGAGGACGAGGCCGCCGGCCGCATCGTGGCGCAACCCGACGGTCGCTTCCTGGTCGCCGCATTGACTCCGATCGACGAGTTCAACGAACGCTTCGGCACCGGTTTCCCGGACGACGAATTCGACACCGTGGGCGGGCTGGTCACCGCCGCACATGGACACCTTCCCGCACCCGGCGAGTCGATCGCGCTGGAGGGTATCGAATTCAAGGTCGCGCGCGCCGACAGCCGACGCCTGCAGCAGCTCGCCGTCCGCCTGCCGGCGAAAGCCTGAATGCGCGCGCTCGCGCCGCGCAGGGGCGATCCGCGAGCGGGGCAGCCTCCGGTGAGCACCACGCGACGGGGCGCGCACCGGTGGCTGGGCGCGCTGATCCTGCTGCTGGGTGCGGCGGGCGCCGACGCGCGGCCCGCCACCTGGACCCCGGGCCAGCCCGGGGAATCGCTGGAGGTCTCGCTGGTCACGGTCGGGCCCGGCGAGGTCTACTGGCAGCGCTTCGGCCACAACGCACTCCGCGTCCGAGATGCCGCCAGCGGCGCCGAGGCGCTCTACAACTACGGCATCTTCGACTTCGCCGAGGAGAATTTCTTCCTCAGGTTCCTGCGCGGCGAGATGACCTACGAGCTTGCCGCGCGGCGCCCTGCCGACGACCTCGGCCAGTATCGCGCCGAGGGGCGGCAAGTGATCGAGCAGGCGCTGAACCTCTCGCCCACGCAGCGCCTCGAACTGGCTCGTTACCTCGCTTGGAACACGCGGCCGGAAAACCGCAAGTACCGCTACGACTACTTTCTCGCCAATTGCTCGACGAAAGTCCGCGACGCGCTCGACGCCGCGCTGGGCGGTGCGTTGCGCGCGTCCACCGACGGCCGCTCGCGCGGCTATACCCTGCGTATGCACGCACTGCGCCTGACCTCGCCCGACTTGCCGGTCTACCTCGGCGTGCACGCGGGACTCGGGCCCACGACCGACCAGCCGGTGGACTTCTGGGACGAGATGTTCGTGCCGATGGAGGTCGCGCGCCACGTGCGCGACGTGCGTGTGCGCGACGACGCCGACGCCGAGGTGCCACTGGTCGCCGCCGAGGCGGTGCTGCTGAAGGGCCGGGTGCCCGAACCCGCCGCACCGCCGGGCTGGATCTGGCGCTTCCTCGCGCTGGGCCTGGCGCTGGCCGCCGTGCTGCGCTGGCTGGGCCGCGGCAACGGTGCGCGCCGACGCGGCTTCGGCGCGCTGGCTGGCGTGCTGTGGCTGCTGTGCGGGATCGGCGGCCTGCTCTTGCTGTTCCTGTGGTTCGGCACCGCGCATCACGCCACTTGGCGCAATGCGAATCTCGCCCTGTTCAACCCGCTGTGCCTCGCCCTGCTGCCCGCCGCGTGGCGGGCCCTGCGCGGGCGGGCGCCGGCATCGCGCGCCGCCACATGGATCGCCGCCGCGGTCGCGTCCACGGCATTTCTCGCCTGGTTATGGCTGGTGCTTCCCGGACATCGACAGGACACGCTGGACTGGATTGCGCTGTGGCTGCCGGTGCACTTCGCGGCCTGGCGCGCCCTGCGCAGGCCGGCCGGCTGACGCGGTCCGTTGCGACCGCGGTCGTCGGCGCGCATGATGGCGCCGCGCCATGCGGAGGCCCGATGGACATCACGATCGCCCAGCGTCCCGACCAGCCCCCGGCCGCAATCGCCCCGCCGCGCGAACCCATGGTGGTCAACTGCGCGGCCTACGATCGCCACGGCCGGCGCCTGCCCGGCATCACGCTCGACCAGATCAGCGACGTGCTGGCCGAACCGGACACCTTCGTGTGGGTCGGCGTGCACGAACCCGACGAGCCGCTGCTGGAGAAACTGCAGGAGGAGTTCGACCTGCACGACCTGGCGGTGGAGGACGCCCACCACGCCCACCAGCGGCCGAAGATCGAGGTCTACGGCGACTCGCTGTTCATCGCCGTCCACACCGCCCAGGAGGTGAAGTGCAACCTCGCCTTCGGCGAAACCCACATCTTCCTGGGGCGACGGTACCTGCTGACCGTCCGCCATGGGGCATCGCTGTCCTACCAGCCCGCGCGCCATCGCTGCGAGCGCGAGCCGGAGATGCTCGCCCTCGGCCCCAGCTACGCGCTGTATGCCGTGCTCGACTACGTCGTCGACAACTTCCTGCCGATCACCCAGGCGTTCCGCGGTGAACTGGAGGAACTGGAGGAGGCGATCTTCCACCAGTCGTTCGACCGCCGGACCATCCAGCGCCTGTATGAGCTGAAGAAGGAACTGGTCACCCTGCGACTCGCCATCGCACCGATGCAGGACATCCTCAACCAGTTGATGCGACTGCACCCGGGAATGGTCCGCGACGAGGTGCGGGTGTTCTTCCGCGACGTGTTCGACCACGCAACGCGGGTCAAGGAGGCGTGCGACACGATGGGGGAGATGCTCTCGGCCGCGATGAGCGTCAACCTCGCCATGGTCACCGTCGGCCAGAACGAGGTGGTCAAGAAGCTCGCCGGCTGGGCCGGCATCATCGCGTTTCCCACCCTGATCGCCAGCATCTACGGGATGAATTTCGAGAAGATGCCCGAACTCGGCTGGACGCTCGGCTATCCTCTGGCGCTGGTCACCATGTTCGGGGTGTCGGCACTGTTGTTCTGGCGGTTGCGGAAGTCGGGCTGGCTTTGAAGAGCAGGGCCCAGAGCCCCGCCACACCTCACCGAGCGCCGGGCTCCTCCACCAGCCACCGCTTCAACCAGGCATTGACCGTGTCGTGCCACAGGACCGAGTTGGCCGGCTTGAGGACCCAGTGGTTCTCGTCGGGGAAGTGCAGGTAGCGGCTGGGGATGCCGCGCACCTGTGCGGCGGTGAACGCCGCGATGCCCTGGGTGTAGGGCACGCGATAGTCGAGCGCGCCGTGGATCACCAGCATCGGCGCCTTCCATTTCGCCACGTGGTCGGCCGGGTTGAACTTCGCGTAGTCCTCCGGGTGGGTGTGCGGCGGGCCGCCGAATTCCCAGTTGGTGAACCACAGTTCCTCGGTCATGTAGGCCATGGCGCGGATGTCGAACACGCCGGCGTGGTTGACCAGGCAACGGAAGCGCTCGGGCATCTGGCCGGCGATCCAGGCCACCATGTAGCCGCCGTAGGACCCACCCAGCGCGCAGGCGCGCTCTCCGTCGAGGAAGGCGTACTTGGCGACCGCGGCCTCCAGCCCGAGTCGCAGGTCCTCCAGCGGCTTGCCGCCCCAGTCGCGGCTGACCGCATCGGTGAACGCCTGGCCGTAGCCGGTGGAGCCGTGGAAGTCGACCAGCAGCGCGGCATAACCCTGGCCGGCGTAGGTCTGCGCGTTCCAGCGGTAGTGGAACAGGTTGCCGAAGCTGCCCTGCGGACCGCCGTGGATCAGGAAGGCCACCGGGTACTTCTTCGCCGGATCGAAGTTGGCCGGCTTGACCAGCCAGGCGTGCACCGTCGCGCCACCGGCGCCGGCGAAGGTGAACTGCTCGGCCGCGCCGAAGGCCACGCCGGCGAGCCGCTCGGCGTTGAACGCGGTCAGCGGCGCCAGCGCGCCGCCGCGCAGGCCCACGCGATACAGCTGCGCCGGGCTGTCGAGGTCGTCGTGCGCGACCACGATCGCATCACGGCCGACCGAGAAGCCGCCCACATGGCCGTTGCCGGCCACCTTCGACACCTTGCCGCTGGCGATCTCGATCGCGAACAGCGGCGTGTGGCCGAGGTCGTTGGCGGTGGTGTAGATCGTGCGGCCGTCGCGCGAGAGCGCCAGGTTGTCGGCCGAACGATCCCAGCCCGGCGCGATCTCGCGCGTGGCGCCGCTGGCGAGGTCCATCGCCATCAGGCCAAGGCGGTCGGCCTCGAAGCCCGGGCGCTTCATCGCGCGATAGTACACCGTGCGGCCATCGGCGCTGAACACCGGGCCGGTGTCCCAGGCGTCGTTGGTGTCGGTCAGGTTGCGCGGCGCTGCGCTGCCGTCGGCCGGCACCTGGAACAGGTCGAAGTTGGTCGACCACGGTTCGTTGCGGCCGGCGATGCGCGCGCTGAACACCAGCGACTTCGCGTCGGGGCTCCACGCGTACTCGTTGTCGTCGCCGAAGGGCTTGGACGGCACGTCGCCGTCGATGCCCTTCGTGACGTGCACCAGGTCCTTGCCGGCCACGCCCGTCGCGTCGAGCCGGGCGACGAAAAGCTGCGAGCGGCGGTGGTCCGACCAGGTATCCCAGTGGCGCACGAAGATCTGGTCGTAGAGCTGGCCGGTCTGTTTGCTGGCCGCCTCGTCGTCGACCTTCTTCTTCGTGCAGGCGAGGTCGGCGCCGCAGTCGGGGAAGACCTCGAAGGACAGCGCGATCGCGCGCCCGTCGGGCGCCAGAACGAAGGAGCCGACGTCGAGCGCAAAGTCGGTGGCCTGGCGCGCCTCGCCGCCGCCCATGTCGAGGCGCCAGACCTGCATCGAACCCGAGCGCGACGACAGGAAGTACAGCGCGCGACCGTCCGGCGCCCAGCGCGGGCCGACCGAGTTCACGCCGCGGGCGGTGATCCGGCGCGGCGTCGCATCGCCGTCGACGGCACGCAGCCACAGCCCGGTGGCGGCCTTGTTGCTGTCGACGTCCGCCTCGCGGACCTGGAAGGCGACCTGGCGGCCGTCGGGCGAGATCCGCGGGTCGGCGACGCGGTCGAGCGCGACCAGGTCGCGGATGTCGAAGGGCCGGTCGGCGGCGAAGGCCGCCGGCGCGACAAGGCAGAGTGCGAGGATGGCGTGGCGCATGGGCATCGCGGGTCCGGGGGAAACCACGATTCTAGGCCCTGCCTCGCACCGCGGGCCAGTCGCGCCGCGGCATCGACAGCCGCGGCGCCAGGAACCGGCCGCGCCGGGGGCGCGGCCGGAAACCGGTCAGGGCGCGGACCCCGCTGCGACCGGCTGCGCGTCGCCGTTCGCGGTCGCGGCCTTCGGCCCGATGTAACGGTCGAACCAGGCCAGCATCCGGCCGTAGAAGGCCTGCCGGCTGTCGAGCTTGTAGAAGCCGTGGCCCTCGTCCTTGTCGATCAGCAGTTCGCTGGTCTTGCCAGCCTGCTGCAGCGAACGGTGGAACGCCTGCGAGTGTTCGGGCGGCGCGCGGAAGTCCTCGCCGCCGGCGACCAGCAGGATCGGCGCCTTGATCCGGTCGACCAGCTTGTTCGGCGAGCGCGCGTCGAGATTCTCGCGCCCGCCACCGACCGCCTCGGCGAGGAAGCGCTCGCCGGAGTCGCGCTGGCCGATGTCGCCGCGGGTGTAGAGCATGCCGAGGTCGTAGACGCCGACGTAGCCGACCGCGCAGCGGTACAGGTCCGGCTCCTTGGCGATGCCCATGCCGGCCGCGTAGCCGCCGTAGGAGCCGCCGTAGATGCAGATCCGGTCTTTGTCGACGATGCCCTGCTCGATCGCCCAGCGCGTGGCGTCGGTCACGTCGTCCTGCATCGTGCCGCCCCACTGCTGGTAGCCCAGCTCGGTGAAGCGGCGGCCGTAGTTGCCCGATCCGCGGAAGTTCGGCTGCAGCACCGCGTAGCCGCGGCTGGCCAGCAGCTGCACCTCCCAGTCGAAACTCCAGGAATCGAAGGGGCCGAACGGGCCGCCGTGCACGTTGACCACCAGCGGAAGCTTCTTGCCGTCGCTGTCCGGCGGCAGCGTCAGGTAGCCGTGGATCGTCAGCCCGTCGCGCGACTTGAACGAGATCGGCTGCTTGTCGGCCATCTTCGCCGGATCGATCCAGTCGCGCACGCCGAGCATGTAGGTCGCCTTGCGGTCGCGGTCGAACAGGTAGTAGGTGCCCGGATCGCGGTCGCTCCACGCGCGGAAAGTCAGTTCCTTGCCGTCATCGCTCCAGCTGGTGATGCTCACCCAGTGGTCGGGGAAGCTATTGAGCAGGGTCGACAGCGTGACGGCCTCGTTGGATTCCTTGTCGAAGGTCTCTATGCGCGGCTCGCCGTCCATGAACACCACGCCGTAGGCCACGCGCTGGCGGTTGGTCAGCACGGCCAGCGGGTCGACGCTGTCGTCGCGGGCGACCTGCTTGCGCTCTCCGGTGGCCGGGTCCCACAGGTACACCACGTCCGGACCTTCCTTCTCGTCGGAGATGAGGTAGGCCTGCCGGTAATCGGCGGTGAATCCCTCGGGCTCCATCGCGACGCCGCTGGCGGACTCGTCGTTGACCAGCCGCCACTCGGCGCGGTTGTCGTCGCGGTAGTAGAGCTTCGCGGTGCTGCCGGTCGCCACGCCGCCGGCCCAGGCGAAGCGCACCTGCTGGCGCCCGTCGGTGAGGAACTGCGCGTTGAGCACCGGCGCGCGCGACAGCACCGACCGGCTGCCGGTGTAGATGTTCAGCCGCTCGACCTTCGGATAGGTGCCCTCGTCGTTGCCCACCGGATAGACGTTGACGAGGATGTTCTTGTCGTCGTCGACCAGGGTGTCGACGATGCTCGCGCCCTCGAAGCCGCGCTGGCGCCGCGTGAGGTTGCCGTCGTTGCCGGCGCGCGGACCAATCAGCAGTTCTTGGCGCGACCCGTCCCAGTTGGTGGCGTAGATCTCCCCGGTGGACGC
>DHLY01000101.1:18222-19652 GCA_002405525.1 Proteobacteria bacterium UBA4656
GACGTAGATCTCCCCGGTGGACGCCGGGTTGCTCTCCGATCCCTGGCTTTCCGCCACGGTGAGCACGAGGCGCTCATCGTTGGCCCAGAAGAAACTGTTGACGAAGGTCCGCCCGCGCAGCTTCATGGTGCCGGTGGGCTTGAGCGTCGCGCGGTCGAGGATCACCAGCGCCCCGGCGTCGGGCGAGGTCATCATCGAAGCCGCGATGTACTTGCCGTCGGGCGAAAGCTTCACGTCCACGAACTGGTCGTGGCGCAGGAACGCGTCCATGGACGCATCGGCACCCGCGGCACCGGCGACGGCGCACAGCAGCGCCGCGATGATCGTGGCTCGCATGTCTTCTCCCACCTCGTAATGGTCCGGCCGATCCGCGGCCGGGGTCGAGCGCGGATTATGCCGCAACCGCAAGCCGGGACACGTGCCGGCAGTCACGGCCGCACGCGTGGAAGCGCTCAGCCCTTCACACGGCCGTAGACATCCTCCAGCCTGACGATGTCGTCTTCACCAAAGTAGTCGCCGCACTGGGTTTCGATCAGGTGCAGGTCCTCGCTGCCCGGGTTCTCCAGCCGGTGCACCACGCCCATCGGGATGAAGGTGCCCTGGTTGCGCTCCAGCACGGTCTCGACGTCGCCCACGCGGACCTTCGCGGTGCCGCGCACCACCGTCCAGTGCTCGCTGCGCCGGTGGTGGTACTGCAGGCTCAGCACGTGGCCGGGCTTGACGGTCAGGCGCTTGACCTTGCAGTCGGGCGCGTCCTCCAGCACGGTGTAGCTGCCCCAGGGCCGGAACACGGTGACGTGGTGCTCGGTGCTGGGATGGGCCCTGGCGCGCAGCGCCTCGACCGCGCGCTTGACGTCCTGCGCGCGGTCGCGGTGCGCGACCAGCACGGCGTCGGCGGTCTCGACCACCGCGAGGTCCTCGACGCCGACCAGGGCCACCGCGCGCGTTTCCGCCTGCACGAAGCAGTCGTCGGCGTCCACCAGCACCGCCTCGCCGACCACGCGGTTGCCGCGCGCGTCGGGCGGTGCCTGCTCCGACACCGCGGTCCAGGAGCCGATGTCGTTCCAGTCGAAGGCGGCAGGCACCACCGCGCGGTGCGCGGCGCGCTCCATCACCGCGTAGTCGATCGAGATCTCGGGGATGGCGCGGAAGGCTTCGCCCGGGAACTCCACCACCCGCGCGGCACGGTCGGTGGCGAGGTGGCAGGTGCGGGCGGCATCGAGCACGTCCGGGCAGGACGTCGACGCGGCATCGAGCAGCGCGCGCGCGCTGAAGCAGAACATGCCCGCGTTCCACAGGTATTCGCCGCTCGCGAGGTAGGACTGCGCGGCGTCGAGCCCGGGTTTCTCCACGAAGCGTTCGATCTCGTAGCCGAGGCCGTCGAGCGCCGCCCCGCGGCGGATGTAGCCGTAGCCGGTTTCGGCCCGCGT
>DHLY01000101.1:19844-25011 GCA_002405525.1 Proteobacteria bacterium UBA4656
GCGAAACCCGCGGCGTCGCCCACCAGGTGGTCGGCGGGCAGCACCAGCAGCAGCGCCTCGCCGCCGTGCCGGTCGGCCACATCCAGCGCGCCGAGCAGGATCGCCGGTGCGGTGTTGCGCGCGGCGGGCTCCAGCAGGAAGCGGTGGCGCTCCATGGCGGCGGGCGCCGCGGCGACGTACTCGTCGCGGGTGATGAAGTAGTGGTCGCGGCCGGTGATGGTGAGCACCGGCGCACCGGGTGCGGCGACCGCCAGTGCGCGTTCCAGGGTGCGCGCCAGCAGGCTGGCGCCGCCGGCCATGCGCATGAAGGGCTTCGGCCAGGTGCGGCGCGAAACCGGCCACAGCCGCGTGCCGCTGCCGCCGGAAAGGATCAGGGGGACGATGGGGTCGGTCATGGGGATCATCCGCGCGCGGCGGCCAGTTCGCCGATCACCGCGTCGAGCTCCTGCTGCCAGTGCGGCAGGTGCAGGCCGAAAGCGTCGCGCAGGCGCGCGGTGTCGAGCACCGACCACGCCGGCCGGCGCGCACGGGTCGGGAAGTCGGCGCTGCGGATCGGCGCCACCTCCGGCATGCGCACGACGAGGCCGGCGCGCAGCGCGCGCTCCAGCAGCGCGACGGCGAAACCGTGCCAGGACGTCTGCCCGCGGCAAGCAAGATGGAAGATGCCTTCGAGACGCATCCGGTCGGCGGGCCCTGCCGCCGAATGCCGGGCGATCGCCTGCGCGGTGGCTTCGGCGACGAACCGCGCCGGCGTGGGGCAGCCCTGCTGGTCATCGACCACGGCAAGCCGGTCGCGCTCGGCGGCCAGGCGCAGCATGGTGCGCAGGAAGTTGTGCCCCCGCGCCGCGTAGATCCAGGCAATGCGGAACACCAGGTACCGCGCCCCGCTCGCCGCCAGCTCGCGCTCGCCGTCGAGCTTCGATTGCCCGTATGCCGAGAGCGGGCCCGTGGGGTCGTCCTCCCGCCAGGGCCGCGAGCCTTCGCCGGAGAAAACGTAGTCGGTCGAATAGTGCAGCACCCGCGCGCCGCGTCTCGCCGCCGCCTCGCCGATCACCGCGAGGGCGTCGGCGTTGGCGCGCCGCGCCGCATCCGGCTCGTCCTCGGCGCGGTCGACCGCCGTCCAAGCCGCGGCGTTCACGATCCAGTCCGGCTGCGCGGCGTCGATCGCAGCAGACAGCGAATCGGGCCGCCCGAGGTCGACCCGCAGGCAAACCGCATTGCCGGGCACGACGCCCTTGCGCGTGGCCGGCACCACCTCGCCCAGCGGTGCCAGGGTGCGCAGCAGTTCGAAGCCCACCTGGCCGTCGGCGCCGAACAGCAGCAGCTTCATCCGGCGTACTCCGGAAGACGGTCTGGGGTGATCCCCGACAGCAGCGGCGCGCTGGCGTCCTTGTCGCTGAGCCGGGGCTCGGCGAGCGGCCAGTCGATCGCCAACCCGGGGTCGTCCCAGCGCACCGCGGCGTCGGCTGCCTTGTCGTAAGGCGCGGTGCACAGGTAGGAGAAGGTCGCGCACCCGGAGGTGACCACGAAACCGTGCGCGAAGCCCTCCGGAATCCAGAAGTGCCGACGGTTGTCGCCGCTGAGCACCACGGCCTCCCACTGCCCGAAGGTGGGCGACCCGCGCCGGATATCCACCGCGACGTCCCACACCTCGCCGTCGAGCACGCTCACCAGCTTGCCCTGCGGGTTCGGCCACTGGTAGTGCAGCCCGCGCAGCACGCCTTCGACGGACCGCGAGACGTTGGCCTGCACCACCTCGAAGTGCAATCCGTGGGCAGCGAACCGATCACGGTTCCACACCTCGAAGAACTCGCCGCGCGGATCGCCGAAGACCTGCGGTTCGACCACGGCGAGTCCGGGGATGCGCAGCGCGCGGACCTTCATGCCAGGCCCTCGCCGCGCGCGACCCGTTCCAGATAGGCGCCGTAACCGGACTTGCCGAGCGACTTCGCCAGCGACAGCAGTTGCCCGGCGTCGATCCAGCCGTTGGTGAACGCGATCTCCTCCGGGCAGCAGGCGCGCAGGCCCTGGCGCTGTTCGATGGTCTCGATGAAGTTCGACGCCTGCAGCAGGGATTCGTGGGTGCCGGTGTCGAGCCAGGCGTAGCCGCGGCCGAGCTTCTCGACCCGCAGCGAGCCGTCCTCGAGGTAACGCCGGTTGAGGTCAGTGATCTCCAGCTCGCCACGCGGCGAAGGCGCGAGCGCAGCGGCGAACTCGCAGGCGCGATGGTCGTAGAAATACAGCCCCGTGACCGCGTAGTTCGACCTCGGCTTGGCCGGCTTCTCCTCGATACCGACCACGCGCCCGTCCGCATCGAATTCGGCCACGCCGTAACGCTCCGGGTCGCGCACCCAGTAGCCGAAAACGGTCGCGCCGTCGACGCGCGCGGCGGCGTGGCGCAGCACCTCGGTCAGCCCGTGGCCATAAAAGATGTTGTCGCCGAGGATCAGGCACACCGGGTGGCCCTCGACGAACTCGCGGCCGATGATGAAGGCCTCGGCCAGCCCGTTGGGCTGCGGCTGCACCGCATAGCGGATGTGGATGCCCCACTGCGCGCCGTCGCCGAGCAGTCGCTGGAACAGGGCCTGCTCATGCGGGGTGTTGATCACCAGGATGTCGCGGATGCCCGCCAGCATCAGGGTGCTCAGCGGATAGTGGATCATCGGCTTGTCGTAGACCGGCAGCAACTGCTTGGACATCGCGATGGTCAGCGGATGCAGCCGCGTGCCGGCGCCGCCGGCGAGGATGATGCCTTTCTGGGTCGTCATGGGTCCTGGCCCCGGTGCCGGCCCGCCATTGTAGGGGCTGGCCCGGCGGGGGGGCGAATCCGGCCGGCGTCCAACCCCGCCCCGCTCAGCAGGCAGTGCCCGGAGGAAAGACCAGCATCGCGTCGCCATAGGAAAAGAACCGATAGCGGGCCGCGACCGCGTGGCGGTAGGCGCCGAGCACGAACTCACGTCCCGCGAAGGCGCTCACCAGCATGATCAAGGTCGACTCCGGCAGGTGGAAGTTGGTCACCAGGGCGTCCACGCTGCGGAAGCGGTAGCCGGGGAAAATGAAGATCTGCGTTTCCCCGGCGTAAGGCGCCAGTTCCCCGCCCTGCGAGGCGGTCTCCAGAGCGCGCACCACGGTGGTGCCGATCGCGGCCACTCGGTTGCCGCGCGAACGGGCCGCGCGCGCCTTGGCGACCAGTTCGGCGCCGACGTTGAGCCACTCGCTGTGCATCACGTGGCCGCGCACGTCGTCGCCGCGCAGCGGCTGGAAGGTGCCCGCGCCGACGTGCAGGGTGACGTGGCCGGTCTCGATGCCGCGATCTGCCAGTCGCGCCAGCAGCGGCGCGTCGAAGTGCAGCCCGGCGGTGGGAGCGGCCACGGCGCCCGCGCTGGCCGCGTAGACGGTCTGGTAGCGCTCGCGGTCGGATGCGGCGTCGGCGCGCTTGATGTACGGCGGCAGCGGCATGTGGCCGACGCGGGCCAGCACCGCCTCCAGCGGCTCGCCGGTTTCGAAGCGAAGGCGCCAAAAATCGCCCTCGCGGCCAAGCACGCGGAGCAGCGTGCCGTCCCCGAGCGCGATCGTCCGGCCCTCGACGAGAGCCTTCGAGGCGCGCACCTGCGCGACCACTTCGTGGGCGCCGACCACGCGCTCGATCAGCACTTCGACCGCGCCGCCGCTGTCCTTGCGTCCATGCAGTCGGGCCGGGATCACCCGCGTGTCGTTGAACACCACCAGGTCGCCCGGCGCGAGCAGGTCGGGCAGGTCGCGGAACACGCGGTCGGAAAGGCTGCCGGCACGGGCATCGGCCACCAGCAGGCGGCTGGCCGACCGCTCGGCCAGCGGCTCCTGAGCGATCAGGTCCTGTGGCAGGTCGAAATGGAAGTCGGATTTCTTCACGGCGTCTGCGGCGGCGATTCGTCGACCGCCGATTTCACCACGACCCGCGTCGACGCTACAGCCAACCCTTCTGCCGAGCCAGCCGGTAGGCCTCGATGCGGTTGCCCACGCCGAGCTTGCCGATCGCCTCCGACAGGTAGTTGCGGACAGTGCCCTGCGAAAGCCCCAGTTCGTCGGCGATCTCGCCCGCCGAGCGTCCTTCGCCTGCCAACCGCAGGACCTGACGCTCGCGGTCGTTGAGCGGATCGGCCTCCGACCACGCCTCAACCGCGAGTTCGGGATCGACCGCCCTGCCCCCGCGATGCACCTTGCGCAGCGCCTCGGCCAGGCGGTCGGCGGGCGCATCCTTGAGCAGGTAACCGCTGGCGCCGGCATCCAGCGCGCGCCGCAGATAGCCGGCGCGCGCGAACGTGGTGAGGATCACCACCTTGCACGACTGCCCGCCCTCCTTCACCCGCTGCGCGAGCTCGAGGCCGGTCAGGTGCGGCATCTCGATGTCGGTGACCAGAACGTCGGGCGCGAGCCGCTGCACTTCGCGCCACGCGGTCTCGCCGTCGGCCACGCTGCCGACCACGTCGATGTCGGGTTCGAGCCGCAACAGCGCGGCCAGCGCGCCCCGCACCATGGCCTGGTCTTCGGCAAGCAGGACGCGGATCAAGGGAAACTCCGGCGGGAAGGCGGCGCGACGTTAGCACCGCCGCCGCCCGCGTCCAACCGCCCTGCGCCCGATCGACCGCCGTTCAACCGACCGCGCGCAAGTGACGCACCGTCGCGCGCTCACGCCCAGCCTCGTCGCTGCCGGGATCGCGCCACGGCACCACGATGCGCAGACGCGTGCCCTGCCCTGCCTGGGACTCGATGGCCAGCGTGCCGCCGAGGGCCGCCAGCCGCTCGCGCATGCCCTTGAGCCCGTTGCCGTCGGCGACCGCGCCGCCGACGCCGTCGTCGCTCACCGTCAGCACCACGTTGGCCGCCTCGCGCAGCAGCTCCGCCGCCACGCGCCGCGCGCCGGCGTGGCGGATGATGTTGGTGGTCGCCTCGCGCAGCGCCAGCGCGAGCACGGTCTCCACCTCCGGATGCAGCACCAGGTCCGGCGCGCGGTACTCGAAATCCACCAGCACCGCGCTCAACGCAAGCCGCGCGTTGGCGAACTCCGCGCGGATGCCGACCGCGCGCATGCCGCTGACCGCGCGCCGCACCTGGCCCAGCGCCTCGCGCGCCCCGCGCTCGACGACGGCGATCTCCGGCTGCGCAGCCACCGGGTCACGGATGGCGA
>DHLY01000136.1:0-1525 GCA_002405525.1 Proteobacteria bacterium UBA4656
GGGCTTTTTCTACAGCCTCAACGGAGGATTTGCAATGTTCCGAAGACGCATGGCTGCGGAAGTGGGATCCGCGCTTGCCCGCAGCCCGGTGGTCGGGCTGATCGGTCCGCGGCAGGTCGGCAAGACCACGTTGGCTCACGCGCTGGCCGCGGAACGGCAACCGGCGCCGGCATTCCTCGACCTGGAACGACCCGCGGACCGGGCGCGCCTCGCCGATCCGGAGGCGGCACTGCGCGCACTCGAGGGGCGGCTGGTGGTACTGGACGAGATCCAGCGCGTGCCGGATCTGTTCCCGGTGCTGCGGGTGCTGGTTGATGAGCGCCGCCGCGTGGGTCGTCCGAGCGGGCATTTCCTGGTCCTTGGTTCCGCGTCGGTCGACCTGCTGAACCAGACATCGGAATCGCTGGCGGGACGGATCGAATACCTCGAGCTCGCTCCGTTCGATCTCGGCGAAACCGGCGTGGATGCGCAGGATCGATTGTGGTTGCGCGGCGGCTTCCCTGAAGCCTTCCTCGCCCGTGACGAGACCGCAAGCCTCGCCTGGCGGCAGCAGTTCGCGCAGACCTACCTGGAGCGCGACATCGCGTCGTTCGCCCCGCGGCTGCCGCGCGAGACCCTGCGTCGCTTCTGGACCATGCTGGCGCACGAACAGGGTGCCGAGTTCAATGCATCGAAACTGGCGGCGGGCCTCGGCGTGTCGGCGCAGACGGTGTCGCGCTACCTCGACCTGCTGGTCGACCTGATGCTGGTGCGTCGGCTGCCGGCCTGGTTCGAGAACGTCGGCAAGCGCCTGCGCAAGGCACCGCGCACCTACCTGCACGACAGCGGCATGGTGCACGCCCTGCTGGGGATCGACACGCTGGACGCGCTGCTCGGCCACCCCGTCTGTGGCGGCAGTTGGGAGGGCTTCGTGGTGGAGAACCTGATCGGCGCCGCGGGCCCGTCCCTGCAACCGCACGGCTACCGCACCAGCGCCGGTGCCGAGATCGACCTGCTGCTGGTGGGAGGGCGCGCGCGCATCGCGGTCGAGATCAAGCGTGCCACGGCCCCGTCGGTGTCGCGGGGCTTCCATATCGCCTGCGACGATGTCGACGCGACCGCGCGCTGGGTCGTGTATCCCGGACGGGAGGCCTATCCCGGCCCGCACGGTGTCGAGGTGCTGCCGGTGGTCGAGGCGATGCGGCGCCTGCGCGGCTGACGCGAAACCCGCGACGCGGAAGCAGCACACGCACGATCCCGCCCCGCCGCTTGGCCGCGCGCCGCCTCGACGAGGCGGCGGCACACGCGCAGCCGTGCCGGGTGGAGGAAACGCCGGCGCGACAGCTGGCCGTGGTCTGGCCCCTGACCGTCGGAGTGTGCTCATTGGCCCCCGGATTCGATGCTGCCGCCCCGATGCGGCGCGACGGGGTTCGGGTGATTCGTCTACGGCGCTGAACGTCGCGCATGCGCGCCTGACGCTGCACGGCCCCGGCATTCCCGCGCACCGCGGCGCCGGCACTGGCAGAATACGGCGATGGATCGCGAA
>DHLY01000136.1:1682-2651 GCA_002405525.1 Proteobacteria bacterium UBA4656
ATCGCCGGCCCCGAGCTGGAGGCGATGCGCGACCGAGAGCTGGTCGCGACGCCGCTGCCCGAGGCGCTGGACCAGTTGTCCGACATGATCGAGTCGGCCCTGTTCCTGCATCCGCCGGTCCCCTCGTCGGGCCTGGAGCAGATGCAGGCGGTGTTCGCGCGGCTGCGGCGATGAACCGGCTGGTCCGCGCGGCGTCCGAGGTGCAGGCGGCCTGATCGCGTCCGCGCGGGGCGGCGCCGGCGGCGGCGGTCGCGGGTACAATGCGCGAGATGGGATCGCAGTCCGCGCCGCGCAATGTGGTCGTGCGCCGCCTCGACGAGGCGGCGGCGCGCGCGCAGCCGTACCGGGTGGAGGGAACGCCGGCGCAACGGCTGGCCCTGGTCTGGCCCCTGACCGTCGAACTGTGCTCGCTGGCCCCTGGATTCGATGCTCAATCCCGACTACCGCGATCTGTTGTCCGCATTCTCCCGCCATCGGGTTGAGTACCTGATGGTGGGCGCATACGCGATGGCGGCGCACGGCCAGCCACGGGCGACCATGGACATCGACCTCTGGCTGCGGGTGTCGCCCGAAAACGCACGACGCACGGTCGCCGCGCTCGAGGAGTTCGGCGCGCCGCCCGGCGCGCTCGACCCGGCGCCGTTCGAGTCGCCGGGCACCGTCATCCAGCTGGGCGTTGCCCCGCGCCGCATCGACTTGCTGACGCGCATCGACGGAGTCGAATACGAGCATGCCGCGGAACGCGCGCTGCCGGTCGCCATTGACGGGCTCGTCATCCCGACCATCGGGCTGGCCGACCTGATCGCCAACAAGCGCGCCACCGGCCGGCCGCAGGATGTCGTCGACGCCGAGCGGCTCGAGACGCTGCGCACCGCGGATCCGGACTAGGACCATGATCGCCTTCCGCAACCTCGCCATCCGCCGCGGTGGCCGCGAACTGCTGCACGACGTCGACCTGACCCTGCACGC
>DHLY01000136.1:2876-25681 GCA_002405525.1 Proteobacteria bacterium UBA4656
AAGGCGCAGCGCATGGCCTCGGTGGCGCAGGAGACGCCGGGCCTGCCGGACCCGGCGGTCGAGTTCGTGCTCGGTGGCGATGCCGCGTCGGCGAAGGCGCTGAAGGACGCCGACGAGGCCTATGCGCGCGGCGATCTCGAGGCCGCGGCCGAGGCCCACCATCGGATCGACGAGCTCGGCGCCTACGACGCGCGCGCGCGCGCGGCGAAGCTGCTGCACGGGCTGGGCTTCAAGTCGCACACCCACGAACATGCGGTGGCCGAATTCTCCGGTGGCTGGCGTGCGCGACTGAACCTCGGCCGGGCGCTGATGTGCCCGTCCGACGCGCTGCTGCTCGACGAGCCGACCAACCACCTCGACCTCGACGCCGTGGTGTGGCTGGAGGAGTGGCTGAAGAAATACCCCGGCACCCTGCTGCTGATCAGCCACGACCGCGACTTCCTCGACGGCGTGGCGACCCACATCCTGCACCTCGCCGACGGCACGGCGCGGCTGTACACCGGCAACTATGCGGCCTTCGAGCGCCAGCGCGCGGAGATGCTGCGCCAGCAGCAGATCGCCTTCGAGAAGGAGCAGGCCGAGCGCGCCCACCTGCAGGCCTTCATCGACCGCTTCAAGGCCAAGGCCAGCAAGGCCAAGCAGGCGCAGTCGCGGGTCAAGAAGCTGGAGAAACTGAAGGGCACGGAGGCGGTGCGCGCCGAGCGCGAGTTCCACGTCACCTTCGAGCAGCCGGCGCGGCTGCCCGATTCGCTGCTCAAGCTCACCGACGTCGAGGCCGGCTATCGGGCCGATTCGCCCGACGACCACGATGACGGCGCAGCCCTGGTGGAGGCGCACGATACGCCGGTCACCCGCGTGCTCACCGACGTGCGCTTCGGCCTGCAGGCCGGTGAGCGCATCGGCCTGCTGGGCCCGAACGGCGAGGGCAAGTCGACCCTGGTCAAGACGGTGGCGGGCTCGCTGCCGCCGCTTTCCGGCAGCCGCATCGCGCACAAGGACCTGGTGATCGGCTACTTCGCGCAGCACACGGTGGACCAGTTGAAGTCCGGCCAGACCCCGCTGCGCCATTTGCAGGACATGGCGCCCGGGATCGGCGAGCAGCAGGCGCGCAACTACCTCGGGCGCTGGAACTTCATTGGCGACCGCGTGTTCGAGAGCGTGGACGGCTTCTCCGGCGGCGAGCGCGCGCGGCTGGCGCTGGCGCTGATCGCCTACACCAAGCCGAACCTTCTGCTGCTCGACGAACCGACCAACCACCTCGACCTCGAGATGCGCGAGGCACTGGCCGAGGCGCTGAACGACTTCGAGGGCGCGATCGTGCTGGTCAGCCACGACCGCTCGCTGCTCGGCCTGGTCTGCGATTCCTTCTGGCGCGTTGCCGACGGCGCCGTCGAGCCCTTCGACGGCGACCTCGACGACTACGCGCGCTGGCTGCGCGCGCGGCGCGGCACCGAGTCCGAACGCGTCGCGGCATCGGGCGCCCCGGTGACCGGCGTGGCGTCGGCGGCGCGGGGCGTCGACCGCCGCAAGGCGGCGGCAGGCCAGCGCGAGCGGGAGAAGCCGCTGCGCCAGCGCCTGCGGGCGCTCGACGCGCGTCTGGCCGCGATCGGCGCCGAGCGCGCCGCGCTGGACGCCCGGGTGCTGGACCCCGCTTCGGTCGCCGGCCTGTCGACCGCCGCACTGGCCGACCTCGCACGGCAGCAGGCAGCATTGCGTGCCGAACAGGCGGCGCTGGAGGACGAGTGGCTTGGCGTCAGCGGCGAACTCGAAGCCTGCGGGGTCGCCCAGGACGTCGCGGGCGGGGCTTGAAAACCGCGGGTCCGGACGCAGGTCGTAAGGTCACTGGGGGAATCGGGCCGTCTGGCCCGGAGAAGTCATGCCCATCTACGCCTTCGAGTGTTTCGCCTGCGGCCACGCGTTCGATGAACTCATGCGTCTGTCGGACCCGGATCCGACCACCTGCCCCTCTTGCGGGGCACCGCAGGTGCGCAGGCAACTGACCGCGCCGCAGTTCCGGCTCTCCGGCGGCGGCTGGTACGAGACCGATTTCAAGAAGGACGGCGACCGCAAGCGCAACCTCGCGGGCGATGGCGGCGGCAAGCCCGCGGAGGGAACAGGGACCGCGGCTTCCGCGCCGCCGCCGCCGAAGGCCGAGGGAGCTTCCGCTCCCACCAAGGCATCCGAGCCCGCGCCCGCTGCGAAGCCGGCGGCGTCCGCGAGCGGCACCTGAATCCCCGCGCCGGTCCGGCGCCGCTGGAGTCGCACATGAAGAAGGCCCTGGGTGGTTGTCTCGTCGCTGCCGTCGTGCTGCTGGTGGCAGGCAGTGCGCTGCTGTGGTTCCTCGTGATCAAGCCCGCTGCGGTCGTCGCCGACCGCGCGCTGGACGGTGCGCGCGAAGGGATCGCGCAGGTTGCCGACCTCGGCCGCACGGTGGCGCGCATGCGGGATCTCGAGGCGGGCGTGCGCACCTCCGCGTTCGCCGAGCCGGCCGACGGGCGTCTCGGCGCCGTGCAGGTCGAGCGGTTCCTCGCCGTACACGCCGCGGTGGTCGCGGCGCTGGGCCCGGCGGTGATTCCGGCCGCCGAGGCGCCTTCCGCTGGCGGCGGCGCGTTCGACGAGGCTGCCGGAACGCTGCGCGCGCTGGCTGGTCTCGGCGCGGCCGGGCTGGCCGCCAAGCAGGCCCAGGTCGATGCACTCAACGCGCAGGCGATGTCGCTCGACGAGTACCGCTGGATCCGCGAACGTGCCGTGGCCGCGCTGGTCGCGGGCGGAGTGTCGATGGCGGTGGCCGGTGCAGGTGCCGCCGGCAGCGAGGCCCTGGGCCGAGCCGGCGAGGCGGCGCAGCGACTCGGCGATGCGGCCCGGCAGGCCACCGATGCCGCGACCGCCGCGGCGGAGGCTGCGCAGCGCGCCGCCGAGGCCGCGCGCGCCGCCTGGCGCGGCACGCCCCCCGCGCCGGCCGCGCCGTCGTCCGGCCCGCCGGTCGAGCCGGTGGCCCCCGAGGGTGCGCCGGTGCCGGACGCCGTCGCCGCAGCGGCCAGCGGGGCGAACGCGCACCTGGGCGACTTCGCGCTCGTCGAGCCGCATGCCGAGGCCTTCATCCGCGCCAAGGCGCTGGCCGCGGTCGGGCTCTGAGCGGTCGGCGCCCCCCGTCGCTAAGATGTCGGGCCCCGCCGCGCCCGCCGCACCGGCCATGTCCGACACCAACAAGCGCGAGATCGAACCCGGCGTCGTCGTTGATCTCGTCGACCGGCTGACCTACGACGGCTACCTGCGCCTCGACCTTCTGCTGGCCGCGCAGAAGCCGCTGTCGCGGCCCGAGCACCACGACGAGATGCTGTTCATCGTGCAGCACCAGACGTCCGAACTGTGGATGAAACTGGTGATCCACGAGCTGTCCGCCGCGATCCGCCACCTGGCCGCCGACGACATCGATCCCTGCGGCAAGATCCTCGCGCGGGTCAAGCAGATCCAGCGCCAATTGTTCGAACAGTGGGCCGTGCTGGAGACCCTGACGCCCTCGGAGTACATGCAGTTCCGCCACGTGCTGGGCCCGGCTTCGGGCTTCCAGTCGCTGCAGTACCGCACCATCGAGTTCCTGCTCGGCAACAAGAACGCCGACATGATCCGGGTGTTCCGCTACGACCCGGCGCAGCAGGCCCGCCTGCGCGCGGTGCTGGAGGCGCCCAGCCTGTACGACGAGTTCCTGCGTTACCTTGCGCGCCGCGGGCACGCGATTCCCGCGCGCTGCGTGGAGCGCGACTGGTCGCAACCCTATCTGCGGGTGCCGGAGCTGGTGCCGGCGCTGGCGCGCATCTACGAGGACACCGAAGCGCACTGGGACGCTTACCACATGGCGGAACTGCTGGTGGACATCGAGGAATCCTTCCAGCTCTGGCGCTTCCGGCATCTGAAGACCGTCGAGCGGATCATCGGCCACAAGCGCGGTACCGGGGGGTCGTCGGGCGTGGGATTCCTGAAGAAGGCGATGGACCTGACGTTCTTCCCGGAACTGTTCGAGGTGCGCACGGTGATGCACCCGCGCGCGCATTGAGCGTGCCGCCGCTCGCGGATTCGCTGGCCTGGGCCGGTGCCGTCGCGGTGCTCGGCGGCGCCCTGCGCGGCCTGCAATGGCCGCGCCTCGCTGAGCCCGCATCGGCGGCTGTGTTCGGCGCGACGCTGCTGGCGTTGTGCCTGATGCGGATCGCCAGCGTGCCGCTGGCGCCCGGTCTGGAGCTGCAGTTCTCCGGTGCCGCGGCCGCCACCCTCATGTTCGGCTGGCGCTACGCGCTGCTCGCGCTGGCGCTCGCCACCGGCATGGACGCGGTGGCGACCGGCGCAGCCTGGATCGGTGCGCCGTGGGCGTTCCTGGTCGGCGGCGCGTTGCCGGTGGCCGGAAGCTGGTGGCTGCTGGCGACCACCCGCCGGTGGCTGCCGCGCAATCCCTTCGTCTACATTCTGGGCGTCGCCTTCGGCGGGGGACTGCTCTGCATGGCGCTGGCGCAGGGCGCGCGCGCGGCGGTGGCGACGCTGGCGGGCGCGGCGGGCACGGGATCCGCGCCCGGCGATTACGTTTTGAGCCTGCCCGCCATGATGTTCGCCGAGGGCTTCTTCACCGGCGGCGCACTGGCCGTTCTGGTGACCTGGCGGCCGCAGTGGGTGGCGACGTTCGACGATGAGTTCTATCTCAAGGGCGGCTCACGCTCTTGACATGGTTTTGACGAAAGCCTGCCATTCCGGGTAAACAGTCGCGATGCCCGCGTCATCCGGTGCGGGTCCTGGCGATCAGCGGAAAGAGGAGTTGCGGGCGATGGGTGCAGCGGCAGGCAATCCGGCGGGCGCGCCGCCGGCCTTCGACACGGTGCTGGGCCATCCACGGCCGCTGTGGATGCTGTTCATGTCGGAGTTCTGGGAGCGCTTCGCGTTCTACGGCATCCGCTGGGCGCTGGTGCTCTACATCGTGGCGCAGTTCCACGGCGGCGATCCGTCCGGCCAGCAGCCGGCGAGCTTCATCTACGGCTCCTACCTCGCGCTGGTCTACGCCGCCGCGATCTTCGGCGGCTACGTCGCCGACCGCTTCCTCGGCTACCAGCGCGCGATCCTGGTCGGTGCGGCCTTCATGTCGCTCGGACTGTTCCTGATCGCGGTGCCGCACGCGGAGGTCTTCAAGCTCGGATTGGCCACGATCATCGTCGGCAACGGATTGTTCAAGCCGATCATCTCCACTCTGGTCGGGAAGATCTACGCGCAGGGCGACGAACGCCGCGATTCGGGCTTCACCATCTTCTACATGGGCATCAACGCGGGCGCGCTGGTAGCGCCGGTGTTGACCGGACTGCTGGCCCGGCGGGTGTTCGGCGCCGACGGCGTCCCGGACTACAAGGTGGTGTTCATCGCCGCCGGCATCGGCATGCTGCTGTCCTGGATCTGGTTCCACTTCGGCCGCGCGCAGCTCAAGGGCGTAGGCCTGCCGGCCGCGGGCGGCGAGGGCCGCGGCCGCGTGCTGGCGTCGGTGCTGGGCGCGATCGTTGTGGTGCCGGTGATCTATTTCCTGCTGGCGCTCGGCGCGCAGGCCCTGCAGGTGATCCTGACCATCATGTTCATTGCGCTGGCCGTGGTGCTGCTGGTCGAGGGCATCAAGAACGGCCCGAAGGCACGCGACATGGTGATCGCGATGCTGATCATCTTCGCCTTCAACATCATGTTCTGGATGTTCTTCGAACAGGCCGGTTCGTCGTTCAACTTCCTCGCCGACGAGATCGTGCGCCGCGACTTCGGGTCCTGGACCTTCCCGCTGGAGTGGTTCCAGAGCGTGAACTCGCTGGCGATCATCACGCTGGCGCCGGTGCTGGCCTGGTTATGGGTGAAGATGGGCCGCGCCAATCCGTCGATCCCGCGCAAGTTCGGCCTCGGTTTGATCTTCAACGGTCTCGCCTTCCTGCTGCTGATGTACGCCCTCTCCAGCATGGTGGGCGAGGACAACAAGATCCCGTTCTGGACCCTGTTCATGGTTTACGTGATTCAGTCGGTGGGCGAGCTGTGCCTGTCGCCGATCGGGTTGTCGATGGTGACCAAGCTCGCGCCCGTGCGCCTGGTCGGCTTCGGCATGGGTGGGTGGTTCCTGTCCACCGGCATCGGCAACAACCTGTCGGGCATCTTCGCCGGCCACGTCAGCGGCGAGGGCGGCATGACCGTCGCGTCCGCATTGACCGGCTACACCTTCGGCTTCTGGGCGCTGGTGATCCCGGGCGCCGTCCTTTTCATCGCCGCGCCGCTGGTGGGGCGCTTGATGCACGGGGTGAAATAGTGTTGCTTGCGCTCCGGGCGGTGTGCGGCGCGGGGGCTTGGTGCGTCGCTTGATCACTGCCGTGATCAGGGCCCAGGGCTCAGGGCCCAGAGGTCACCACTGCTTTTCTGGGCCCTGGGCCCGATCCAGAGCAACCGACGGTGCATCGACCGCCGCCCGCCAGCGCTTCCGCCATACCCCGGGCCCTATACCCTAGGCCCTCGTCTCCCCGCGCCTACCCAGCCAACTCCGGCCGTGCCGCCGGCATCCGCCGCACCGACTCCAACCCATCACCGGCCAGCTTCGACAGCAGGCGGTCGAGCCACCGGAGCTCTTCCTCGTTCAGCACCGCCAGCAGGCGCCGCTCGTACTCCAGCGCCCGGGGTGCGATCTGGGCGTAGATTCGCTGGCCGCGCGGGGTGAGCGCCAGCACCGAGCGTCGGCGGTCGCCGCTGTGGGTGGAGCGGCGGATGCGACCGTCGCCGAGCAGGCGCGCGACCGCGCGGCTGACCGCCACCTTGTCCATCGCCGTGCGATCGGCCACCTCGCAGGCGGACAGCCCGGGATAGCGTCCGAGCACGGCCAGCACCCGCCACTCGGTCACCGACAGCCCGAAGCGGGCCTCGTACTCGCGGGCGATTGCCTGCGACACGGTGTTCGACAGCACCGAGAGCCGGTACGGCACGAAGCGGTCGAGGTCGAGCAGGCGGTCGTCGTTCATGGCGCGGCGCGGCTTGCAATTGGTTGCAGATGAAACTATAAGGAACACCAGCGAGAATCAACCCGCCGCGCTGCGCGCGCCGGAGGTCCCCCTTGAACGCCCAGCGCCAGGCCAGCGCACCAGCCAATCCACTCGGCATCAACGGCTTCGAGTTCGTCGAGTTCGCGGCGCCGGACCCATCCGTGCTGCACGCGTTGTTCCCGCGCCTCGGCTTCGCCGCCGTGGCGCACCACCGGACGCGCGCCATCAGCCTTTACCGGCAGGGCGGTGTGAACTTTCTCGTCAACGAGGAACCCGACTCGTTCGCCGCCGACTTCGCCGCAGTCCACGGCCCGTGCGCCTGTGGATTCGCGATTCGCGTCGCCGATGCCGCGGCGGCGTTCGCCGCCGTGCTGAGCCGTGGCGCGCAGGCGGCTACGCGCAAGGCGGCCACGCGCGCGGTCGACGCGCCGGCCATCGACGGCATCGGTGGCTGCATGCTCTACCTCGCCACCGATGGCGCCGACCCTTACGCGGCGGACTTCGCGTTCGTCTCCGGCGTGGACCCCCGGCCGACCGGCTTCGGCCTGACCTTCATCGACCACCTGACCCACAACCTCTACTTCGGCAACATGGCGAAGTGGGCGGATTACTACGAGCGCCTGTTCGGATTCCGCGAGATTCGCTACTTCGACATCAAGGGCGCCAGGACCGGGCTGGTGTCGAAGGCGATGACCGCGCCCGACGGCATCGTCCGCATCCCGCTCAACGAATCGGCCGACCCGAAGAGCCAGATCAATGAGTACCTCGACCAGTACCAGGGCGAGGGCATCCAGCACATCGCCTGCTTCACCGACGACATCTACGCTACGGTGGAAAGCATGCGCGCAGCCGGCATGAGCTTCCTCGACACGCCGGACACGTACTACGACGTGATCGACCAGCGCATCCCCGGCCACGGCGAGGACGTCGCGCGGATGAAGGCGCTGAAGATCCTGATTGATGCCGACCCGGAGACGGGGCGCAAGAAGCTGCTGCAGATCTTCACCGAGACCCACGTCGGCCCGATCTTCTTCGAGATCATCCAGCGCAAAGGCAACGAGGGCTTCGGGGAGGGCAACTTCCAGGCCCTTTTCGAGTCCATCGAGCGCGACCAGATGCGGCGCGGTGTGCTCTGAGGCTGGCCCGGACCGCGAACCATCGAGCGCATGATCCCCATCCCCGTGCAATCCGGTTTCGGCAACGAATTCGCGAGCGAGGCGATTCCGGGCACCCTGCCGGTCGGACGCAACTCGCCGCAGCGGGTGGCGCACGGGCTTTACGCCGAGCAGATCTCGGGCAGCGCCTTTACCGCGCCGAGGCATCTCAACCGGCGAACCTGGACCTATCGGATCCGGCCGGGTGCGCAGCACCGACCCTTCTCGGCGCTGTCGCCCGGTCGCTTCCACAACCGTTTTTCCGAGGTTCCGCCCACTCCGAACCAGCTGCGCTGGGATCCGTTCCCGCTCCCGCAGGCGCCGACCGACTTCGTCGACGGCCTGCTCACCCTGGCCGGAAACGGCGGGCCGGAGGCGCAATGCGGTGTCGGGGTGCACATCTATGCCGCCAACACCGGCATGTGCGACCGGTTCTTCTACGACGCCGACGGCGAACTGCTGCTGGTGCCGCAGCAGGGCCGCTTGCGCCTGCACACCGAACTGGGCGTGGTCGAGGTCGAGCCGCTGGAAATCGCCGTGGTCCCGCGCGGCGTCCGCTTCCGCGTGGAACTCCCCGACGGCGCGGCGCGCGGCTACGTGGCGGAGAACTTCGGTGCGCCGCTGCGACTGCCGGAGCTGGGCCCGATCGGCGCCAACGGCCTGGCCAATCCGCGCGATTTCCTCGCCCCGGTCGCGGCGTTCGAGGACCGCGAGGGCGACTACGAGCTGCTGGCCAAGTTCCAGGGCGGCCTTTGGAGCGCGCGGATCGGGCATTCACCGCTCGACGTCGTCGCCTGGCACGGTAACCACGTGCCCTACAAGTACGACCTGCGACGCTTCAACACGATGGGTTCGATCTCCTTCGACCACCCGGACCCGTCGATTTTCACGGTGCTGAGCAGTGCATCCGACGCGCCGGGCACGGCCAACCTCGACTTCGTGATCTTTCCCCCGCGCTGGCTGGTCGGCGAGGACACTTTCCGCCCGCCGTGGTATCACCGCAACGTGGCCAGCGAGTTCATGGGCCTGGTGCACGGCGTCTACGACGCCAAGGCCGGCGGCTTCGTCCCCGGCGGTGCCTCGCTGCACAACTGCATGAGCGGCCATGGCCCGGACGGCGCGACGGCCGACCGGGCAGCCGCCGCGGACACCTCGCGCCCCGAGAAACTCGCCGACACCATGGCTTTCATGTTCGAGACCCGGATGGTGCTGCGCCCGACCCGGCAGGCGATGGACGCGCTGCAGTTGCAGCGCGACTACGCCGAGTGCTGGCAGGGCCTGCGGCGTAACTTCCAGCCGCCACGCTAGCGTTGCCGGAACGGATAGGGTGCAATGGGCGCAGCGACGCACCGCCTCGTCGGAGAAGCAGCAGGGTACAGAGCCCAGGGTATAGGGGGATGGCGTGGCGGGTTGGATGACTCGCGCGCGAAGGTGCTCCGGCGATGCGGTGGTTACCGCCACGCATCGCATCGCAGGACGCAGCATTCGGTCGACTATACCCTGGGCCCTATACCCTTTACCCGATACCCCCGCCATCGGCGCGGTGCAGTTCGCTGCATTCATTGCACCCGACGCAAGCCAACCCCAGTCCTCAGCCTTGAGCCCCCGATGAAACTCGCCTCGCTAAAGTCCGGCGGCCGTGACGGCACGCTCATCGTCGCCAGCCGCGACCTGCGCAAGGCGGTGGTGGTGCCGCAGATCGCCCACACCCTGCAGCGGGCGCTCGAGGATTGGCAGCACGCCGCGCCGCGCCTCAACGCGGTGGCCGAACTCCTGGAGGAGGTTGCGGGCAACGGCGGCACCGGGTTGGTCGAGTCGCAGCAGGTGTTCGACCTCGAACCCGTCGCGCTGGCGGCGCCGCTGCCGCGCGCCTACGAGTTCGTCGACGGCAGCGCCTATCTGCCGCATGTCGAGCGGGTGCGTCGCGCGCGCGGCGCCGAGGTGCCGAAGTCGTTCTACGACGAACCGCTGATGTACCAGGCGGTCAGTGCGGGGTTCTTCGGGCCACGCGACGACATCGCCGTCACCAGCGAGGACTACGGCATCGACCTCGAAGCCGAGGTGATCGTGGTCACCGACGACGTGCCGATGGCGGTCACGCCCGAACAGGCCGTCGCGCACGTGCAGCTGATCGGCCTGGTCAACGACGTCTCGCTGCGCAACCTGATTCCGGACGAGCTGGCGAAGGGCTTCGGCTTCCTGCAGTCGAAGCCGCGCTCGGCACTGTCGCCGGTGCTTGCCACGCCGGACGAACTGGGCCCGGCCTGGCGCGACGAAAAGGTGCACCTGCCGCTGACCACCCACCTGAACGGGCGGTGGTTCGGGGCACCCGAGGCGGGGGTGGACATGCAGTTCTCCTTCGCCCGCCTGATCGCCCACGCGGCCCGCACGCGGCCTCTGTCGGCGGGCACCATCATCGGCTCCGGCACCATTGCCAACCAGGACGAGTCGAGGGGCGCCTCCTGCCTTGCCGAGCGGCGCACGATCGAGACCCTGCACGACGGAAAACCGACGACGCCGTTCCTGCGGTTCGGCGACCAGGTCCGGATCGAGATGCTGGATCGTTCCGGTCACACCGTGTTTGGCGCCATCGAGCAGCGCGTCGTCCGGTTCGTCTCCGGAGACTGAGGACGTGCCATTCGGCAGCCTCCCGCCCGGGCGACGGATGGCTTGCGCGCCGACCACGCGCCCACGCGGATGATCTGCAGCAACCCCGGATCCGCGCCGCGCGCGGCTCCAGGATCCCGGGGCGCCGGGTTCTTCCGCAGGCTTCGTGCACCGGGTCCGGCGATGGACGGCGAGATCGACGGGATGGGCAGGCATCGCCCGGCCCGTTGCCGCGCGCTAACCTAGCAGCCCGCCGCGGCCGTCCTGCGGCTTCGGCGGCCCGGGCGCGTGGCGGCGGAACGAGGGGGCTCGATGTCTGCGGAGGGCATGAAGCTGTTCAGCTACTGGCGCTCCAGCGCCGCCTATCGGGTGCGCATCGCGCTCAACCTGAAGGGGCTGCCATACGAGGTGGTGCCGGTGAACATCGCGCCCGCGACCGGCGCCCAGCACATGCCCGGCTACCACGCGCTGAACCCGCAGCGCATGGTCCCGGTGCTGGTCGATGGCGAGCGCGTGATCCGCCAGTCGTTGGCCATCGTCGAGTACCTCGAGGAAACCTATGCCGGCGCCCGCCTGCTGCCGGCCACTGCCCGCGAACGCGCGCGGGCGCGCTCGCTGGCCCTGCTCGTGGCCTGCGACATCCATCCTCTGAACAACGTTCGCGTGCTGCAATGGCTGGAAGCCGAGTTCAACGCGCCGCAGGTCGAACGCGAACGCTGGGTGCGCCACTGGATCGGCGCCGGGCTTGCGGCGCTGGAGGAACTGCTGGCCGGCAATCCGTCGACCGGCGACTTCTGCGAGGGCGACACGCCGTCGATCGCCGACATCTGCGTGGTGCCGCAGTGCTACAACGCGCTGCGCTTCGCGATCGACCTGGCGCCGTTCCCGACGGTGAGGCGCATTTACCAGACCTGTCTCGCGGTGCCCGCGTTCGACCGCGCCCGACCCGAGAATCAGCCGGACGCGCCGCGTGGTTGAGGCGCCGTGCTCAAAGCAACTGTTCCGGCGCGAACTCGACCGCCGAAGGCAGCGCGCCGGCGCGCGCGATCGACTGCGCGAGCAGACGGTCGGCGGCGACCGGGCCGGCGGCGTCGCATGCCGCGAGGTACAGCACGTGGACCCACTGGCGCAGGGCCGCCAGATCGAGGTCCGACAGCACGGCGTCGTCGGCGCCGCCGTTGGCGCTCCAGGTGGCGATCCGATGGCGCAACGACTCCGGCAGGCCCGCATGGCGCGCCGCGTCGCCGATCATCTGTACCAGTACTCCGGGCTGACTGCGCGCCTGCGCGCGCAGGGGCGCCAGCAGTGAACGGCCGACCGCGCCGGCGATGATCGCCTCCGCCGCCAGCGGCGGTGCGGCAGCGAAGGACACCGGGGGGCGTGGCAGGCCCTGCGCGGACGCGGCAGACGGCGTCGCGGCCACAGCGGCACCGGCCAAGCCCCCGGCGGGCGACAGCAGGCCTTCGGGGTAGCGTTCGAGCGATTCATAGGGCTTCGCCAACAGTTCGAACGTGCGCCGCGTCAGTGCAATGCGGTCCGCGTCGCTCAGGCCGAGCGTTTCGGCGCAGCGCGATACGAAGCGGGTGACGACGAAGTGCGGCTGGTTGGCGAACTCCCGTTCCCACAGGATGAAGCAGGTGGCGATCGCCGGTGCCCGATCGCCGAGCAGTCCGCTGAGCGCACCGTAGACGGCGCGCCGGCGCTGGTTCAGTTTCGGGGGGGACGCCGGCTTCGAATCGGTCATTTCTGCGCCGCGCGCGCGGGCGCGCCGCCCTCGGGCGCGCGATGGGTGCGCGCGGTCATGAACTCGGGGTAGCCGAGTTCGTAATGCTCGGTGTAGTCGAGGCCCGACTGCTCGTGCTCGCTGGGCGCGCGCAGGCCGACCGCCCCGTCGATGGCCTTGAACACCAGCCAGCCCGCCGCGAACGCCCAGGTCGCGCCGACGATCGCGCCCAGCGTCTGGATGCCGATTCGCTGCAGGTCGAAGGGATCGCCGGCGAACAACACTCCGGTCATGATGGCTCCGTAGACGCCGCAGAATCCGTGCACCGGGATCGCATCCACCACGTCGTCGATCCGCGCCCGCCGCAGCAGGGCGCTGCCGGTCACCACGATGGCGCCGGCACCAAGGCCGATCAGCGCCGCGCTCGCCGGCTCGACGAACTTCGCGCCGGCGGTGATTGCGACCAGCCCGCCCAGTGCGCCGTTGAGCACCTCGGTGGCGAGTACCGGGCGACCGCGCAGGAGCTGCAGCAGGATCGCGCCGATGATGCCGGTGGACGCGGCAAGGTGCGTGTTGAGCACGATGCGCCCGAGGTCCGAGAAGTCCTGTTCCGTGGCCCCGCCATTGAAGCCGAGCCAGCCGATCCAGAGCAGGAATGCGCCCAGTGCGGCCAGCGGCAGACTGTGGCCGGGAATGTCGCGAACGCTGCCGTCGCGGCCGAAGCGGCCGAAGCGGGGGCCGAGAACGACCACCGCGGCCAGCGCGACGAAACCGCCGACCGCGTGCACGCCCACCCCGCCCGCGGAGTCGAGGAAGCCCAGCCCGCGCAGCCAGCCCGGCGAGTCCGCGGTGCCGCCCCAGATCCAGCTGCCACACAGCGGATAGATCAGAACCACCACCAGCGCCGTGCCGAGGAGGTAAGGGAGGTAGCGCATGCGCTCGGCGACGGCGCCGCTGATGATCGTCGCGGTCGTGGCGGCGAAGAACGTCTGGTACAGCACGTTGACCAGGCCCGAGCCCTCGTTGGGCATGAAGCCCGAGAAGCCGAACCAGCCCGTGGTGTTGGCGCCGAACATCAGCCCGAAACCGATGGCCCAGTAGCCGGCCGAGGCGATCGCGCAGTCGGTGAAGTTCTTCATCAGAACGTTCACCGCGTTCTTCGCGCGGGCCATCCCGCTCTCCAGGAACGCGAAGCCCGGCTGCATCAACAGCACCAGCCCCGCGCAGACGGCGACCCAGACCATGTGCAGCACGGACGCCCCGTCGGTGGACGCGCTGGCCAGCGCGGACGGGCTGGCGGCGAACAGCAGCATGGCGATCGTGAAGCGGCGCATGATCCCTCCCCCGAGGGCCAGTAGTGCCGCAGCATGCGGCCCCTCGAACCCCCAGTATGTGAGTGTACCGGAGCGGGTGTGCCGGGACAGGCCGGGCCGGACACCGGGCATCTTGCGCGCAACAGGAGTTCACGTCGTTCCGTTGGAAGCCTCCGATAGCGGGACCCGGTCGCGCAGCCGCGCCATCGACAGCGTGTCGACGTGGACGCCGTCGCGGAACGCGTGGCGGCGATGCAGGCCCTCGCGCACGAGTCCGTGCCTTTCGTGGAGCGCGATCGCCGCCGCGTTGGCGGCAAAAGGCCCAGAGGTTGCCTCGACCTCGATCTCGATCCGCGTCACCTGCAGCCAGCGCTCGGCGAGGTCGATCGCCGCGGCGAGCAGCGCGCCGCCGATCCCGCGGCCCTGCCAGTCGTCGCGCACGCCCATGCCGATCCCGGCGACGTGCGCCCGGCGCGGCGTGTCCGTCCGGGGTGTAGAGGCCGATCTGGCCGACCACCTCGCCGTCGACCTCGGCGACCAGCGCGTGGCGACCGGCACCGAGGCCGGCCAGGCGCTGTTGCCACGGTTCGAGGGTAGGGTAGGGTGGTTATAGGGTTCCGGCCTGCGCGGCCGGCGCGGCATAGATGCGCCGCACGGCGTCGGCGTCCGCCGGTTCGGCGGCGTGGATGCGCACGTCGACCGCGGCCATCGCGCCCTCAGTAGGCGTTGGGGTCGAAGGGACTGTGCTCGGCGTCGGGCTCGCCGCTCTCGGCGAGCCGGATCTTCAGCGCCAGGCCGTCGCGGGAGTCCGCTTTTCCCAGCGCCTCCTCGATGTCGATCTTGCCTTCCTTGAACAGTGCGTACAGCGCCTGGTCGAAGGTCTGCATGCTGTCGGACAGCGAGCGATCCATCGCCTCCTTCATGTCGTGGATCTGCCCGCGCCGGATCATGTCGCGGATCAGCGGCGTGTTGATCAGGATCTCCACCGCCGGCAGGCGCTTGTCGTCCTTGCCGGTGACCAGACGCTGGCTGATCACCGCCTTGAGGTTCAGCGCCAGGTTCATCAGGATGTTCTTGTGCGCCGACTCGGGGAAGAAATTGAGGATGCGCTCCAGCGTCTGGTCGGCGTTGTTGGAGTGCAGGGTGGCGAGGCAAAGATGTCCGGTTTCGGAGAACGAGATCGCGGCCTCCATGGTTTCCATGTCGCGGATTTCGCCGATCAGGATCACGTCCGGCGCCTCGCGCATCGCGTTCTTGAGCGCCTCTTGGTACGAGTGCGTGTCGAGCCCGACCTCGCGCTGGTTGACGATCGACTTCTTGTGCCGGTGCAGGAACTCGATCGGGTCCTCCACGGTGAGAATGTGTCCGGAGCGGTTCATGTTGCGGTAGTCGAGCATCGCCGCCAGGGTGGTCGACTTGCCGGAGCCGGTCGCGCCCACCACCAGGATCAGGCCGCGCGGCTCCATGATCAGCTGGCGCAGCACCGGTGGCAGCTTGAGCGCCTCGAACGACGGAATGTCGCTCTTGATCGCCCGGATCACCATCGCCACTTCGCCGCGCTGCTTGAAGACGTTGACGCGGAAGCGGCCCGCGTCCTTGACCGCGATCGCCATGTTCAGCTCGAGGTCGCGCTCGAACCTGGGGACTTGCCCCTCGTCCATCAGCGAGTACGCGATCTTCTTCACCATGCCGCCGGGCAGGCCGGTGTTGCCGAGCGGGTAGAGCTTGCCCTCGACCTTGATGTTCACCGGGGCGCCGGTGGTCAGGAACATGTCCGACGCGCCCTTATCGGTCATCAGTTTGAGGAAATAGCCGATGTCCATACGCGATTCCCGACAGCGCGCGTCCCGCCGGGACCACACGCATCCAGCCCGTTGCAAACCCGCAGGCCCGTTCACACAATAGCGCTGCGACGGCCCGAACCCACGGAAGTGTATGACAGCAAAGCAGCGAAAATTCCATCGAGGGTCCGCTGCCGCGGGAATGGCGCTGGTGCTCGCCGGCTGCGCCAGTGCGCCGCCGCCGCTGGCGGACCTCGAGGACGCGGAGTCGGCGCTGTCGCGTGCGAGCGCGGCGGGCGCCGCGGCCAGTGCGCCGGTCGAGTTGCGTTTCGCGCAGGACAAGCTTGCGGGGGCGCGGGAAGCCAGCGACGATCGCGACTACCGCCGGGCCGCGATCCTCGCTCGCCAGTCGCGGGTCGACGCCGAGCTGGCGGCCGCCAAGGCGCGCGCTGCCCGCGCGCGCGAGGCCGCCCGCGTCAAGGCCGAGGACAACGAGCGCCTGCGGCTGCAGTTGCTCGACGACGGGGTGGCGCCGTGAGTGCGCTTCTGCGCGGCCTGGCGTTGGCGGCCTTCACCCTCGCGCTCGTCGCCTGTGGCGCCGCCCCCAAGCGAGACCTCGACCGCGAGCGCATCGAAGGCAGTCTCGGTCGCCTGGAAGCGGACGCCGAACTGGCCGCCCTCGCGCCGGCCGAGATCGCGCGCGCCCGTGACGCGTTGCGTCAGCTCGGCGCGGCAGCCGGGGCGCGCGAGGCCGAGCGCGCCGCGCTGGCCTACGTCGCCGAGCGCCGGGTCGACATCGCCTACGCCACCGCCCAGGCTGCCCGCGACGAGGCACGCCTTTCGCGGCTGGAGCGCGAGGCCGACGCGATCCGCCTCGAGGCGACGCGGCGCGATGCCGAACTGGCGCGCCTGGAGGCGGAGAAGCTGCGCGTGCAGAACCTGGCCAAGGTCGAGGAGGCGGAGCGCGCGCGAGAGGATGCGGCTCTGGCGCAGGCGGCGCGCGTGGAGTCCGACCAGGCCGCCGAGGCGGCACGCGCCCAAGCCGAGCAGGCCAAGCGCGTGGCGCAGGCGCAGGCCGAAGAGGCGGGGCTCGCGCGGCGCGAGGCCGACTTGGCGCTGGCCGCCGCCGACAGCCTGCGCCTGCAGATGCAGACCCTCACCGCGCGGCGCGACCTCCGCGGCGAGGTGATGATACTCGGCGAGTCGGTGTTCCCGCCCGGTCGGGCCAGCCTTCAGCCGGAGGCGCTGGCCAACCTCGGCCGCGTGGTGGCGTTCGTGCAGCGCGACCCGACGCGTCGGGTGCGAATCGAGGGGCACACCGACGCCCGCGGCGGGGCCAACCTCAACCAGGTGCTCTCGCAGCGCCGCGCGGAGGCCGTGCGCGACGCGCTCGTCGCGCGTGGCGTCGACGCCGCCCGCCTGTCGGCGGTGGGTCTCGGATCCGAGATGCCGATGGCGCCGAACGACACCGCCGAGGGTCGCGCGCGCAACCGGCGGGTCGAGATCATCGTCGAAGGCCCGGCGTCCTGAACGGGGCGCCTGCGGGCGCCTGTTTTCCACCCGTATCCGAGTCCATAGCATTGATCCAGAAGCGTTTTGTCCAGCCTTCGGCCATGCGCCGGCGAGCCCGCCAGAAAGTGATTGCCAAGCCGCCCCGGCCGGCGTAGGGTCAGGCTCGTGGGGCCCTTCCTGGTCGCCCCGCTGGAGCCGACCCGCCATGAGTGTCGCCGTGCCGAAGCCGCTGGCCGCCGCCGCATCCGCGGACGGTGTGCGGCGGGCGGGCGGCGCGGTGGAGGTTGGCAGCCATCCGGTCCGGGACGCCTCGTGCGCAGCGCGCCTGCCACGGGGCGTTTTTCTTTGAGCCGACCCACGACGAGAGGAGACGTAACGATGTTCGAAGGCCGTCAGCAGGAAGTCGATGTCCTGATGAAGAGCAACGCCGAGTTCCGTTCGCTGTACCTGCGTCACCGGGAACTGGACAAGCAGGTGCTGGATGCCGAACTCGGCGTGCGTCCGATTGACGACATGACCCTGGCGCGGATGAAGAAGGAGAAACTGCACGCCAAGGACCGGCTCACCACGATCTTCGACAAGCACCGCAGCACGCACTGACGCCGCAGGGCACAGTGCCGCCGACGGGCCCCGCGCGGGCCCGTCGTCGTGCCTGCGCCGTCGCTGCGCTGCAAGGCGGACGATCCGCAGCCGCCTGATACCATCGATGTCCCCGGTTCCGTGTCCTGCCGCAGGCCATGACGATCCACGACAGCGTGCTCGAACTGATCGGCGGTACGCCGATGGTGCGGGCCAGGCACCTCGACACCGGGCCCTGCGAACTGTTCCTCAAGCTGGAACTGAACAACCCCGGCGGTTCGATCAAGGACCGGATCGGACGGTTCATGATCGAGGCGGCCGAGCGCGAGGGAAAGATTTCGCCGGGCGCGACCCTGGTCGAGGGCACCGCCGGCAACACCGGGCTGGGCCTGGCGCTCGCCGCGCAGCAGAAGGGATACAGGTTGGTCCTCGTCGTGCCCGACAAGATGAGTCGCGAGAAGATCTTCAACCTCAAGGCGATGGGCGCTGAGGTGCGGCTGACGCGCTCCGACGTTGGCCGCGGCCATCCCGATTACTACCTCGACCTCGCCGAAACGATCGCGCGCGACACGCCGGGCGCCTACTACATCAACCAGTTCGGCAATCCGAACAACCCGCTCGCCCACGAGACCGTCACCGGTCCCGAGATCTGGGAGCAGATGGGCCGCGACATGGACGCCATCGTGTTCGGTGTCGGTTCTTCGGGCACGGTGACCGGGCTGTCGCGTTTCTTCGCGCGCGCGGCTCCGAACGTGGAACTGGTGCTCGCCGACCCGCAGGGGTCGATTCTTGCCGGCCTGGTCAACGAGGGCAGGGCGCCGGATGCGGTCGGGACGTGGACGGTGGAGGGCATCGGTTCGGGTTTCGTGCCTTCGATCGCGGACCTCTCGCGCGTACATCGTGCCTACCAGGTCACCGACAAGGAGAGTTTTCTCGCCGGGCGCGAGCTGCTGCGGAAGGAAGGCATCCTCGGCGGCTCGTCCAGCGGCACCATCCTCGCCGCGGCGCTGCGCTATTGCCGCGAACAGGCGGCACCGAAGAAGGTCGTCGCCTTCGTCTGCGACACCGGCAACAAGTACCTGTCGAAGATGTACAACGACTATTGGATGCTCGACCAGGGCTACCTCGAGCGCGAGCAGCACGGCGACCTGCGCGACCTGATCCTGCGCCCGTACTCGGCGCGCGATACGGTGGTGGTCAAGCCGGACGACCTGCTGCTGGTGGCGTACCAGCGCATGAAGCTGTACGACGTCTCGCAGTTGCCGGTGATGGATGGCGACCGTATCGTCGGCATCCTCGACGAGTCCGACGTGCTCATGCACGTGTTCGGCGGCGAGGCGCGCTTCCGCGACCCGGTGTCCACCGCGATGGTCGCCAAGCTGGACCTGGTCGACGTCAAGCGCCCGCTGGCCGAACTGATCCCGATCTTCGACCGCGGCCACGTGGCCATCGTCATGGACGGGGAGCGGTTTCTCGGGTTGATCACGCGCATCGATCTGTTGAATTACCTGCGGCGCAGGGTTTCTTGAAGCGAGGGCCCAGGGCCCAGAAGAGCAGTGCTTCGGGCCCGCTCTTCATTGGGTCCTGAGTCCTGAGCCCTGGGCCCAGGGCCCGCTGTTCCGGGTACAGGGGCCAGGGTATAGAGAAGCAGCGCTTCGTGCCGGCTCTTTACTGGGCCCTGTTTCCTGCCAGCGCTACTCGCGCTGGCGTTCGGCGGGCCGCCGCGATGCGGCGGCATGTCCCGCTTCACCCCTGGGCCCTCTTCCGTAACTGCACCACCTCCAACGACTCCAGGCCATGAGTACCCAGAAGACCCACGCACTGGCAACGCGAGCCATCCACGCCGGCCAGTCCCCCGATCCGTCGACCGGGGCGGTGATGACGCCGATCTACGCCACCAGCACCTACGTGCAGTCGAGCCCGGGCGCGCACCAGGGCTTCGAGTACTCGCGCTCGCACAATCCCACGCGTTTCGCCTGGGAGCGCTGCATCGCCGACCTCGAGGGCGGCACGCGCGGCTATGCCTTCGCGTCGGGGCTGGCGGCCACGTCGACCGTGCTGGAGCTGCTCGATTCCGGCTCGCACGTGGTCTGCATGGACGACGTCTACGGCGGCACCTACCGTTTGTTCGAGCGCGTGCGCCGGCGTTCGGCCGGGCTCGACTTCAGCTTCGTCGACCTGAACGACCTGGACGCGCTGGCGGCGGCGGTGAAGCCGAACACGCGCATGATCTGGGCCGAGACGCCGACCAACCCGATGCTCAAGGTCGTCGACCTGGCAAGGCTGGGCGACTTCGCGCGCGCGCGCGGCATCATCCTGGTGGTCGACAACACGTTCTGCTCGCCGATCGTGCAGCGCCCGCTGGAATTCGGCGCCACGATGGTGATGCACTCGGCCACCAAGTACTTGAACGGCCACTCCGACATGGTCGGTGGCGTGGTCGTGGTGGGCGACCACCCCGAGATCGCGGAGAAGATGACCTTCCTGCAGAACGCGGTCGGCGGCATCCAGGGGCCGTTCGATTCCTTCCTCGCCCTGCGCGGCGTGAAGACCCTGCATCTGCGCATGCGCGCGCACTGCGAAGGCGCGCTCGAACTGGCCGGCTGGCTGGCGAAGCATCCGAAGGTCGAACGCGTGATCTACCCGGGCCTGCCGGAGCATCCGCAACATCCGCTGGCCAAGCGCCAGATGCAAGGCTTCGGCGGCATCGTCAGCGTCTATGTCAGGGGTGGGCTGGCGGAAACGCGGCGCATGATGGAACGCTGCTCGCTGTTCGCGCTGGCCGAATCGCTCGGCGGCGTGGAGAGCCTGATCAACCATCCGGCGATCATGACCCATGCCTCGGTGCCGCCGGAGCGCCGCCAGGCGCTGGGCATCCGCGACAACCTGGTGCGGCTGTCGGTGGGTGTCGAGGATGTGGGGGACCTGCGGGCGGAGTTGGAGGCGGCGCTCGGCTGAGCGCGGGGGATGGCTGGCGAGGGCTGAGGGCCCTGAGCCCTGGGCCCAGGGCCCTCCAACCGGAACGCACGCGCACCGCGACCAACCTCGCAACGCCCGTGGCGCCCCCGCACCCCATCGCCTATCCTCGCTCGACTATCCGCACGGGAGCAGGGCATGAGCGCAACGGCATCGGCACCGCGCGGTACGCCGCATCCGGAATTCCGCCTCGGCTGGAAGGTGCTGCTGGCGGCGATGCTGGGCGTGGCCTTCGGGGCCTCGCCGATCCCGTTCAACACGATCGGGTTCTTCGCCGGGCCGCTGAATGCCGAGTTCGGCTGGTCGCGCGCCGAGATCTTCGCCGGCGTGACCATCTTCGGCATCCTGGCCTCGCTGCTGGCGCCGGTGTTCGGTTCGCTGGCCGACCGCTATGGCGTTCGCCCGGTGGCCTTGTGGTCGCTGGCCGCGTTCGCGCTCACCTTCGCGCTGTTCGGTGCGATGCCGGCGACGCTCTACGGCTACTACGCGATCTGGTTCCTGGTCGGCCTGGTCGGCATCGGCTCCACGCCGGTGACCTGGTCGCGCGCGGTGAACCTGTGGTTCTTCCGCCATCGCGGGCTGGCGCTCGGCATCACCCTGGTGGGCACCAGCCTGGCGGCGATGATCCTGCCGCCGCTGACCGTGTGGCTGATCGAATCCTTCGGCTGGCGCATCGCCTACGCCGCGATTGCGCTGTTGCCGCTGCTGGTCGCGCTGCCGGTCGGCTTCCTGCTGTTCCGCGAGCCGCGGCCGGAGGAGCGCCCGCCGCAGATCGCCGCCGGCAGCAGCGGCGGCGTGCTGCCCGGTGCGACCCTGGGCGAGGCGTTCCGCGACTATCGCTTCTGGCTGATGTTCGTCTCGATCGCGGCGGTGGCCTTCGCCTACGGCGGCGCGCACATCAACATGCAGCAGATCCTCGCCGACCACGCGATCTCGCGCGAACAGGCGGCCACCGTGATGAGCGTGCTGGGCCTGTCGATCCTGGTCGGGCGTATCCTCACCGGGATGCTGCTGGACCGCTTCTGGGCACCGATCGTGGTCCTTCCCATCCTGTCGCTGCCGGCCGTGTCGTGCTGGCTGCTCGCCGATGCAGGCCTCACCCTCCAGCTCGCGATGGTCGCAGCGTTCCTGCTCGGCTTCGCGGCCGGTGCCGAAAGCGACCTCATCGCCTACCTCGCCGGGCGCTACTTCGGCATGCGCCACTACGGCAAGATCTACGGCATGCTGTACATGCCGTTCGGCATCGCCTCGGCGATCTCGCCGCTGGTCTACGGGCGGGTGCGCGACGTGACCGGGCACTATGACCCGATCCTCTACGTCGCCGCGGGCTGCTTCGTGTTCGGCGCGGTGATCCTGCTCGCGCTGGGGCGCTACCCGGCGGTGCCCGGCCAGCGCGCGGCCTGAGCCGGTCGTGCCGCGCCGGCGTGCGGCACCGGGGCAACCGTCCTACAATATCGGCCCGCGCCGCCTGCCAACGAGCCCGCCATGAGCATCGAACAACTCGCCGACATCGCCCAGGCCATGGTCGCCCCGGGCAAGGGCATCATCGCGATCGACGAATCGACCAACACGATCAAGAAGCGCTTCGAGGGCGTGGGCGTCGAGAACAGCGAGGACAACCGCCGCGCCTACCGCGAGATGCTGCTGACCGCGCCGAACCTCGGCGACCACATCTCCGGCGCGATCCTCTACGACGAGACGATCCGCCAGTCGACGCGCGCCGGCGTGCCCTTCACCAAGGTCATGATGGATGCCGGCATCCTGCCCGGCATCAAGGTCGACAAGGGCCCGGTGCCGCTGGCCGGCTGCCCCGGCGAGGTGGTCACCGAGGGCCTCGATGGCCTGCGCCAGCGGCTGGAGGAATACGCGCGGATCGGCGCGAAGTTCGCCAAGTGGCGCGCGGTGATCACCATCGGCGAGGACGCGCCCTCGTCGACCTGCATCGAGGCCAACGCGCACGCGCTGGCGCGCTACGCCGCGCTGTGCCAGGAAGCCGGCATCGTGCCGATGGTCGAGCCCGAGGTGCTGATGGACGGCGACCACGACATCGAGGTCTGCTACGACGTCACCGAGGCCACGCTGCGCTCGCTGTTCGGCGCGCTGTACGAGCAGAACGTGATGCTCGAAGGCAC
>DHLY01000136.1:25978-29901 GCA_002405525.1 Proteobacteria bacterium UBA4656
CACCTCAACGCGATGAACCAGATGGGCCCGCACCCGTGGCCGCTGTCGTTCTCGTACGGCCGCGCGATGCAGTCGGCAGCGCTCAAGCTGTGGGCGGCCGACGTGAAGGGCAACTTCGCCGCGGCGCAGAAGATCGTCGCGCAACGCGCGCGCGAGAACGGGCTCGCCGCGCTCGGTCGATGGACTCGGGCGGCCTGAGGCGGTCGTCGCGGCGGGGTTGGCCCGCGCGCGGGTCGAGCGCACGAGGGCATGATTCGCGGGAGCGAGTCAGGACCGGTGCCGGACTCGTGACTGGAAAAACCCACAGCGTGTGGGTTTTTCACAGGCTCCGAGCCTGGCCTGCGCGGCCGCTCAGGCCGGGCCGTGCGTCCCGGCGTCGCTTTCCTTCCCCAGAAGGCTGCGGTCGATCCACCACGCACCGACATCGGCGAGCGTCTTGAGCAGGACGAACCACAGCATGGCGTCCGGTCCGTCGGCGCCGATCGCGAAAATGGCTGTCATGTGCATCGGCAGCACGCGCAGGTAGGGCGCGAACATCAGCACGCCGAGGTTCTGCTCGCCGGCGGCGTCGTCGGCGAGGTCGCTGCGGTGCTCGCGCCATTGCGCGAGACACAGTGCGATCGCGCCAGCGGTCAGCCAGGGCCACTCGTCTGCCGTCGGCACGGCGGCCAGGACGAACGGCAGGTAGAAGACGTGGAAGCCGCCGAAGTGGAAAGCGAAGAAGCGCGCGGTGGACACCTGCGCCTTGCGGGTCCGCGGCACGGGTCGGCCGCCGCCGTGGAACAGCCCTTTGGTGCTGAAGCGGCGCAGGCGCAGGATGCGGCGCACGTTGAAGGCGCCGATCGCCACGCTCTGCAGCCAGTAGGGCAGCAGCAGCGCGCCCATCGACCAGCCTTGGGCAATGGCCATGCCCAAGGTGGCTGCGTTGCCCAGCAGCAGCCCGATCAGCGCGATGCGTGCGTTGTCGCGTCGTCCCCGGTTCGCCGCTTCGATTGCGTCTTCCATCGCGATCCCCCTCTCGTTCGTCCGGTGCCGCCGGACATCCCGTCAGGCAGACGACCGGAAGGGTTCTGTCCGCAGCCTTGCCGCAGCCCGCAGGCCTGACGCAAGCGGTCCGCATTCCGGCCGGCGCGTGGCCGGCCCGCCCGCATCGCGCCCGGCGAGCAACAGCGCGCTGCGGCTGCCCGCAGGAATCCGGTCACAGACGGTAGCGCACCTTGATCAGGAACTGGTCGGCGTCGCGCAGCGAGAAGGCGTCCTGGAACAGGTCGTCGATCCCGCGCGGGTCACCGGTGCGCTCGCTGAAGCCGCCGCGGCTGTACACCGCGTACAGGTCGGACTTCGGGGCGAAGGTCCAGCGGTAACGAAGCTGGACGCCGAAGTTGTTGATCGAGAACGCGTCGACCGGCTGTGCGGAAGGCTGCAGACGTGCGTCGGGGCGGAGGTCGAAGGCGCGCGGGTCCGAGGTGTCGATCGCCAGCCACTGCAGCCTCAGGCGCAGTTCCTGCGCTTCGGCGGGGAACCAGTTGGCGTCGAGTTCGAAGTCGGCCTGGGTGCGCGCGAACGCGCCGAAGCGCGTGCCGCGTTCCCACACCAGCCAGGCATCGCTGTCCAGCCAGCCGGCTTCCGCGGCGAGGTTGAAGGTCTCGGCAGGGAACCAGGCCACTTCGGCGCCGGCGTAGAGTCCGCGGTCCCCGAAGCCGGATCGGTAGGCGTTCAGGTTTGCTTCGAAGATCCAGTCGCCGCGACGGGCGGTTTCATGTTCGACGTAAAGCGAGGCGGCGGGTTCGACGCGCAGCAGGCCGTTGCCGCGCGAGATGAGGTCGTTGTAGCCCGCGCTCTCGAGGTAGGCGCCGCCGCTGGTCTCGTCGCCGCCGGCGTGCTGCAGGGTGACCTCCGGGATCAGCACCACGGGCAGGCGGTCGCCGCGGTCGTTGGTCCGGTACTGCACTTCGCCGTACCACGTGACGGCACGCAGCCAGTGGGCGGCATCGAAGTCCGACTGCTGGAAGACCGTGGTCCACTCGGCCTCGTTGAGGCTGGCGCGGCGCTGGAAGCCCATGTCGCTGAAGTCCAGTGCGGCGCCGAAATGGGTGGCTTCCAACTGGTGGCGCAGCCGGGCCGAGGGCGTGAGGTCGAGGCGGACCCATCCGCCCGTACCGTCGCCCGCACCGTCCGGCGCATCGATCGACGATGCGATCGCCTGCGCGGTCAGCAGCACCTCCGGCCCTGGCCGCCACGTTGCATCGACCGCGTTCACCAGCGCCTCACGGGCGAGGAAGGGGCGGTCGGTCCAGGTGCCGAGCCAGCCCAGCGACAGCGTCTCCCCCGGGCGCTGCACGCGCTGGGCCAGGAACAGGCTGCCGAGGTCGTCGGCGTGGTCGGATTCCAGCGCCGCCAGCGTGCCCCAGGACAGTCCGCGGGCGGAGCCGGTGACTTTCAGCGCCGCATCGATGTCGGCCGCGCGGCCCGGGTCATCGTCGCGCGGGCCACCGATGCGGCGCGTATAGACGAGCTGGCCCTCGTCGGGCGTTCGCAGGTCGAACAGCGACTGGTTCTCGGTGAAGAACGGGCGACGGTCGGAGAAGAACGCTTCCACTGCGTCGAAGTTGACGACCAGCTCATCGGCCTCGACCTGGCCGAAGTCGGGATTCAGGGTCGCGGTGAGCTGGAAGTCGCCGGACGGTTTCCAGAACACGTCCAGACCGGCCTTGCCCCGGGTAGCGTCGCCCAGCAGGTCGTGCGTGGCCGTGGCGTACGGAAAGAGATCGAGAACGGACGCTGCGTACTGGCCGATCTCCACCCGCGGGAAGTCGGACACGAAGCGCGGGCGGGTGAAGGTCACCGGCGCCGACGCGCTGCGCTCGCCGGTGGCACCGAGCACACGGTCGAACAGCACCGCGACCGAGCGCCGCGATGCATCGCTGCCCGCCATCGGGGCGATGGACCACGGCAGCAGGATTTCCGCGCTCCAGGCCTCGGCATCCTCGGTCACCGCGGCCTGCCAGTCGCCGTCCCAGTCGGGCGAATAGAAGACCTCGTTGGTCCAGGTCGCGTCCTGAATCGAGCCGGACAGTCCGACCGTGAAGTTGTAGGCCACCTTGCGTCCGGCGTCGAAGTCGATGAACACATTGACGCGATCGCCCGGCATGTCCGCATCGCGCGGCGTGCGTTCGCGCTGGCGCGGCACCCCGGGCGGCTGGGTCGCGCGGAAAGCGATCGCGATGCCTTCGAGCGTGGCCAGCAGCCGCGCTTCGGTCGGGTGGGCGGGCGTGCCGAGGGTGTAGGGCTCGGTAACGACGAAGCTGCGGAACACCCGGGCGGTCGCCCAGGCGGCCTCGTCGGGCACGCCGTCGATCGTCAGGTGCGCGGCGTCCGCGGCTGGCGCGGATGCCGCGGCGGATGCGCACAGCAGCAAGGGAGCGACGAACGCGATCATGGCGTCGGGATGAGGCAGCGAACGCGTCAGTCTATGGCACGCCGGCCGCCGCCGCCCCTGCCGAACGTCCGGGGCGGATCAGCCCAGCGCCCAGCGCGGGAACGGATCGGGCAGGTGCTGCCAGCGCGCGGGGCCGTCCTTCATCTCGCGATCGGTCAGCAGGCAGGCGTCGAGGTCGGCGCGCACGCCGGCCTCGTCGAGGCCGATGCCGATCACCGCGATCTCCTGCCGTCGGTCGCCCCAGGCCGGGTCCCACAGGCGTAGCATCGCCGCGTGCTCGTTGGGATCGCGCACCTCGTGTGCGCCCGGTGCCGGCGCGGTGATCGCCTCGCCGCCGGCGATCGGCGCATCGACCCGTCCCGCGTCAACGCGGCGCCGCGCGGCGAACCAGAAGCCGGCCGCCTGGTGCAGGGTCGCCGCGCCCACCGTCGACAGCTCGCCCACCCAGTCCATGCGGGTGGCCAGCCAGAAGAAGCCCTTGCTG
>DHLY01000136.1:29993-50880 GCA_002405525.1 Proteobacteria bacterium UBA4656
CAGCCAGAAGAAGCCCTTGCTGCGGATCACGCCGCCGAGGCCCTGGGTGACCAGGCGATGGAAGCGTTGCGGATGGAAGGGCCGGCGCGCGCGGTAGACGAAACTGGTGATGCCGTACTGTTCCGACTCCGGCGTGTGCTCGCCGCGCAGTTCCTTCATCCAGCCGGGCGCGAGCTGCGCGCGCACGAAGTCGAAGCGGCCGGTGCCGAGGATCTCGCGAAGATCCACCGCGCCGCCGTGGCCGTGCACGATGTGCGCGTCGCGGTTGAGCGCGCGCACGATGCGCTCGGTGTCGGCCACCCGCGTCGCGTCGGCGGCGTCGGCCTTGCTCACCACCACCACGTCGGCGAACTCGACCTGGTCGGCCAGCAGGTTGACCAAGCCGCGCTCGTCCTCGGGGCCCGCCACCTGGCCGCGGTCGCGCAGGCGCTCCGATGAGCAGAAGTCGCGCACGAACCCGTCGCCGTCGACCACCGTGACCATGGTGTCGAGCCGCGCCACGTCGGACAGCGAAAAGCCGTCCTCGTCGCGCACCGCGAAGGTCGCCGCGACCGGCATCGGCTCGGAGATGCCGGTGGACTCGATCAGCAGGTAGTCGAAGCGCTTCTCGGCGGCGATCCGCCGCACCTCGTCGCGCAGGTCGTCGCGCAGGGTGCAGCAGATGCAGCCGTTGCTGAACTCGACCAGCTTCTCCTCGGTCCGCGACAGCTCGGCGCCGCCGTCGCGGACCAGGGCGGCGTCGATGTTGACCTCGCTCATGTCGTTGACGATCACCGCCACCCGCAGGCCTTCGCGGTTGCGCAGGACGTGGTTGAGCAGGGTGGTCTTGCCGGCCCCGAGGAAGCCGGACAGCACGGTGACGGGCAGGCGCTGGTCCATCGTGGGTGTGCCCATGGCGGAGGTTATAGTATAACGCTCCGCATGATCCCCGCGACCTACGCATCCTGGCGCCGCTGCATCGAGGTCGATTGCGGGCTGGTGCTGGAGCCGGCCTTCATCGCCGCCCGGCTGGCCGAACTGCGCGATGCCGACCACGAGCGCACGGCCCAGTTCGTGCGCTGCTACGGCGATGCACACCGGCAGCGCGTGATCGGCTGGTTCGAGCAGGCCGCCCGTGGTGGCTGAGGCCGCGGCGGTCACCGCGCCGGCCCGGCCCGCGATCCGCGTGGTCGACGATCCGCAGCGCTTCGGCCCGTTCGGCGCCGCCGACCCCGCGTGCATCGCCTGGCGGCGGCGGCTGTCGCCGTCGCTGGCGCGCTGGATCGACGGGCTCGCCTTCCCGATGCCGCGCCAGGGACGCTGGCGCCTGGCAGCCGGCGGGCCGGCCGCGCCGCACGTGCGTCAGTGGCTGGCGGGCTGGCTGGCCGGTGTGGCCGCGCCCGATCCGCGCTGGGTCGCCGATATCGCGCGGCTGCTGGACGTTGCGCGCGCGCAGTCCGGCGGTGGGCCGCTGGCGGTCCGCCTCGACGTGGTCGCCAACGACGGCTGCCGCCTGTTCCACGTCGATCGCCTGCGCGTGCGCTGGATCTGCACCTATCGCGGTCCGGCCACCCAATGGCTGCCGGACGAAGCCGTCGACCGCCACAGGCTGGGGCGCGGCAACAACGACCACGTGCGCGACTGGGCGCAGGTCGGGCAGCTCGAGCCGCACTGGTTCGCCGCCATGCGCGGCGACCTCTGGCCCGGCGCGGAAGGGCGCGGCTTCGTGCATCGCTCGCCGCCGGCATCGCCGGTCGAGCCCCGGATCGTGCTGGCGATCGACTCCGGCTGAGCCGTCGCCGGCCGGGCCGTCGCCCAAGGTCGGCTTGACAACTCCAGCCGCCTCTGGGATCACGTCGATGCTGCATCCGCAGCACGGGCCGCCGCCAGCGGCCCCGGACCAGGGCGGCGACTGCCGCGGGGTGGAAGATGACCGACCAGATGACCGGTGCCGAGATCGTGGTGCGTGCGCTGACCGAGCAGGGCGTTCGGCACATCTTCGGCTATCCGGGCGGCGCCGTCCTGCCGATCTACGACGCGCTGTTCAAGCAGGACGTGATCGAGCACGTGCTGGTGCGCCACGAGCAGGGCGCGGCGCACGCCGCCGAAGGCTACGCGCGCTCCACCGGCAAGCCCGGCGTGGTGCTGGTCACTTCGGGCCCCGGCGCGACCAACGCGGTCACCGGGCTGACCGACGCGATGATGGATTCGATCCCGCTGGTCTGCATCACCGGCCAGGTGCCGACGCACCTCGTCGGCTCCGACGCCTTCCAGGAGTGCGACACGGTCGGCATCACCCGCGCGTGCACCAAGCACAACTTCCTGGTCAAGGACGTATCCGACCTCGCGCGCGTGATGCACGACGCCTTCCACATCGCCACCACCGGCCGCCCCGGCCCGGTGGTGGTCGACATCCCCAAGGACGTGCAGTTCAAGCAGGGCGGCTACGTCGGCCCGTCCGAGATCGTGCACCGCCGCTACCAGCCGCGCACGCGCGGCGAGGACGCGCGCATCCAGCAGGCGATCGCGCTGATGGCCGCGGCCAAGCGCCCGGTGTTCTACACCGGCGGCGGCGTGATCAACGCCGGCCCGCGCGCCGCGGCCGCGCTGCGCGAGCTGGTGCGCCTGACCGGTTTCCCGATCACCTCCACCCTGATGGGCCTCGGCGCCTTCCCGGCTTCGGGCCGCGAGTGGCTGGGCATGCTCGGCATGCACGGCACCTACGAGGCCAACCTGGCGATGAACCGCTGCGACGTGATGGTCAACATCGGCGCGCGCTTCGACGACCGTGTGACCGGTCGGCTGGACAAGTTCTCTCCCGGCTCGAAGAAGATCCACGTCGACATCGACCCGTCCTCGATCAACAAGAACGTGCGCGTCGACGTGCCGATCGTCGGCGACTGCGCCGAGGTGCTGGAGCAGATGATCGCGGCGTGGAAGGCCGGCGGCCACCAGGCCGACAAGGCGGCGCTGATCGCCTGGTGGGCCCAGGTCGACGCCTGGCGCGCGCGCCGCTCGCTGGCCTACAAGCGTTCCGAGGAGACGATCAAGCCGCAGTACGCGGTCGAGCGTCTCTACCAGTTGACGAAGGCACGGAACACCTACATCACGACCGAGGTCGGCCAGCACCAGATGTGGGCCGCCCAGCACTACCACTTCGAGGAACCCAACCGCTGGATGACCTCCGGCGGCCTGGGCACCATGGGGTACGGCATCCCGGCCGCGGTCGGCGTGCAGGTCGCGCACCCGGATGCGCTGGTGATCGACATCGCCGGCGAAGCCTCCGTGCTGATGACCATGCAGGAACTGTCCACCGCGGTGCAGTATCGACTGCCGATCAAGATCTTCATCCTGAACAACGAGTACATGGGCATGGTGCGCCAGTGGCAGCAGCTGCTGCACGGCGGGCGCTACTCGCACTCCTACTCGGAAGCCCTGCCGGACTTCGTCAAGCTCGCCGAAGCCTACGGGGCGAAGGGAATCCGCGCCCAGAAGCCCGCCGAGCTGGATGCCGCGATCCAGCAGATGATCGACCACCCCGGTCCGGTGATCTTCGACTGCGTGGTCGACAAGCTGGAGAACTGCTACCCGATGATCCCCTCGGGCGCGGCCCACGACGAGATGATCCTGCCCGACCAGGACGACAGCCCCGTTGTCACCGAGGCCGGCAAGATGCTGGTCTGAGCGCATGCTTGCCGGATGCGTAGCTCCGCAGGGTGCAATGAGCGCAGCGAAATGCACCGGCTCCGAAACACCGCCGACCCCCTGAACCCATGACCACCCAACCCGCCTCCGCCTACTTCCTGGTCGACGCCGCCGAGCGCGAGACCAAGGCCACGCTCGCCATCCTGGTCGACAACGAGGTCGGCGCGCTCGCGCGCGTGGTCGGCCTGTTCACCGGTCGCGGCTACAACATCGAATCGCTGACGGTGGCCGAGACCGACCACCAGAAGCACACCTCGCGCATCACCATCGTCACCCGCGGCACGCCGGCGATCATCGAGCAGATCAAGGCCCAGCTCGGGCGCCTGATCCCGGTGCAGCGGGTGGTCGACCTCGCGGTCGACAAGCCAGGCCTGGAGCGCGAGATGGCGCTGGTCAAGGTGTGCGGCGACGGCGACAAGCGCGCCGAAGCCCTGCGCCTTTCGGAGGTTTTCCGCGCGCGGGTGATCGACATCACCCACACCTCGTTCATCTTCGAGCTCACCGGCGCGCCGCAGAAGATCGACGCTTTCGTCGACCTGATGATCCCGCTCGGCATGGTCGAGTACTCGCGCACCGGCGTGGTGGCGATCAGTCGCGGCGCCGAGGCGCTGTAGGACGCAGCACCGCTCGCGACCGCAGCGGCGGGGGCCCGTGCGAGTTCGGCAGGGTGGCCGTCGCGGGACGTGATCGATCCCGCCGGCAAACGACGCCGGCGCTGCTGCTGGCGCATGCCCCGCGGGCCGGAACTCAGAACACCGCGTGGTCGCCGCGGTCGTCGCCGACTTCGCCGCGCAGCATCCGCGCGTAGTGGCCGCGCAGGGTGTCGCGCCCGCTCGACGGCGTGGCGTCGGCGTCGTAGCGGCCGCTGGCGGGATCGAGCACCAGCATCGACTCGGTGGCGTAGTAGCGGCCGATGCGCGCCAGCTCGGCCTTTTCGGCCAGCGCAGGCACGATCCGCCCGAGCAGCGACAGCACGCCGATGATCGCATCCAGCATCGCCACCGGCACGCGGCGCACGCGCGCCGGGCGGTCGAGCAGTTCGAACAGCATCATGGCCTGCTCGCGCGGCGTGATCGCCGGGCCCGGCCCGCCGATCGGCAGCACCCGGCCGCGCCGCGACGGGTCCTCGATGCAGTCGACCAGGAAGGCCGCGAGGTCGCGGTCGCTGATCGGCTTGCAGGCGGTGAGCGCGCCGTCGCCGAACAGCAGGAACGGTCGGCCGGCGCGCACGCGCTCGACCTGCCCGGACAGCGACTTGAAGAACGCGGTGGGGCGGACGATGGTCCAGGCCAGCCCGGAATCCTTCAGCGCCTGCTCGAACGCGAGCTTGGCGTGCTGGAACGCCAGCCGCGGCTTCTGCACGCAGATCGCCGACAGCAGCACGAAGTGCGGCACGCCGGCCTCGCGCGCGGCGTCCAGCGCGAGGCGCTGCGCATCGTGGTCGATCGCCCACGCGTCGCGCGGCGCGCCGGTGCGCGAGGCGAGGCAGGACAGCACCGCGTCGAAGGACTCGCCGCGCAGCCCGTCACGTGCGAACGCGCCGGGTCGCGTGATGTCGCCCTCGCGCAGGTCGACGCCCGACGGAAGCCACGCGCGACCGGTGGTGCCGGGCCGCACGAAGCACGCCACCGCATGCCCGCGGCGCAGCAGTTCCGCCACCGCGGCGCGGCCGATGCTGCCGGTCGCGCCGAGCACCATGACGCGGCGCGGGCGCGGAGCGGAGGTCTGGGCGTCGGGCGATGGCATCGGTCGGTCGGCGGCAAGTGGAGGCCCATGATGACCGAGCGCGGCGCGGCGTGCTCAGCCCGCCGCCTCCGGATCGGCCACGGCGGGGCGCTTGAGCAGCTTGCGCTGCAGGGTGCGGCGATGCAGCCCGAGGCGGCGCGCCGCCGCAGAGATGTTGCCCTCGCACTCGGCCAGCACGCGCTGGATGTGCTCCCATTCCAGGCGCTTGAGCGAGGGGCCGCGCTCGTCCGCTGCCGCCGCCAGCGCCGGATCGGCGCCGCCGAGCGCCGCCAGCACCGCCTGCGCGTCGACCGGCTTGGCGAGGTAGTTGGTGGCGCCCAGCTTGATCGCCTCGACCGCGGTGGCGAGGCTGGCGTACCCGGTCAACAACAGCACGCGCAGCGCCGGACGCCGCTGCAGCAGTTCGCGCAGGGTCGCGAGGCCGTTTTCGCTGCCGAGCTTGAGGTCGAGCACCGCGTGGCTGGGCTCGAAGGTCGCCAGCGCGGCGAGCGCCTGCGCGGTGCTGGCGGCGACCGCCGTGTCCGCCCCGCGCCGCGCCAGCGAGCGCGCCAGCGTGGCCGCGAAGGCCTCGTCGTCGTCGATCACCAGCACGCGCAGGTTCATGCGGGCGACAGCCGGTGCAGCGGCAGCGACACCGCCACCGTGCCGCCGCCGCCGTCGCGCGCGCGGGTCTCGATGCGGCCTTCGAAGTGCTCCGCGATCACCCGCGACAGCGTGAGTCCCAGCCCCAGGCCGTCCGGCTTGTCGCTGGCGAAATCGGCCGGCTCGACCTCGAAACCGCGCCCCCGGTCCTCCACCAGCAGTTCCAGCGCCTCCGGCGAGCGCGAAAGGCGCAGCCGCGCGCCATCGTGGCCCGCTGCGCGCGAGGCGTCGAAGGCGTTGTTGAGCAGGTTCAGCAGCAGGTGTTCGATCCGCGGATCGTCGCGTACCGCGGTGCCGGCGAGCGCGTCGAGCCCGTCGACGTCCGGCAGCGCGTCGGGCCGCAGCACCTGCAGGCGGTCGAGCGCGCGGCGCACCAGGGCGTCGACGCCGATCGCCCCGCGCGGCTCGCGCTCGGCATCGACCGCCAGCCGGCGCACGGCGTCGCGGCAGACCTCGACCTGCCGGCGCAGGGTGGCGAGGTCGGCGCCCAGCCGGGGTTCGTCGGCATGCTCGTCGGCGAGGTCGGCGAGCAGGATCGCCATCGTCGACAGCGGCGTGTTGAGCGCATGCGCGGTCGCCGCCGCTTGGGTGGCGACGGCGAGGATGCCCTCGCCGCGCAGCGCGTCCTCGCGCGCCCGCGCCAGTGCCCGCCGCTGGCGCCCGATCAGCGCGGACAGGCGACCGGCGAAGACGGTGAACAGTGCGGCCGAGAGCAGGAAGTTCACCCACATCCCGACCAGGTGCAGGTCGAAGAACGCCGCGTCGCCGTGCTGGTGCGGGATCGGCACGTGCTCGAGCATCAGCAGCGAGTAGCAACCGGCCGCCGCCACCGCGACCGCCAGCACCGCGGCCGGGCGCAGCGCGAAGGCCACCAGCGCGATCGGCAGCAGGTACAGCGACACGAACGGGTTCGCCGGCCCGCCGCTCCAGTACAGCATCCACGTCAGCACCCCGAGGTCGACCGCGACATGCGCGAGCACCGTCCCGGTGCCGACCTGCACGGACCGCCAAGCCGTCGACGCGGCGATGATCGCGAATACCGCCAAGACCGCGCAGCCGGCATACAGCGGCCGCGGGTCCAGCGCGAGTTCCAGCAGTGCGGTGGCGGTGTACACGGCCGCAGCCTGGCCCACGACGGCGACTGCGCGCAGCAGCGCGAGCGTGCGCAGCAGGGTCAGGCGATCACGATCCATCGCGCGATTCTACGGTCCAACCGCCTGCCGCGCCGCCCGGGGTGCGGCAATCGGTCGCAGGCTGCGACGGGCTGCCGCGCCATCGGCGGATGCCGGTCCTCTGCCGTGCACCCCTCGGCCGCATCCATCTCGATCGTCAGTGGCTGCGACAACGCGTCGCAGGCGCCGGCGTGCAGCGCCGGTTATCGTCGCCGCCTTTTCGACCGCCCGAGGACGTCCCGCGATGCCGATCCGCCATGCCCTGCTCCTCGCGTCCGTGCTCGCCGGGCTCTCCACGGGCTCGGACACTGCACACGCGGCGCCGACTGTCGACGCGCGCAACGAGGCCGCCGAACCCCGCCTGCCCGAGGTCGAGGTCGAGGCCGACGCGCCGCCGGCGCTGGAACGCAGCAGCAGCGCCGGCGGCCGGCTTGGCCTTGCCATACGCGAAACCCCTGCCAGTGTCGACATCATCGACCAGGACGCGCTGCGCGCGCGCGGTGAGACCACCTTCGTCGAGGCCTTCGACAACGTCCCGGGCCTGTCGACCGGCGCCTGTTTCGGCGTGTTCTGCATCTCGGCGCGCGGTTTCAGCAGTTCGCTGGCCTTCCCGATCCTGTTCGATGGCCTGCGCTACCCGGGGCTCGCCACCACGCCGCGCGTGACCTTGAACTACGAACGGCTGGAGGTGCCGCGCGGCCCGGCTTCGCTGCTGGCAGGCTCGGGTGCGGTGGGCGGCGCGCTCAACGTGGTGCCCTATCGCGCCGACGGCCGCGAGTCGACCCAGCTCTACGCGGCGTGGGGACGCTTCGGCACCGGCACGCTCGGCGTCGGCCGTGGCGGTTCGCTGGCTGGCGACGCAGTCCGTTACCGCGTCGACCTGGCGTGGCAAGGGTCCGACGAGCGCGGGTCGTTCGGCTACGCCGACCGCACCAGTTTCGGATTCCGGCACGCGACCGGCGAACTGGCGTTCCCGCTGTCCGATGCGCTGCTGCTCACCGTGGGCGGCGAGGTCTACGCCGATGATGCCGAGGGCTATTTCGGCACGCCGCTGGTGCTGGGGCGGATCGACGACCGCCTGCGCCGGGCCAACTACAACGTGATCGACGACCGCATCGACAAGCGCGTGCGCTGGGCGCGCGCGCGACTGGACTGGACGCCGTCGGCCACGCTGCGGGCGTCGCTGCAGGCGTGGCGGAACAGCGAGGACCGCGACTGGCGCAACACCGAGGCCTACACCTTCCGCCCGGTCACCGGCGACGTGGCGCGCACCGACTGGCTGCAGATCCACCACGACCAGGGCCAGCGCGGCGCGATCGCCGACGCGGCGTGGGATTCGACCCCGTTCGGCCTGCCGCACCGTCTCGCCGGTGGGATCGAGGCCTGGCACAACGACCACACGCGGACCACCAACTCGCCGTTCCGCTTCACCGACGTCGTGGCTTTGCGCGACCCCGCGCTCGGCGTGTTCCGCTCGCTGGACGCCTTCCTGCCCTTCGTCGACACCGGCGTCGACCAGCGTTCGGCGTTCGTCGAGAGCCGGCTGACGCTGGCCGGGGGCGTGAATCTCGTCACCGGCTTCCGCTACGACGACACCGACGTGGACGCACGCGCGCTGCGCAACAACACCGGGTTCTCGAAGTCCTACGACTCGCGCAGCGGTCGCGTGGGCCTGCTGTGGGACGTGGTCGAGGGCGGCACGCTGTACGGTTCCGTGTCCGCGGCGACCGAGCCGCCGACCCAGATCGTGACCCTGACCCAGGCCAACGCGCCGTTCGACCTGACCGAGAGCGAGCAGGTCGAGATCGGCTTCAAGCAGTCGCTGTCGCGTGGCGAGTGGACGCTGGCGCTGTACGACATCGCGCGCACCAACATCCTTACCCGCGATCCGGTCAATCCCAACCTGACCCAGCAGATCGGCGAGCAGTCGGCGCGTGGGATCGAGGTCTCGCTGGGCTGGTCGCTGGCCGCGGCGTGGCGCGTCGACCTGGCTGCCTCGGTGCTCGATGCCCGGTTCGACGATTTCAACGACCGGGTCGGCAACACCGTGGTGTCGCGCGAAGGCCTGCTGCCGCCCGACGTGCCCGAGCGCGTGGCCAGCGGCTGGCTGACCTGGGCGCCGGCCGAGGCCTGGCGCATCGGGCTCGGCGCGCGCCACGTCGGCGAACGCACGGCCAACAACGCCAACACGCTGTTCCTGCCGTCGTACACGGTGTGGGACGCGCACGGTTCGCTGGACACCGACTGGGGCACCTTCGGCCTGCGCGTGCGCAACCTCGGCGACAAGGTCTACGCCAATCGCTCGTACAACGGCGGCAACCAGGCGGTGCTCGGCGAGCCGCGTTTCTTCGAAGTGAATTGGCGCTATCGTTTCTGACGTGAACGCGCTGCCGCGAATGCTGGTGGGACTGCTCGCCCTCGCCGTCGCCCTGCCGGGCACGGTGGCGGCGGACGCAGCAGGGCTTGCCGTCGAACCGTTGGACCTCGGCGCAGGTCCGTCCACCGCGCAGCCCTCGGTGGCGGTCGATCCGGGCCGCGGGTTCATCGTCACCTGGCAGCGCCGCGACGGCGACCGGGCGACGCTGGAGTTCGCCGAGGTCGCCGCGAATGGCGCGGTGCGCCGGCGCGGCGTGATCGCCGACTCGGCGACCACGGGTGCCGATGGCGCGGCCGCGCGCTGGTTCGTCAACTGGGCCGACTTCCCCAGCCTCGTGGTGCTGGACAACGGCGACTGGATCGCGCACTGGCTGCAGAAGACCGGCGAGAGCACCTATGCGTACGAGGTGCGCGTGGTGCGCTCCACCGATCGCGGCCGCACATGGTCCACATCGATCGTGCCGCACACCGACGGTACCGAGACCGAACACGGCTTCGTGTCGATGGTGCCGGCCGGCGACGACCGCGTGCGGCTGGTCTGGCTGGACGGTCGCGAAACAGCCGGTGCGGGAATGGATCATTCGCACCACGGCCATGACCACGCGGGCCATGCCGGCCGCATGACCCTGCGCAGCGCGGTGCTCGACCGCCGCGGCCGCCTGCGCGAGGAAGCGCGGCTCGATGCATCGACCTGTTCCTGCTGCCAGACCGACCTGCTGCGGGTCGGCGACCGCACCGTGGTGGCCTATCGCGACCACGGCGACGAGGATCTGCGCAACATCCACTGGCTCGTGCACCGACGCGGGCGCTGGTCGAGCGAGCAGGCCGTCCACGACGACGGCTGGCGCATCGCCGGTTGCCCGGTGAACGGACCCGCGCTGGCCGCGGGGCCGGCGGGGATCCTCGCGCTGTGGCCGACGCTGCAGGGGGATGCGATGGTGATCCGCGCTGCCCTCGGCGATGACCACGGTTTCGGCGCCCCGGTCGCGCTCGAGTCCGGCGTGGCCACCGTCGGGCGCGTCGATGCCACCGCGTGGGGCGATGGCTTCCTCGCGGTGTGGCTGGGTGCCGGTTCGACGCCCGGCGCGAGTGCGCTGCGCGTGGCCGAACTCGACGCGCGGCTGGGCGTTCGCGCGACGCATGACGTGGTCGAACTCCCGCCGGGCCGCTCGACCGGCGTGCCGCGGGTCGCGGCGGCGCGCGGCGAGGCCGTGCTCGCGTGGGTGGAGGCCGTCGATGGTCAACCGGGCGTGCGCGCGGCGCGGCTCACGCCGTCCACGGACTGAACGGGTGACACGCCGCGGCGTGCGCCGCGGCGCGACGGTGTGTCTGCCGCTGGACGGCCTGCGGCGCCACGGCGCGCCGCGGATCGGCCGTCGCGCAGACGCTCAGTGCGGTCGTAACGCCCGCGCCTTCGCCGGTGCGCGGAACAGGGCGTTTGCGAACAGCGGCGCGAGGCCATCGAGGTAGGCGCGCACGTTCGGGTCCTGGGTGAAGGCGATCACCAGGCCCGCACCGTTCGGCTGCACGACGACGAACGGCTTGTGCGCGAACTGCCGGCGGCTGTCCTCCCAGATCACGCCCGCCAGCCGCAGGCGCCCGGCGTCCGCGAAGCGCGCGATCGTGGTCCCGGTGTCGCGGCGCAGGGGCGCGTAGATGTCGGAGCCGACCGCCAGCACCGCGAGTTCGGGCGCGATGCCCGCCGCCAGCCAGTGCTCGCCGTCGACGTCGGCGCGCAGCAGCGCGCCGGACACCGGGGTCGGTGGCAGGTTCGGTGCAGCCTCCAGTGCCGCCCGTTGCGCGGCGTCGGCGATCTCCACGCCGGGCACCATGGCGGGTGCCGGCTTGCCGTCGGCGGGCTGGTCCTTCGAGCGTGCCGCCTCGCCCTGCTTCGCCGCTTCCGCGGCGCTCTGCTCCAGCCGCAGCCCGACGAGGTTGACCTCCGGGTCGGCGGCGAAGCGCGTCGCGCTGCCGAGCGTCACCAGCACGCCGCCGCGCTGCACGAAGCCGCGCAGGTTGTCGATGCCGGCCGTGCCGAACGCCGCTTTGTACGGCAGGCCCTCGGCGGGCAGCACCAGCACGTCGAAGCGCGACAGGTCGGTGCGCGCGAGGCGCCCGCCGCGCAGCAGGGTCACCGGCTGCTCGAACTCGCGCTCGATCTGGAACCGCGCCCAGCCGGCGGAGTAGCGCTCGGCAGGGTCGTCCCACAGCAGCGCGATGCGGGGCTGCGGCATGTCGATCACCCGCGGCGAGCCGAAGTCGGGGCCCTCGTCCACGCGTCCGCTCGCCACCGCGGTCACGGCGGCGCCGCTCGCCGCCGCGGCGCGCTCGATGCGCGCCCGCGCATCGCCGGGATTGGCGCCCGCGCGCAACACCAGCGAGCCGGCCGGGTAGCGCGTGCCCCCATGCACGAAGGCTTCGTCGGCGGAGTCGACGTCGAGGCCCTCGCGCGTCGCGGCGGCGAGGAATCGCACGGCTGGGGTGTCGCCCCACGGCACCAGCCACGCCACTGCGTCGGCCGGGCCAGCGACCTGGCCCGCGGTGCGCGTGTCCGGTCCGACCGGTGTGGTCGCGACCCGCGGCAGTGCAGTGCACGGCACCGCGCGCAAGCCGTACATCAGCGGCAGCGACCATGCGGTCACGTCGTAGATCTCGTCCGGCACTCCGCGCGCGAGCCGCGCGCGCTGGCGCTCGACGAAGCCGGGGTCCATCGGTGTATCGGCATCGAGCAGGGTGCGGATCAAGCGCTTGCCCGGCTGCGCGGCATCGACCACGTAGCTGCCCGCCGCGAAGCGTTCACTGCAGGCCTCGAACGCCGCCGTGGCGCGTCCCACCTCGATGCCGTTCCTCGCCAGCGTGCCGGCCAGGCGCAGGGCGGACGCCGGGCGCGCGCCAGGCGCAATCACGTAGGCGCGCACGCGCTCGCTGCGTCCCTCGTCGATCGCCGCCCGGCGATAGGCGCGGAATTCGGTGAGGAAGCGCTGCCGTTCGCCCGCCACCGTCTCGATCCCGGACAAGCCGGCGATGAACTGGCTCTGCACGGTGTCGCGGAACGCCAGCCGCGTGCCGTCGCGGCGCTGCGCGAGCAGCCCGCGCGAACTGCCCTGCTCGTAGACCATCGCCACCATGCCGTGGTAGTTCGGCCAGCCGCTGCCATAGCCCGGGTAGAAGCTGTCGAAGATCTCGCCGGTGAAGTAGCCCAGTCCGAAGCGGTCGAACCAGCGCGCGTTGTTGGCGCCGACCCGCGCTGCGCTGTCGAGCTGCGCGCGCGTGAGGTGCGGATTGGCGGGCGCGGCCTCGGGCGCGAAGAAATAGGTCATGTCGGTGCCCATCTCGTGCACGTCGAGCACGAGCACCGGCATCCAGCGCAGCATCTCCGGCACCTGCAGCCGCGTCTCCGGCTGGGTGAGGGCGAACCAGTCGCGATTGAGGTCGAACACGTAGTGGTTCATGCGCCCGCCCGGCCACGGCTCGTCGCGGCCGGCGGCGGCGAACTCCGGGTCGGGGAAGGGCCCGCGCGTGGCGCGTTCGGCGTGGATGAAGCGGTCGCGGCCGTCGGGGTTCTGCACCGGGTTGATGATCACCAGGGTGTTGGCGAGCATCGCCGGCACGCGCGCGTCGCCGCGGCTGGCGAGCAGGTGGTAGGCGGTGAGCATGGCCGCATCGCTGGTGCCCGGTTCGTTGCCGTGCACGCTGTAGCCGAGCCAGACGATCGCCGGCAGGTCGCGGATGATGTCCTGCGCGCGCGCGTCGTCGCTGATCCGCGGGTCCGCCAGTTCCCGCATCGCCGCGGCGATCGCGTCGGCGCGCGCGAGGTTCGCCGGCGAGCCGAGCACCGCGTACCACAGCGGGCGTCCTTCCCAGCTGCGGCCGTAGTCGACCAGCCGCACCTGGTCGGGCCGCGCGGCGGCGAGCGCCTCGAAGTAGCGGCGGACGTCGGCGGAAAGCGCCATGTCTTCGCCGATCGCATGGCCGAGCACCGACTCGGCGGCGGGCACGGACGGGTCGTAGTCGGCATCCGGCCAGTAGGCGAAGCCGGGCGGATGCGGAAGGCGCGTGGGCTGCGCGAGGGCCGCGAAGGCGACGCACAGCAGCCCGATGAACATCACAGCGACGCGCGATCCCATCATGTTCCGGCCTTCTGCGTTCCGTAAGGGGCGCGCATGATGCCATCCGGCCCGTGCCGACGTCGTCGGCGTCGATGGACGCGTGATGCCCGCGTCAAGGCGATTGCCCCGCTCGGGCGCCTGCCGGCGGATGGGTGACAGGCCGGTCTTCGCCGCGCGGGCGCGATCCTGCGTGCGGGGGGCGAGAGCCGCGCAGCAGCCCCGACGGGTCCCGTACCTGCGCGCCGATGCAGACGCCCGCCAGGGCGCACGGCTGCGGCACTTTGACGCACCCTGCGACCGGATCGCCGCGTCGGGAACCTGTGCGATGCTGACGCCCCTGCTGGGCGAGCGCGGACGGCGCGCGGGCGATTGATCGGCGATGGCACGGGAGGGTCGGATGCGAAGTGGTCGACGTTGGGTGCTCGGGTCGCTGCTGGGGCTGTCGATGCTGGGTTCGGCCGGTGCAGCGGAGCCGCCGCCCTTCGGCGACTTCGAGATGACCATCAACGCGCGGGTGCCGACGCGAGACGGGATCGAACTCGCCGCGCGCGTCTGGCGGCCGCAGGGTGAGGCGCGGCGTGCGACGGTATTCGTCTACACGCCCTACATCGCCGACGAGCAGCACGCGCGCGCGAAGAAGTTCGTGCAGGCCGGCTTCGCCTACGTGGTGGTCGACAAGCGCGGGCGTGGTGCCTCGGGTGGCGAGTTCGCGCCACTGGAGGGCGCGGGTCCCGACGGTTGCGACGCCATCGAATGGATCCGGCGCCAGCCGTGGTCCGACGGGCGGGTGGTGATGCGCGGCGGCTCCTATCGCGGCATGGTGCAGTGGCAGATCGCGGCGCAGTGTCCCGACGCGATCGCGGCGATGGTCCCCACCGCATCGGTCCATCCCGGCGAGGACTTCCCCGCGCACGCCGGTGCGGTGAGTTATCCCTACATCGCGCAGTGGCTGGCGTTCACCACCGATCGCGTGTCGAACCCGCTGCTGTTCGGCGACACGGCGTTCTGGCGCGCGCTCTTCCTGCGCCACCACCGCGGCGAGCTCGCCTTCGCCGACCTCGACGATGCGGTCGGCCTCGCCTCGCCGTACTTCGATCGCTGGGTGAATGCCTTCGGCAGCAACGTGCCCTGGGCCGACGACAACCCCACCGCGGCGCAGATGGCGCGGATGCGGATGCCGATCCTGACCATCACCGGCTACTTCGACGGCGACCAGTTGGGTGCGCTGCGCTACTACCGCGAGCATCTCGCCGCGCAGCCCGCCGACGCGGCGGCGCGCCACCTGCTGGTGATGGGGGCCTGGGACCACGCGGGCACGCGCTACCCGACGCCGACCGTCGACGGGCTCGACATCGGGGCGCCGGGCGTGGTCGACCTCGACCAGTTGCAGATCGAATACTTCCGCTGGGTGCTGGACGGCGCGCCGCGACCGGCCTTCCTCGCCGACGCGGTGGTGGTCTACGACCTCGGCGCGCAGGCGTGGCGATCGGCGGCCTCGCTGCCCGCGGCGGAGGCGCCGATGCAGCGCTTCCACCTGGTCGGGAACGCGGCGACCGGCAACGTCTACGCGCCCGGCACGCTCGCCCAGCGCGCGGGCCCGGCCTCGCGCAGCCGTTTCCGCATCGATCCGCTCGCGCCGCCCGCCCCGCCGGTCGACGATCCGCTGGTCAATCCGCGCGGCGCCTTCGCGCCGCAGGCCCGCGTGTTCCAGACCGAGGCCTTCGCCACCGCAATGGACTACCGCGGCCGCTTCACCGCCGACCTGGCGCTGGCCATCGACACGCCGGATGCCGACATCGCGCTGGCCCTGCACGCCGTCGCGCCGGACGGCGCGATCACCGAGATCGGCTTCGACGTGCTGCGCGCGCGCTTCCGCGACGGCGTCGAGCGGCTGGTCGAGCCCGGGCGCGTCGCGCGCTACCGCAGCACGCGCGCCTGGTGGAACTCGATCCGCCTGCCGGCGGGCTCGCGGTTGCGCCTGGTGGTCGGTCCGGTGGACAGCGAGTACTGGCAGCGCAACTTCAACTCCGGTGGCCGGCTCGGCCACGAGACGGCGAAGGACGCGCGCGTGGCCACGGTCGAGATCGTGCATGGCGGCCGGCAATCGAGCACGATCGACCTGCCGATCGCGCCGGCGTCGGACGCCACGGCAGCGGCGCCGCCCGCCAGCCAGCCGGGCGGCTGAGCGCCGCGCCGGCTGCGTCATCCGGCTGCAATGGCGCGGACATAACGTCCGCGGATGCGCATCCTGATGCTGTCGGACGTCTACTTCCCGCGAGTCAACGGGGTGTCCTCGTCGATCCGCACCTTCGCGCGGGAGTTGCTCTCGCTGGGGCACGAGGTGTCGCTGGTCGCCCCGTCCTATGGCGAACACCTCGACCACCCGCACCACGACGAGGGCTTCGAGGTGCGTCGGGTGCCGTCGCGCACGATCTTCTTCGATCCCGAGGACCGTCTGATGCGCGCGGCCGACGTGCGTGCGCTGCACGGGCGGCTGGCTGCGCGCGACTGGGACGTGATCCATGTGCATACACCGTTTCGGGCGCACGGGCTGGGCGTGCGGATCGGCCGTCTCACCGGCGCGCCGATGGTCGAGACCTATCACACGTACTTCGAGGAGTACGTCGCCCACTACCTGCCGTGGTTGCCGCGGGTGGCGACCCGCTTCGCGGCGCGCACGTTGTCGCGCCGGCTGTGCCACGAGGTGGATCACCTCATCGTGCCCAGCCGCGAGATGACCGGCGTGCTCGATCGCTACGGCATCCGCACGCCGTCGACCGTGATCCCCACCGGCATCCACCTCGACGAGTTCCGCGGCGGCGACGGGGCCGCGTTCCGCGCGCGCCACGGCATCCGCCCCGACCAGCCGACCATCGTCACCGTCAGCCGGCTGGCGCAGGAGAAGAACATCGCGTTCCTGCTGCGCATGGCGAAGCGCCTCGTCGGGGACTTCCCGGACCTGTGCTTCGTGATCGCCGGCGAAGGCCCGGACGCGCTGCGCCTGAAGCAGCTCGCCACCGAGCTCGGCATCGCGCCGAACGTCCGTTTCTTCGGCAATCTCGATCGCCGCACGACCCTGCTCGACTGCTACCGCGCGGGCGACGCCTTCGTGTTCGCCTCGCCGACCGAGACCCAGGGCCTGGTGTTGGTGGAGGCGATGGCGCTCGGCGTCCCCATCGTGTCCACGGCGGTGATGGGCACCGCGACGGTGCTGGAGGGCGCGGCCTGCGCGCGCGTCGCGCGCGAGGACGAGGCCGACTTCGCCGGACATGTCGCCACCTTGCTGCGCGATCCCGGCCTGCGGGCAGCGTTGGCCGCCGCCGGGCCCACCGTTGCGCAGCGCTGGAGCGCGCCGGTCCTGATGCGCCAGGTCGAGGCGCTCTACGCTTCGCTGGCCGTGCGCGCGCGGCGTCGGCGTCCTGTCGCGGTCTGAGCGGGCGCGCCGTCGAAGCGCGCCACCGAGAGGTCGACGAAGGCGCGCACCTTCGGCGACAGCCAGCGGTTGCCGGGAAAGACCGCGTGCACCGGCACCGGCGCGGGCGCCCAGCGCGGCAGCACGCGACGCAGGGACGGCGCGCCCGCGGCCAAGCGCAGCGGCAGCAGCGCGATGCCGAGCCCGGCCAACGCCGCCTCGCGCAAGGCGAAGATGTTGTCGACGCGCAGGCGCGGGCGCAGCGCCACGTCGACCGCGGACGCTCCGTCGGCGAGCAGGCGCCAGCCGGCGCGCTGCGCGCCGCCGCTGAAGGCCAGATGCGCGTGTCGCTCCAGCGCGTCCGGCGTGCGCGGTGTGCCGTGGCGCGCGAGGTAGCCGTCGCTGGCGAACAGCCCGTAGCCGATCGCGCCCAGCCGCCGCGCTGCCAGCCGCGACTCCTCCAGCGGGCCGATCCGCACCGCGAGGTCGAAGCCCTCGTGCACGAGGTCGACCAGGCGTGCGGTCTGCTCGGCCTCCACGCGCACCTCGGGCCAGCGCGCGAGGTACTCGGCGATCCAGCCGTTGACCGCGATCATCCCGAACTCGACGCCGCAGGTCAGGCGCAGGGTGCCGCGCGGCACGCCGCGCGAATCCAGCACCGCGCGCTCGGTGTCGTCGACGGCGGAAAGGATGGCCAGCGCGCGATCGAGCACCTCTCGCCCGATCTCGGTCAGCGACAGCGCGCGGGTCGTGCGCTCCAGCAGCTTGGCGCCGAGCCCGGCCTCGAGCGTGGACACCGCTCGGCTTACGCGACTCTTGGGCATGCCCAGCGCATCCGCCGCGCGGGTGAAGCCGCCGGCCTGCACCACGCGAGTGAAGCAGCGCAGCTGGTTCAGGTCCATTGTTGCCCCTGACGCAACGATGAGTTGCAGCATATCGGATTTATCCCGCCCTGCAGGACGGTGAGGATGGCCGCCACCGCCCTTCCGGAGTGCCGCCATGAGCCTGCGTGACCCCAACCCTGTGGACCGCAGCCGTCCGCGCCGCATCGCGATGGTCATCGCCAATCATGCCGTCTCGCCGGTCACGAGCTGGCCGGTGGGCTTCTGGTGGAGCGAGCTGACCCACCCGTGGTGGGTGTTCGAGGAGGTCGGTTACGCGGTCGAGCTGTTCAGCGTGGCCGGCGGGCGTTGCGAAGCCGACGCACTCAGCGACCCGGACGACGCCAGCGGGTACTCGGCGGGCGACCTGCTGAGCCGCGGCTTCATTCACACGCCGCGCCTGCGCGCGCTGGTCGAGGATACGCGCCCGGTATCGGCGATCGATGTCGCCCGCTTCGACGCCATCGTCGTCGCCGGTGGCCAGTCGCCCATGTTCACCTTCGAAAGCGCGACCGACCTGCACCGCGTGTTCGCCGCCTTCCACGACGCGGGCAGGATCGCCTGCGCGCTGTGCCACGGCGTGGCGTTGCTCGCCTTCGCGCGCGGCGCCGACGGCGAATACCTCGCCCGCGGACGCACGGTGACCGGTTTCGCCAACGTGGAGGAGGACTTCGCCGACGAGGCGGTCTGGCAGCTGGGCGCACTGCCGCGCGGGACGCACCTCACGCCCTGGCGGATCGAGGACCGGCTGCGCGCCATCGGCGCCAACGACGTGCAGGGTGGGGCCTGGCGCGGCTTCGCGGTGCGCGACCGCAACCTGATCACCGGCCAGCAGAACTTTTCCGGCCGCGAAACCGCCGAACTGGCGGTGCAGGCGCTCGGCCGCTGAGCTTGCCGCGCGGCGCGGCACGCGACACCCTTGTCCAACACGCTGCGAGGAACCATCCCATGACCACCGCGATCATCGGTGCCGGCAACGTCGGCCAGGCGCTGGCCCACAACCTGCTGCGCCACGGCGAGTCCGTGGTGTTCGGCGTCAACGATCCCGGCAAGCACCGCAACGCCGTCGCCGCGCTCGGCGCGGCGGTGCGCGCGGTGGGTGTCGCCGAGGCGGTGGCCGCCGCCCCGCTGGCCATCCTCGCGGTGCCGTACGCGGCGGCCACCGAGGTCGCGCGCGTGATCCCCGACTGGCAGGGCAAGGTGCTGGTCGACGCCACCAACCCGCTGGCACCCGGGCTGGCGGGGCTCAGCGTCGGCACCACGAACTCGGGCGCCGAGCAGGTCGCCGCCGCCGCGCGCAACGCTCGCGTCGTGAAGGCGTTTAACACCACCGGCGCGGAGAACATGGCCGATCCCTCCTACCCGGGCGGCATGCCGATCATGCCGGTGTGCGCCGACGACGCCGAGGCGCGCGCGCAGGTGATGGCGCTCGCCGCGCGCCTGGGCTTCGAGGCCCTGGACTGCGGCCCGCTGTCGTCGGCGCGCTGGCTGGAGCCCTTCGCGATGACCTGGATCGACCTCGCGATCCGGCGCGGGCAGGGCCGCGGCATCGCCTTCGCGCTGCTGCGGCGGTGACCATGCGCGGCGCGCGTCAGCGCTCGACGAAGGCGCGCTCGAATACGTAGTCGCCAGCCACGCCCTGCGAGGGCGACGCGGTGAAGCCGCGCGCGTCGAGCAGCGCGCGCAGGTCGGCCAGCATTCCGGGGCCGCCGCACAGCATCAGGCGATCGTGCGCGGGGTCGATCGGCGCGGTCGGCACCGACGCCTCCAGCGCGCCGTCGTGCAGCAAGGTCGTGATCCGGCCCTGTCGCGGAAACGCTTCGCGCGAAACGACCGGCACGTAGCGCAGCCGGTCGCCCACCATGGGGCCGAGGCACTCGTGCGCGGCGAGTTCGCGCTCGAACAGCGCGCGGTAGGCGAGGTCGTCGGCGCGCCGCACGCCGTGCACCACGAACACTTCCTCGAAGCGCTCCCAGGTGTTCGGGTCGCGCGCCACGGCGAGGAAGGGCGCGAGCCCGGTGCCGGTGGCCAGCAGCCAAAGCCGTCGGCCTGGCCGCAGGTCGTCGAGCACCAGGGTGCCGACCGGCTTGCGGCTGACGTGGATGCGATCGCCCGGCTGGATCGTCGCCAGCCGGGTGGTGAAGGCGCCGCCCGGGACCTTGATGCTGAAGAACTCGAGGCGCTCGTCCCAGTTGGCGCTGGCGATCGAATAGGCGCGCCGCACCAGCTTGCCGTCCACCGGCAGTCCCAGCATCACGAACTGCCCGTTGGCGAAGCGCAGGCCGGGGTCGCGCGTGGTGGTGAGGCTGAAGTAGCTTTCGTTCCAGTGGGTGACCGTGAGCACCGTTTCCTGGTCGATGGGCGCCTGGGTCGGAGCGCCTGCCGCACTACCGGTGGGCTGCGCCGCGTCCGCGGCCTGGATGGTGTCGTTCAAGCGCTCGTCCCCCGGGATTGCGGATTGCATGCGGTCGTCGGCGGCGCGCCCGGCCCCCGGGCCGGCGTCTTCGCGAGCGTAGCCGCCCGCTGAGCCGGCATCCAGCCGCGACCGTGCCGGCGCATCGGTGGTCGATGCAGGATCACGCCATCAGCATGGGCAAGGCAAACGCGAACAGCGCGCCGGCCGCCGTCGAGGCCGCCGCCACGCCCCAGGTCCACTGCGACAGGCGGCGCAGTCGTGTGCAGGTGCGCGCCAGCGCCGGGTCGGTCGGGCAGGGTGCGCGTCGCGCGCGCCACAGCAGCACGCCGGACAGCGCGAGGGCGATGCCGGCGGCGCCGAACACCAGGCCCTTGTGTGCGCTGAGCCAGACCAGTTGCGGCACCGCGCTGACCAGTCCTGCAAGCGCCGCACCCGCGCCGAGCGCCACC
>DHLY01000053.1:0-37080 GCA_002405525.1 Proteobacteria bacterium UBA4656
GCGCAGGTGGCGCCATAACGCCGGTCATGGAGTGGCTCCATTACGGCGATCCTGGGGTGGCTCCATTACGGCGATCCCGGAAGGGCTCCATTGGGGCGGTCGGTGACAGGGCGGCAGTGGCACGGGGTGGTACGGGCGCTTTCCTCGTACGGCCTCGTGAATTCCCGCAACACTCATGCGAAACCCGTGCGTTTGGCCGTTTTTGGAAGATTGCACTTCGATGACATTTGCGATGGCGAAAAGCGATAGCTTGCCAAGGCCCTTGCGGCCCATGGCAGGGCGACCCCTGGAGGTCCTGCGCCCATGCTCTGCATCCTCGTCGCGGCGGCGATAGCCGACACGCAGGTACTTGCCGTTCAGGTCGTCAACGGACATGCCGACACCATCGTCCTCAATCTCGATCCAATCCCTGTTTGGATCGACGCGAATCTGCACGCTCGACGCATCCGCGTCCCATGCGTTGGCCACGGCTTCCGTGAGAACTGCCGCGATGTTGCTGTAGAGGTTGATGCCGAGATGCTCGAGAACATTGAGATCGACGGTCATCTCGAACGTAGTCTCGCTTGGGTTTCGCATCATGGCGTCTCCTCGTGAGGGCAATCCCGGTGGGCTCAGTTAATGCTTGGCGTGCGCCACGCCGCCCGCCCACGCGCTCGCCGAGGCCAACAGCGCGATGCGGGATACCGCCACTTTATCGGAGCTGGCTCGGACCATCCCAATGATCAGCCCGCCCCACAAACAGGTCTGCGAATTGCAGCCATAGGCGGTCGACCTCGTCCGATGAAGTTTCGCTCGGGCAGCCCCATTTTTCGCGAGTGCGCCGGCAGCAACTTGACCTCGCCGATCGGTTGTGCACCAATGTGGTGTAACATGGTGCATCCGGCGAGGAGATTTGGCCATGCCACAAGCTAAGTCTGAGTTGAAAGGACGTCGGGCTACGCCGGAGACGATGCGTGCGTCTGTAAGCTTCCCTGCCGGGGTCTATGGCGAGCTGGAGCGAATTGCTGCGGCAAAGAAGGTCTCGCTAGCCTGGGTAGTCCGCGATGCGGCCGAGCGGTACGTCGTCGAGCACGGCGGCAGGTCTCGTGAACGGAGCCAAACATGAGCCGGCCCAGGAGACAAAGGGCGGCCGCAGACTCCGGCGCTCAAATGGCGTTGGGATTCGGCGCTCCAAAACACCGGCGCGCCGCCCGGAGATCAGCCCTACTAGGCGGCACTCATTGTGTCGCGGGACTATTCGCCGGAATCGGTGGCGTCGAGCTCGGACTGGCGAAGGGCGGTCACGAAACGGCGCTGTTCTGTGAGAACGAGCCTGCCGCGATGGCCGTTCTGCGCGAACGCTTCCCGGAAGTGCCTTTGCACGATGACGTCCGAACCTTGAAGTGTTTGCCTGCCGAAACCTCACTCGTGGTCGCCGGCTTCCCTTGCCAGGACCTTTCACAGGCGGGCGCGACCCGCGGGATCGCCGGTGCGCGGTCGGGACTGGTGGGCGAGGTCTTCCGACTGATCGAAGACAGCCGCACGCCATGGGTCCTGCTGGAGAACGTCCCATTCATGTTGCAGCTCGCGCGCGGCGAGGCGATGAACGTCATCGCGGCGCGACTGGAGGCGCTGGGCTATAGATGGGCCTATCGCGTCGTGGATTCGCGGGCCTTCGGGCTGCCGCAGCGCCGCCGGCGCGTGTACCTGCTCGCATCGCTGGAGGGCGACCCACGCGAGGTCTTGTTCGCCGACGAAACCGGCGAGCAGCCCGAGCCACGACTGAACGGCCACCCGGTGGCATGCGGCTTCTATTGGACGGAAGGGGTGCGTGGGCTCGGCTGGGCCGTCGACGCCGTGCCGACCCTGAAGGGCGGGTCGACGATCGGCATTCCTTCACCGCCGGCCATCTGGATGCCGGACGGTCGCATCGTGACGCCGGACATTCGCGACGCCGAACGCCTGCAGGGGTTCAAGGAAAACTGGACACGCCCGGCCGAAGCGGTGGCGAAGCGCGGCGCGCGCTGGAAGTTGATCGGCAACGCAGTCAGCGTACCCGCCGCTGCCTGGATTGGTCGGCGGCTATGCAAGCCGGGACCGCTGATCGAGTTCAATGTTCAGCCGATGAGGGGCCATCGCCATTGGCCGACCGCGGCGTGGAACGTGGGTGACGGCCGGTTCTCGGTATCGGCATCCGAGTGGCCGGTGCATCGGGCACGCAAGACATTGGCGGCGTTCCTGCGATTCGAGCCGACGCCATTGTCGGCCAAGGCGACCAGCGGATTCCTCAGCCGCACCGAAGTCGCGAAGCTTCGATTCGATCCGGCGTTCATCCGCGACGTTCGCCGACACCTGGAATCGGTGAATCGCTGACCGATCGACGACACGTCGTGGTGCCCCGATCCATCGACGCGACGCGGCCCTTCGCCAGCGGCGTACGCCTTCACGGGAAGCGCCTACACACCACGGTCGACCGCTCGCGCCAGATGTCTGCCGTGCGGCGTTCGGGCACTGGCGCCGAGTTGGCCGCCAGAGCCGCAGCAAGGTCGGCCGGCTTGCGCTTCACCGTCGACAACTCCGATCTCCCCGGCTCTCCTGATCTGGCGAATCGTGCTCGCCGGATCGCAGTGTTCGTGCATGGGTGCTTCTGGCATCGCCACTCGGGGTGCCCGAGAACGACCACTCCGAAGAAGAACCGGGCATTTTGGCTCGACAAGTTCGCGAGCAACCAGGCCCGAGACCGTCGCGTCGCGAGAGCCCTTCGCAGGCTCGGCTACCGGGTCTTCGTCATCTGGGAGTGCCGTACGCGGGACCGCGAGGTGCTGGCACACCGATTCTCGAGGATCGCAGCCGCCGCTACGATGCGATCTGAACCCAGGAGGCTGGCATGAGAGGGCAGGAGATTCTCGCGCGGACGCTCAGTGTTCCAACGCGGCGCGGCAAAGCCAGCACCGGATGGCAGTATCACTCTCGCAGCGATTCGCACTCCAAGGTGGCCTGCTGGACTCTGCTGTTCGACGCCCTCCACGAGTGCGACGTGCTTCGACAACATGCCGACGCGGGCCGACTCGGTTTCGGCATCAACTTCGAGATGGTCGGCCCGATCAGCAAACGGCTCGACCTGGTGCTGACCCGGATTCAGCCCGGACGAGACCCGTCGAAACGAAGCTCTTTCGCCGATCTCGCAGTACAGTTCGGCGTCGTCTTGACGGACGACGAGGCTGCGGACCTCGCCCGATTGCCGCCGATCCTGCACGACGAGGAAAGCGCCGCGGAGGTAGTTCTCGCGGTCGAAGCGAAGGCGTGCATGACGGAACACGTGAAGGCGCTGCCGCGACTGCATGCCGAGATCCTTGCGACCGGATACCTGGCCAAGCTCGCATCGCCCCATTGCATCCTCGCGTCGTACACGCTCGTGAACTCGGCGCGCACTTTTCGCGCTCCGAGTGAAAGCGCGAGAACCAACACGCACGGCGCCGGCGACGCAGCACGAGTGGTCAAGATGCTTGCGCTCGCCGTTCCCCTGGCGCGCAACCTCCAGAATCTGATCGGCTACGACGTCATCGGAACCACGGTGATCGACTGCCGCAACGACGGAAGTCCGGTGACGGTCGACGCCGGCTTCGCGTGGCCCGAACGTGCAGCCCACGTTCGATACGAACGCTTGGTGCGCGGCATCTGCTCCGAGTACCGCGCGCGTGCGGGACGCTGATCGCGGCGCCCGGCATCGGGCGTCAGCCCTTGAACACGTTCTCGCGATGCCAGCGAAGGTAGGTCGGATGGGGCTGGTGCGCTGCCGAGTCGGTGTCCAGCAGGCGACGGCCGGGCAGGATCAGGCGCTCCAGGTCGTCCGGCAAACCGTGGGGCGACAGCAGAATCCGTCGGTCGTCGTCCACTGAAACCAGCCCACGATCGAACAACCAGTGGAAGGTGCCGGTGAGCGCAAGTCCGTTGCGGACCGTGTCCGGACCATCGGCTTCGACCGGCTTGATGTGGGCAGCCTGGACCTCCGGACGACCACCACCGTTGAGCAGGTGCAGGCCGGTCATCGCGCATCGATTGCCGTAGGCCATCCGCACACGACGTCGGAATGCGATGTCGCGGAACCTGCGGGACACGAGAACCTGCTCGACCTCACGCATCGGGTCGGTCGGCAGAACGTCCTGCACGCGATCCTGGAGTTCCCAAGGCTCCAGTTCGTGCGCGAACCCTGCGGCGACAATCTGTCGGAACTCCGAATCAGGCAGGGTTCGCACCGAACGCCCGAACGCGCCCTTGTTCGTCGAGCCGTCGGCCTTGAGAAGCGCTGACTCGTAGTACGACTCGCCGAGTCGAAACGGGACCGCGTGATCGAACTCGGTGTAGTCGGCGACATATGCATACCAGTGACCGGCGCGACTCGCATCCTGAACGATGCGCGCAACCCGTGCCGTCGCGAAGTAGGCCTGCCGACCGGTCGCACTGTGCGGGCCAGAAGTCCGCCGCGGCTCGTAGTACACGATCCAGTCGCCCTCCGAAGCACGTGCAGCGGCGAGATACATGCTGGGAAAGTGGTACCGGAGCTCCGGCTGGTCGTCGAACGACGAACTCTCGGAGTATGTGAATACCGCCTTGGCCATGGGTTCATCCGCCGTGCGCGTCCAGGTTACGACGGTTGATGCCCCGACAGAAGGGAGGCACAAAGGACAACGGAGCTTTCTCTAGCCCCCGCCGCAAGCTCGGCTTACGCGGCCCGTCAGCCTCGTGTCCCAAGCCACCCCCGCACCAACCCACACACCGCCCTCACCTCCCCATCCATCGCCCGATCCCGCTGCATGAACGGCGCGACTTGGCGCACCTCGGCCAGGGCTTCGCGCACCGCCGTGCCGGCGTGGAAGCCCTCGGAGTCGGCGAGCGCCGCGCACAGGGCCTCGACCTCGCGCAGGAACTGCGGATGGTCCGGGTGGCCGGGCGATGGGGCGCCGGCGATTTTCGAGGCGATCAGGTCGACGCGGCCGCGGCGGGCGACGGCGCGCGCGGCGTTGAGCATGTCCTGGCGGTATTCCAGCGCTTGCGCGGCGGTGTAGAGCTCCAGCGCCAGCACGTCGGACAGGTCGTCGCACATCTCCAGCACGTGGCGGGCTTCGTTGGCGCCCATCGAGACGTGGTCTTCGGCGTTCGCGCTGGTGGGCACGGAGTAAACCGACGCGGGATGCGCGCGGCTGGCGAGGTCGTTGACCAGTGCTGCGGCCGTGTACTGCACGATCATGAAGCCGGAGTCGGTGGCGTCTTCGTTGCCGATCAGGAACGGCGGCAGGCCGTCGTTGGTGGCGGGATCGACCAGTTTGTTGAGGCGCCGTTCGCTGATCGAGGCGAGTACCGGGATCGCGGCCTTGACGTAGCTCATCGCCAGCGCCAGCGGCATGCCGTGGAAGTGGCCGGCGCTGACCACCTGGTCTTCGATCGCGCGGGCGTCCGGTGCGTCGGGAAAGACCAGCGGGTTGTCGGTGACGGCGTTGAGTTCGATCTCGAGCACGCGCGCGGCCTGCGCCAGCGCGTCGCGCACCGCGCCGTGCACCTGCGGGATGCAGCGCAGCGAGTACGCGTCCTGCGGCTGGTGCTTCTTGCCGCCCTTGAACGGCAGGAATCGCGTGTAGAAGGCCTCGCGGCCGTGGCGCTGGCCCGGCGGCACCCAGTCCCAGGCGATGTCGAATCGATGCCCCTGGTCGGCCGGATCGTCCCAGGCCTGGGCGAGCCAGGGCTTGAAGCGCGGCACGAGGTGGTACGGGATGTCGATCAGCGTCGAGCCGTCGAGCAGTTCGCGCAGGCGGCGCGCGGTGTCGACCTGGCCCGGGTGCGGGCGCAGCGCGTGCACCTCGGCCTTGAAGGCACCGCTGCGGCCGGCGAACGCATCGAGGCTCATCGCGGCGGCGAGGTCGGCCAGCGCGACCAGCGACTCCAGCCGATCCACCGCCAGCACGCCGCAGGCCAGCATCTGCGCCGTGCCGTTGTTGAGCGCCAGGCCTTCCTTGTGCGATAGGCGCACCGGGGCCAGCCCGCGTCGCGCCAGCGCTTCGGCACCCGGCATGCGCACGCCGTCGAGGAAGGCTTCGCCGCCGCCGAGCAGCACGATGGCGAGATGCGACAGCGGCGCCAGGTCGCCGCTCGCGCCGACCGAACCCTTGCGCGGCACCACCGGCACGATGCCGGCGTTGAACATCGCCGCCAGCGCCTCGACCGTTTCCGCGCGGATGCCCGAATGCCCGCGCAGCAGGGTGTTGATGCGGATCGCCAGCATCGCGCGCACGACCTCGGGCGCGAAGGGCTCGCCCACGCAGACGGCGTGGGTGATCACGAGGTTGTGCTGCAGTTCCTCCAGCAGCGTGCCCTCGCGCTGCTCCGGATTGCCGCCGGGCAGTTCGTCGCGCGCGCGGTGCGCGCCGAGCAGGCGGTCGGCGTTGCTGCCGAAGCCGGTGGTGACGCCGTAGATCGGCTCGCCGCGGCCGGCGCGGTCGGCCAGGAAGTCGGCGGCGCGGCGCACGCGCGCGAGCGCTTCTGGGTCGAGTGCGATGCGCACGCGGGCGTGCGCGGCGGCGACCAACTGAGCGCGGGTGAGGCCGCGCCCGTCGAGGATCAAGGTGTCGATATCGCCCATGCGCCCTCCCCGGACGTCAGGCTGAAGCCCTGCCGCGTCAGCGGCCCTTCATCGCGGCGGCTTGTTCGATCTCCACCCGCAGGGTCTTGACCAGATCCCCTCGTGCGACCTCGAATTGGTCCTGCTTGCGCAGGTCCTTGATGGTGACCACGCCCTTGGCCAGTTCGTCGGGGCCGAGCACGGCGACGAAGCGGATGCCCGCGCGGTCGGCGTACTGGAACTGCTTGGCCAGTTTGCGCGGCTCCATCTGCACCTCGGTCGGGATGCCGGCCGACCGCAGCAGGCCCGCGAGTTCGAGGTACTTCGGCAGGTCCGCCTCGTCCATCTGCGTGACCAGCACCTGCACCGTGCTGTCGGCGGTGCCGATGAGCTTCGCCTCGCGCAACTGCCAGAACAAGCGCGTGGCGCCGATCGAGATGCCCACGCCCGGCAGCTTCGACTTGGTGTAGTGGCTGGCGAGGTTGTCGTAGCGCCCGCCGGAGCAGATCGAGCCGATCTGCGGGTAGTCGGTGAGGTGGGTCTCGTAGACCGTGCCGGTGTAGTAGTCGAGCCCGCGCGCGATCGAGAGGTTGAGCGCGTAGTGGGTCTCAGGCACGCCGAAGGCGCGCACCAGGGTCAGCACCTCGCGCAGTTCGTCGGCGCCCTGCGCCAGGGTCGGATTGCCGCGGCCGAGGCGCTCGAGGCAGGCCAGCGCGTGGTCGTGGCCGGTCGAGCGGGTGGAGACGAAGTCCATGATGCGCGCCACCACCTCGGCGGGCAGGCCGAAGCCTTCGCCCTGCAGCGTGGCGCGCACCGCGTCCGCGCCGCGCTTGTCGAGCTTGTCGACCTCGCGCAGCACCAGCATCTGGCGCTCGCCGTCGGCGATGCCGAGGTCCTCGAAGAAGCCGCGGATGAGCTTGCGGTTGTTCAACTGGATCGTGAACGGGCCGATGTCCAGTTCGCGGAACACGCTGTGGATCACCGCCGGCATCTCGGCGTCGTAGCGGATCGACAGGTGGTCCTTGCCGATCACGTCGATGTCGCACTGGTAGAACTCGCGGAAGCGCCCGCGCTGGGCGCGCTCGCCGCGGTAGACGCGCTGGATCTGGTAGCGGCGGAACGGGAACGACAGTTCGTGCTCGTGCTCGGCGACGTAGCGGGCGAGCGGCACGGTGAGGTCGAAGCGCAGGGCGAGTTCGGGCGTGCCGCCCTGCTCCAGCGCGCCGGTCGACTGCACGAAGTAGACCTGGCGCTCGGTCTCGCCGCCGGACTTGGTGAGCAGGACCTCGCTGAACTCCATCACCGGGGTTTCGACCGGCAGGAAGCCGAAGCGTTCGTAGTTGCGCCGGATGGTGTCGAGCATGCCCTGGAACGCGATCTGGTCCAGCGGCAGCAGTTCCAGCACGCCGGGCATGGTGCGCGGCTTGATCGAGGACATGGGCGTTCCGGCGCGGTGCGAAGACCACCAAGAATACCGGAGCCATCGCGGGCCGGCGCCGGCGCCAGTGCGCCGGTTGCCATCGCCTTGCGGCGTCACTATCATGCTCCGCTCGCTTCCGGCCTTCTCGAGGCCGCAGCTCCCGTCGGGGTGTAGCTCAGCCTGGTAGAGCGCTACTTTCGGGAGGTAGAAGTCGGAGGTTCGAATCCTCTCACCCCGACCAATTCGATCAATGGGTTACGGTTGCCGGCGATGGATGCCCACAAGCCCCGTACCAGCGACGTACCAGCAACGCCCGCCTCGCGCGGGCGTTTTGCTATGGCCGGCACCGCTCGGCTAGACGCAGTAATGATGTGGCTTGTCACGATAGGCTACCTCGCGATATTGCTGCCGGTCGCGACTCCGATCGACTCGCGACTGTTGGCGCTCCCCCTGCACGAGCTGGGTGACTTTTTGGCTGGCGCGTTTGCGCCCTTGGCATTCGCTTGGCTCGTGTATGGATACCTGCTCCAGCGCCACGAGCTGGAGATGCAGCGCAAGGAGCTGGCTGGACAGCGTGAAGAGCTTTCAATGCTCGTTGCGGCGCAACGAAGCAGCGCCGCAGCGACAGCTCGCCTCGCGGAGCTACAGGCGAAAGCGATCAATGCGACTGAGAGAAGCTACCGGATGCAGGTAGCCCCAAGGATCGTGGTGCAGCCAAGCGGACACGAAGTCGTTACTGGGTCCATCGTCAGACAGCGGTTCCAGGTCGAGAACTACGGTCATCCGGCGTTTGACATGCAGCTTGTCTGCGAGAGTGCTGAGTGGACTTCGAACCTCGGAAGCGAGCTTCGGAACATGAGCGTTTCCGGCTCGCTCACGGTTGAGTTCACAGGGGCAGACATCGCTCTGCCCGTTCGGTTTTTCGTTCGCTATCGTGACGCCGGCGGGACCACGTGGAGGCATTCGTTTCTCGCTGTGGCTGGGCGCGTGCAACCTTCGGAGCCTGTTTTCCACGACCCGAATGGCTAGACCGGGCTCAAGCCCCACCCCGCTTGAGCAGCCGCGCCAGCCGCCGACTCGCATCGTTCGACAGCTTCGTCTGGAAGAATCGCTCCAGGTGCCCAAGGACGCGCTTGTCGCCGAGCTGATTCGCAACCGACGGCCCCACCAGCGGCTTGATCGGCTCTTTCGTCAATCCCTTGTTGCGCCCGCGCTTGACGCGGCGGGGCGCCTCTCCGGTGCGCACCCATAGTTCCTGTCCGCCACCTCCCTGGTCACCGCGAGCGCGCGCTCCCGCGAAGCCGCTCCGAATCACCTTGCGCTTTCCCCGGCGGACCGCGATCGAGACGCCGGCCTTGGTGGCGCGTCCACCGTACTCACGCAAGCGGATCGGCTTGTTCCTTCCGATGATGACAAACCCTAGGCGCGACTTGCCGCGCTCGTAGCGCAGGCCCTGCGCAATTCTGCGCTGTGTCACCTGATACTCGCTGGCGATCTCGCGCTTCGCTTCCGTCAGCGTCGCGCGCGAGGCGTTGGAGACGGCGCGCTGCAGCTCGCGCTCCCACTGCCCGCCGGCCTTCTTGAACCGGTTGCGCAGCGAATCGAGTTGCCGTGTGTCGATCGTTACCTTCATGGTTCCTCCGAGGTCTGCACCAAAAGGGGCGCCGGATCGCTCCGGCGCCCCCAGGCTGTAGCAGGCCGGCACAGCCAGGCCGGACACGGTATCCCAGGCCTCCGGCAAGACGCCCAGGCCCGCCGTGCACGGGCCGACAATCGGCGGCTTTGGCACCGGGCGCCGCCCGACCCGTCGCCGTCATCCCCGAAGGGCGCCCGGCGCTGGCGTCCACCCAAGTTACTTGCGGACCTGCGGCTGGTTCACGGCGTGCGCCAGCGCGGCCAGGATCGCCTGCGCGCCGTGCGGCGCCTGGTGGCTCGCGCGCTCCGCGGCCACGCGCTTGCAGTGCTCTTCCCAGCCGAAGGGATCGGCTCCGGGCTGGCGATCGGTCAACGGCGTGAGATGGTTGACGATCTCCGCTTTGGAACTGTCGACCAGCTCCTGCGCCATCAACGGATTGACGTCGAGCACCACGCCCGGTGGCACCTGATAGCGTTCGGTGATCTCGTGGCTGTTGCGAACCACCATCTGGAATGCACGGACGGCGCGGATGCGGACCGGCGGCTTCTTGGCCCACCATCGATCGACGTCGAGTTGCGAGGTGAGATGCGGTTGGCTGTACATCGAGGTCTTTAGGGTCATGGGGTCAGCTCACATTGGAGTAGATGGAGAACGCGGACAGCTCGCGCAGGAACACGTCGAATCGCGCGAAAGCGCGAACCGTGACGCGGCCGTCTCGGAAGTTCGTGAACGGGTCGACCATGATCTCGACCGCGCCGGCGTCGTACTCCGCCACGCCGAGATGGGACCAGTCCGCGAACACCAGGCGCCCGGTTGGCAGCGCCGTCGTCGCCAGTGCCTGCGCGCCGGCGAGCCTCCCGTCGGATAGCTCGCCCTCCCACAGTGCGACGCTCGCGCCGGCGAACTTCTGCCGCTGCATCAGCGTTTCCGCGACCCCAGGATGCGCCGCGTATCCGGTCGTGCCCGGCATCGCCGCGAGGACTTCCGACAGCGCCACCGCGCTTTGGCCCTGGACCAACCCCGCCAGCGCAAGCGAGGTGCCCGAAACTGCGTTCGTGCCGCTGGTGTTCACAATGCCCAGCGGCTGGCCGCCGGCGCCGGTGCCGTTGAAAATCACGCGGTCCAGCGCCTCCGTGAGGCGATTGGTCAGCAGTCGGACGATCACCGCGTCGCGCACCGGACCGCCCATGCGCGCCATTTGCTGCGTGAGCCGAACCGCCGCCGAAACCGCGTAGGGGCGGATCGCGATCTGCCCGAAGGTTTCATCGTTCGGCGTGGTGCCCGCCTCTTCGGTTCCGAGCCACACGGCATCGGGCGCGGCCGTCACGCGCGGAATCGTGAGCGCACCGTCGGGTCGGATCACCGTTGCACCGAATCGCCCCACCAACGACCGCGGCTTCCGGCCCTCGATCGTGAGGCCGACCGCGTTTTCGGTGCCGACCAGGTATTTCCCGGTATCGGCGCCGCCGACCGATAGATCGCGAGTGTTACACGCCGCGAAGTATTCGCCCGGCAGGCGAAAACCGCGGTCGTTGATCGTCTCGCCGTGGATCTTCGCGAGCGAGTCGCTCACTTCGCGCTCGAAACTGCGCCCGAGCGTGCCGGGCTCTTCATTCGGCCCACCCATGCACGCGGAAATCGCGCCGCAGATGGAAATCCGGTTCAGTGTCGCAAGGTCTTTCACGGTGCCTCCGGTCGTGTGGAGAGGCGCCAGTCTGTGCCCGCGGTGCAGGGAGCAGGGGAGCAGTTGCTATTGCTCCTCCACCGGCGAAACGACGTAGACCCCGACGTTTCCGCGTTGGGACACTTGCTCGAGCCGGAGCCCGCCGGCCTCGATGCCGACCACACTGCGCAGCAGCTTGCCGAGCACGGCAGGCGCCGGCGCACGCCCGCCGCCCATGGTCGACAGCACCTGCGCCAGGCGCGCGCTTGCCGGCCGCAAGGGGTTTTCCGCGGCATCGCGCAGTGTCCGCGCGGTGATCTCGTTTTCATCCATCACCGCATGTGCAGCGGCCAGCAGTTCCGGCAGCCAGGCGCGATCATCTTCCAGCCGCGGCGCGCCGTCGGCCGCCCCGCGCAGGTGCCGCACGCCCGCGGCGAATACGAGCGCCAGCAGGTCGCCGTTGTGCTCGGCCGCCGTCACGACGTGCCGCGGCGCGCCGAGGGCGTCGGCGATCCATGCAAGGTGGTCAGACATGCGGTTCCCCTGCCTTGCCGACGCGCCCCGCCGCGGCGATCGATTCGAAGATGGCGGCATCCCTTACGTACAGGTCCAGCAACCGCCCCAGCGCGCCCGACTCGGCGGCGCTGCGAATCTCCACAGCGGACCGGCGCTCGCACACCCGCGCGATCCCGGCCACAGCGCAGTCCATGAAGCGCGCCAGCGCGCCGGCGGCGGCATCCTGCATCCGGTACGAAACGGCGCGTGCCCGTTCGATTTCGGACGCCGAGGAAGCGACTTGCGCGGCGCGCAGCGCGGCGACTTCGCGCTCCAGGTTGGCGATTCGCTCGCGGAGCTTCGCGTGCGTGGCGGTCACGTCGCGCAGCGCACGGGCGCGCACGCGGGCGGGGTCGGTGTTCCGCGCCCACGCCTGGACGGCGGCGCGCAGGTCGAGCAGTCCATCCGGCCCAGGGGCCGGAATGCGGCCGGTGCGGATCGCCTTGGTGACCGCCGCGGGGCTCACGCCGAGGATGCGCGCCAGCGTGCTGCGCTTGCCGAGCCGCAGAGCGCCAAGGTCGGGTGTCGGCAGCAACTGGACTTGCGGCGAGGTTAAGGCGGCCTCCGCCTCGCGCCGCCGGCGCGCGGATTCCGACTCGGGATTCACCCGGCAACCGCCACTTGAACCGTTCACTGATCCAGGCCCCCGCTACCTACCCAGAATCCGGGCTCTTGCGACCCGCAGTCGTCGAAGCCCCAGGAAGAACCTATGCACGCCGTCCGAACCGCCGGCCCCGGCGTCCGAACGTCCGAACGTCCGGACTTCCTAAAGGAAGTCCGGACGATTCGGACGCCCGGACGGGTCGCCACTTCGGACGATTCGGACGCTTTCGGCCGGCCGAATTCGGACGCGATCATGGCTCGCTCGCCCGGACGTGGGGGCCGTCGATCACGATGGCGTGGCGGTCCTGCAGACCCTTGATGGTCTCGTTCCAGCGGTTGCGCTCCAGGCCACAACGCTCACGCCACTGCACCATCGACACGGCAGCCTGCGACCCGTCGTACCCCGATGCTTCGAGCGTGCGGCGCTGTTCGTCCTGCATTGCGCGCAGGACTTCCAGGGCGCGCCGCTGATTCGCACCGGCCGGCTTCATCGGCCCGGCAGTTTCGGCCGGAGCGGGCACGCCGCCCTGCGCTAATCGCAGGATCGCGCTGGTGTCGGGCTCGCCGTCATCGCGCAGCCAGGGCAGTGCATAGCCGAGGAGTTCGAACGCGAGCGGCTGGGGCTCGTCGTGGTCTTTCGCCTTCATGCAGCGCAGCGTGATGCGGCCGGTCTCGCCCTCGCGCTTGGCCAGATACTCGGCATCGGCAGCCGCACGGAACGCCGAGGAACCACGTGCCCGATCCCCTGCCGTGTGGCCGGAATGGTGTACCAGCAACACGGCAGCACCCCACCGCGCCCCCATCTCGGCCGCGTGCGCGATCAGTGCCCCGACCTCTTGGCTGCTGTTCTCATCGCCGCCGAAGTGACGCGCCACGGTATCGAGCACGATCAGCTCGGGCGACATACCGCACTGGTCTGCCGCTGCCTGGATCACCTCGCCCGCCGTGTGCGCGTCGACGGCCTGATCCATCGGGAAGGCACGATCGCTCACGAATAGGGGAGCACCGGCCAAGTCGATGCCGTGATGGTCGGACCACGCGCGCAAGCGACGCGCCATCCCGCGATGCCCTTCGCCCGCGAGGTAGATCACGGGACCGCGGCGCGTTGGGCAATCGAACCAGGTGCACACGCCCGATGCGATGCTCGCGGCCATGCTCGCCGCGATGAACGACTTCCCGGAAGCGGGCGCGCCGTTCAGCATGCAGAACGCGCCGCGCTCGATCCACCCGCGCACAAGCCACTCCGTGGGCTTCGGCTCGCGGATCAGCTCGCCCACAGGGCGCAGCACCATCGGCGGCGGTGCGACGATCGCGGCGGCCGCCGTGCGCGGCGTCACGCGCAACCGATAGCCCCGGCCTCGATCGCTCACCAGCGCAACGCCAGGCGCGACGACGACTTCCCGCACTGCGCCCGACGTGATCTGCTGGACTGCGGCGCTCAGGTCGATATCGACCGCCGCGGATGGAGCGCTCAAGTCACCGTCTCCGGCCGGCCGTGTGTGCGTCGGCCACAGTCGTCTCGCGCGACTGAATCATGTTGGCAGCATGCCGACATGCATGCGCGACCGTCAGGAGTAGCTGGGCAGTACGCTCGCGGCCGTCGGCTGTGGCGTTTGCACGTCGCGCAAACCACATCCGAGCAGCGTCTGCAACAAATGCCTCCTCCCACAGTCCGCGCATGGATTCCAGCACGTCGGCCTCCGACGCCCACTGCGGCGGGTTGCTGAAGTCGTAGGGCTTGCGCATGGTCAGCCCTGGTCGTGGCTGTCGAGCCACGCGCGAACGGCTTCAGCCTTGAACAGGCGGCGCTTCCCGATCTTGAAGGATCGAAGGTGCCCGTTCGCCATGGCGACGTAGATTGAAGCGCGCGGCACACCGGTCGCGGCCGAAAGGCTTTCGACGGTGTAGCTCAGCGGTTGCGGCGGGGCCTTGTGCGGCGGCGCCTCTGCGGTTTTCTTCCGTTGCATCTGACTGGCTCCCGTGAGGTTGCGCCAGCAGATTGCAGCCGCGAGTGCGGCCATAACAGGGAGAAAATCAGGATCGCCGCGCCGAGTTTTTCCATTGACGGATCATCTTCTTGGCGTCGCCGAGCGCCTGCCCACCATCGGCCGACGGTGCAAGCAGCGAAGCCAGACGCCACGCCAGCTCATCCGCGATCGGAGTCAGCGGGCCGGGATCGGAGTCCAAAGCGAAACGCTCCCACAAGTATCGCAGCAGGTAGATTCGACGCGCTCCGGCGCGCGTCGGCTGCGGCGCCTTGGGCTTCAGCTTCCCCCAGGCTTCCGCGGCGTCGGCTGCCGCGCGCAGGAATTGCGGCAGCCGCCGCGCGAGCGTGCTGGATAGCTTGAACAGGGCCGGTGCACCGACTGCGCCCCAGCGCCGCCGGTGGTCGTCGCTTTCGTTGACTGCCTCGCGCAGCGTGTCAGTGATCCCGCGGCTCATCGTTAAGGACAATTCGAACCCGAGCGAATCGGGGTCCAACTCCCAGTCGGATCGCATTTCCATCAGGTCCGCAGCGGCGCGCAGCGACGCCGCTTGCTTCGCGGCATGTTCCCGACGCTCCTCGACCGTGCGCGCGGAGTCCGTTTTCCTCGCCGTGCGGGCCACAAACGGGATCGCCGCTGCACCGATCGCCTCACGCATCACATAGCCTGCCCATCCGCCTTCCTGGTCGAGGTCGAACGACACACCCGCATCACGCAAAGCACGCGCCACAAGCTCCCACAGTCCCAGCGCATCCGCGGCCACCTGTGGGTCATTCTTCGGGAACGGGCCCACGATCGCCATGGGCGGCTCTTCGCCGTATTCGCGCAATGACGCCGCTGCCGCCTCCACCCAAGGCGGCAGCGGCGCCACGGCGCGGGCTGCGCGCGTGCGCGCAGCCGGCTTCCGTTTTCCAGTCACACCAGCCGCCCGCGACTTGCCGCGGGATCGTCGACCGCTGCCAGCAACGCCGCGCGATCGGCGGCAGGTAGCGCCGCCCACCACGGCGACGCGGCGTCGCGATCGTCGCGGAGCACACAACCGGCCTTGCGCCCGCCGGCTTCCTGAAACTCGACCCAGGCGAACCGGCACGGCGGGTCATTGGGGAACGCCGGGTGCCGGCGCGTGCCAGGCGGCAGCACCGCGAGGACACGGGCCGGTCTGCGCGCAGGTTCGCGCGCGTACAACTGCGCGAGCCCGAGCGGGGTCATGTAGGACCCGTCGCCGCGCTCGTTCGCCACCGTGTCGAGGACCGGGATCGCGACCACGTCCTCGATCGGGGTCAGTTCCGGGGCGCCGCTCTCGCCGACCGCGTATGCGAAGCCGTCCGGTGCATCCGGTGTCGGAAACCCTCTACCCTTCCTGCTAGCCATCGTCATGCCCTCCTGCGGGCTGGTGGTGGTAGGCGTCGCCGGTGTTCGCGCACCGGCGGCGCCGCTTCATCGGCCGCGACCGGCGGCCCTCGGTTGATCGAGCGCGGCGACGGCCGCGGCCTTGTGCTCCGGTGCCAGGTGCGCGTAGCGCAGCGTCATGGCGATGTCCGTGTGCCCGAGCAACTCGCGCACGGTGTTCAGGTCGACGCCCGCCATTACCAGGCGCGACGCGAAGTGGTGGCGGCAGTCGTGGTAGCGGAAGTCGGCGAGGTCGGCCGCGGCGACCAGTTCGGCCCACGACTTGTTGATGTTGGTCATCTGCCCGCCACCGGCACCGGGGAACACGCGCGCCATCTCGGGATCGCGCTGCGCGTGCCAGCGCTCGAGCACGTCGTGCGCCTCGGCGTTCAGCGGGATATGCCGGGTGCGGGCGCCCTTGGCCGTGGCCGCGCGCACCGTCATGCGTCGCGCATCGAGGTCGACGTCGGCCCACGTGAGCCCGAACAGTTCGCCGCGGCGGGCGCCGGTGTTGATCGCCAGCAGGACCAGCGGCATCAAGTGATCGGTGAACTCGGCGGGCGCCCATTCGTGCAGCGGTTCCTCGTCGCGCTCCACGCGCCAGCGGTTGCCGCTCTCCCTCGCCTTGCGGCGCTTCGCCTCGCGCGCGGCGAGTGCGGCGCGCAACCGCTTTTCCTCTTCCGCACTCAAGTAGCGCACGCGGCCATCCTCTTCGACCTTCGCCCGCTTCACGCTGGCGAAGGGGTTGGCCGGCAGCACGCCCCATTCCACGGCCTTGTTCATCACGGCCTTGATCCGCACCACGTCGCGGTTCACGGTGACGGGCGACACGCCGGCGCGCAGGCGATCGGCCTTGAAGCGTTCCAGGTTCCAGGGCGTGAGGTCGGCGAGCTTGCGGCCGTACCAGGTGCCGAACTGCGCCTTGATCGCCTGCACCGTCGCGGCACCGGCCTTGCGTTCGGCGGTCGCCCACGGCTCGTATCGATGCTTCATCAAGTCGCCAAGCGTCACGATGCGCTCGCCGGCGGCCTGTTCGCGTTGCTCGCGGCGCGCCTTGTGCTTCAACGGGGCGCCGTGTGTGATCGCCTCGGCCAGCGCCTTAGTGGCCTCGGCGCGTGCCTGTTCGAGCGTCATCACCGGCCAGCGGCCCAGGGGCGCGTCCTGGTTGCGGCCGAAGGCGACGTAGTAGGTCTTCACCCCGGACGGCTGCACGCGCAGGAACAGGCCGCGCAGTTCCACGTCGTGGATCTTGTACGGCTTCGCCTCGGGCTTCGCCCGGTCGACCATCGCCCGCGTGAGCTTCGCTTTCATCGCGCCCCGTTCCCGTACCAGCGCCGTACCAGCACGGCGGACGATACGCCCGGACACAGCGAAACACAACAGGATTACGGATCAACGGCTTGGCGCTGCCCTTGGCCTCGGCTCTAGGTGCGCGATCGGATTCGGGAGGTAGAAGTCGGAGGTTCGAATCCTCTCACCCCGACCAATTCAGCCCCTCAACTCGGCCCACGAAGCGAACGCTCCGTCAGCCGAGTCAGCCGTCACCACGAAAAAGCCCGCCTCCATGGCGGGCTTTCTCGTTCCATGACCCTCGCGCGCCACCCCACCGCGCCTACCAGTCCCCACGAACCGCAGTCCCCACAAACTCCAGTCCCCACCCCGCGAATCCAGTCGTTCCCCCATGCCCTGAGATTGCCCCTGTTCCGGACGAAAAACGTCGTCTCGAATCGACACGCTGCGGTCGAGAGAACAGCGCAACCGGTGATTGAGCCGGGCTTTTCCTTCTCTGCTTGTGGGAGATGGTGGCCGAAGGCCGGATGAGTGGGCACAGTGACGTGCGTCAAGGCGCCCCCTCTCCCCAACCCCTCTCTCACACCGGGAGAGGGGCTTTGCTGCGGCACGGTCCGGAACGGTCGGCGACACCGCGGATGGCGAAGCGAAGGCGTGCGCCCTCGTCGGCAAGGGGTTGGGGAGAGGGGCGTCTTCCCGACAAGGTGCCGCCGCATCGCGACCTCGATCGCGATCACCACCCGATTCAGCCCGGTCGCGCCGGCAACCGCAGCAACCCCGTCCCTAACGCCCCCCGAACCCCGCGCCGCTACACTCCCATTTCCTTCACCACCCCGCCCCCCCATGCCCTGGATCCTCGGGATACTCGGCGCGCTGTTCGGAGCCTTTCTCGCCGACGAGCAGCTTGGCCTGTTCGGGTTGCTCGCCGGCGCCACCCTCGGGGTCCTCGTCGGCTCGCACTGGGTGCTGCGCCGACGGGTGGATGAGCTTTCCGGCCAGATGGCGCGGGCCATCCGGGCCCGCAACTACCCGAGCGAACGCCCAGCGCCTGCGCATCCCGATCCTGCCAAGCCGTCGGAGCCGCCTTCTGCACCCGCAAGACCCGGGGCAACGGCATGGCCGGATGCCGCGCGCGCGCAAAGCGCAGCGCCGCCGCCACGTCCCGCCCCACCGCCGAGATCGATCGCCGACCTCACCGCCGCGCGCGACATGGACGCCACACCCGGGCCCGCCGCCACGCAGGCCGCGTATGCGATCGAGCCCACGCTCGACGAGCGCATCAGCGCCACGCTCAGGCGCTGGCTGTTCGAGGGCAACCTGCCGGTGAAGATCGGCGCGGTCCTGATCTTCCTCGGCGTCGGCTACCTGCTGAAACTGGCCGTCGATGAAGGCTGGTTCGCGCTGCCGATCGAGTTCCGCTATCTCTTCGTCGCCGCAGGCGCGCTGGTGGCGCTGGCATGGGGATGGCTGCAGCGGCATTCGAAGCCGGTGTTCGCGCTCAGCCTGCAGGGCGCGGCGCTCGGCGTGCTGCTGTTGCTGGTGTTCTCGGCCTACGGAATGCACGCGCTGCTCCCGTCTGGCCTGGCCCTTGCGCTGGCTGTGGCGCTGGTCGCCAGCGGCGCGCTGCTGGCGGTGCTGCAACACTCGCTGGCGCTCGCGCTGCTGGCCTTCATCGGCGGCTACCTTGCACCGGTGCTGATCGACACCGGCAGCGGTGACCACGTCGCGCTGTTCGCCTGCTACGCCCTGCTCAACCTCGCCGTGCTCGGGATCGCCTGGTTCCGCTCATGGCGCGCGCTGAACCTGGTCGGCTTCGCATTCACGTTCGCCGTCGGCACGCTGTGGGGCTTCCAGTACTACCAGCCGCACCTGCGCGCGAGCGTTCTGCCCTTCCTCGGCGGATTCTTCCTGTTCTACGTCGCCATCCCGGTGCTGCATGCCCTGCGCGGCGAGGGTGCGAAGCGCGGGTTCGTCGATGGCGTTCTCGTCTTCGGCGCGCCGGTGCTGGCCTTTCCGCTGGCCGCCGCGCTGCTGGACAACGAACGCATGGAGCTCGCCTATTGCGCGCTCGGCGTGGCGACGTTGTATGCCGCGCTGACGGCGTGGCTGATCCGCCGGACCGAGCAGCGCCTGCTGGCGCAGTCGTTCGCGGTGCTGGCCGTGGCCTTCGCCACGCTGGCGGTGCCGCTCGCGCTGTCCGCGCTCTGGACGTCCGCGGTATGGGCGCTGCAGGGCGCGGCCCTGGTCTGGCTGGGCCTGCGCCAGTCGCGCCGCTTCCCAGTGGTGGCCGGCTGGCTGCTGCAGGGCCTGGCCGCGGCGTCCTGGTGCTGGGATGTGATGGGCGAGGGCTGGAGTGCGCGGCCAGGCGAATGGCCGCTGCTCAACGGGCATGCACTCGGCCTGCTGTGCATGGCGCTCGGCGGCCTCGCGGTGTCGTGGCTGCATGAGCGGGTCGGCGGGCGGCGCTGGAGTGTCTGGCCGCCGTTCCTGCTCGGTCTGTGGTGGTGGTCGATCGCGGGCGCGCGCGAGATCGACGTGCACGGCATCGGCTGGCGCGGAGACGCCCCCTGGGTGGCCTTCGCCGCGTCGACGATGCTGTTGGCCGCACTGCTGCGCCGCGGGCTGCCGTGGCCGCGCCTCGGCTGGCCGGCCGCGGCGCTGCTGGTGGCCGGCTCGCCGCTGGCGCTTTTGAGCCTGGACGCCTCGGGGGAAGGCCCGCTGAACCTGCCCGACGGCGCCGTCTGGCTCGCCTGGATCGCTGCTGCGCTGCTCGCCCTGCGCGAACTGGCGCGCGATCCGCTGCAGCGCGGCCTGTCCTGGGCCCACGTGGGCCTGCTGGCTGGCATCGCCACGCTCGCCGGCGCGCAGCTCTGGGCGATGGGCCGCGACGCACTGTCCGACGGCTGGCGCGAGGCCGCCGCAATCGCGCCGCTGCTGGCGTTGGCCTGGCTCGGGCAGGTTGCACCGCGGATCGCGGGCTGGCCGCTGGCGACTCGGTTCTTCGCCTACCAGGGCCGCTGGGGCCTGGTGGCGGCGCTCGGGCTGGCGGCCTGGTGGGTCCTGACGCTGGACTCCGCGGGTGGCGCGCAACCCCTGCCCTATGTGCCGCTGCTCAATCCGCTGGAACTCGCGCAACTGCTGGTGCTGCTGTTCTTCGTGCGACTGGCGCGCGACGGCGAAGCGGACGTCGTGCTGAGGCTGGCGCTGCCGGCTGCCGGCTTCGTCCTCCTGACCACCATGACCCTGCGCGGCGTCCACCATGCGACGGGCGCTCCCTGGTCGCCGGCGATCCTCGATTCCTTCATCGCCCAGACCGCGCTGACCGTGGCCTGGAGCGTGGCCGGCGTCGGCGCCTGGATCGCCGGCTCGAAGCGCCGCTCGCGCCCGCTGTGGACCGCTGGCGCGGCCCTGATGGCCCTGGTGCTGCTCAAACTCGCGCTGGTCGACCGCGGCTACATCGGCGACCTGCCCGGCATCGTGTCCTTCCTGGCGGTGGGCGTGCTGCTGGTGCTGGTCGGCTGGTTCGCGCCTTCGCCGCCGCGTCGGGAAACGGAGACCGCATGACGATCCGCCACGCCATCCTCGCCGTCGTGCTGGTCATCGCCGCGCCCACCGCCTCGGCAGCCCACGCGGTGCAGTTCGACCTCGATGTCGACCCCGCCCGCGCCGGCGCCTGGCGGATCGACCTGCCGCTTGCGGTCTATCGCGAAGCGGCTTTCGCCGACCTGCGAGATGTCGAGGCGCGCAACGGGCGCGACGAGCCGGTGCCGCTCGGGCCGGTGCCGCTGCGCTGGGGGGCTCCGCACGCCCCGACGCTGCGCACGGTTCCCCTGTCGCCGTTCTTCCTGCCTCGCCTCGACGCGACCGCACCGCCCAGCGGTGATCGCATCCGGCTGCTGATCGAGCAGGACGCGTCCGGAACGCTCAGGCGCATCGACCTGGCCAGCGACGCCAGCGATGGCGCCATGATGCCGGGCGCCCCGGCCGACCTGCTGCTGGACACCGGCGACGGCGAGGATGCGCGGATGGCGCTCGACATGGCGCTGGATCCCGCGGCCGGCCCCGCACTGCGCGCCCGGGTGCAGGTACTGGCCAGCGACGACCTCGATACCTGGCGGATGGTCGGTGAACCGCAGTCGCTGCTGCGCCTCGACCAGGGCGGACGGGTGCTCGAGCGGCGGCAGATCGACCTCGACGGGCTGCACGCACGTTATCTGCTGCTGCGCCGGATCGACGGCGACGGCACGCTGCCGGTCGCCGCCCTGTCGATGCGCCTGCGCGGACAGCCGGCACGGCTGGACGACTGGCCGCAATCCGCGGTGGTCGACGCCGCTTTCGAGCGCGGCGGCGCCGCCGGCGAGTTCCTCTACCGCGCGCCCGGACCGATCCCGGTCGATGCCGTCGAAGTGATCCCGGCCGACCTCAACACGGTCGCGACGGTCCAGATCGACAGCCGCGACGGCCGCGACCCGGGTTGGCGACCGCGCCACCAGGGAACCGCGTTCCGGATCGCGTTCGAGGGCAGCGAGACGGGCAGCCTACCGGCCCGGATCGACGTGGCGCGCGCACGCGAGTGGCGTGTGATCACCGATCCGCCTCTGGCCAGACCGCCGGCGTTACGCCTGTCGTACACGCCGGACGCCTGGGTGCTGCTGGCGCAGGGGCCGGGGCCGTTCCGTCTGCTGGCCGGCAGCGCCGACTCGAAGCGCCCCGATTGGCCGCTGGAACGGGCGCTGGATGCACTGGCATCCCAGGCCGGTCCGGGCTTCTCGCCGCCGCTGGCGACGCCCGGCCCCGCGATCGAGCGCGACGGCGATGCCGCGCGCACCACCGCAGCGCCGCCGCCGCCGTGGCCCCGGATGGCGCTGTGGGGCGTGCTGGGGCTTGGTGCCTTCGCCGTGATCGCGCTGGTTCTGCGCCTTCTGCGCGAGCGCCCGCCCGCCTGACCGCGCCCGGCCGCCGACCCCGCCCGCGGCCGCAACAGCAGTCTCCGGAGCGATCGATCCAGGTGCGCGGCATCCGCGCCGTGCGCACCGCAGGCGATTTTCAGCACCGCGTCAGGGTAGCGATGCGGGCCGCGATCGCGTCCAACCGCAGGTCGGCGCAAGCGCCCGGCGAGATCCGCGCCGCCAGGCTCTGCGTCGGCGTGCGGTCGCCCAGCGTGTGCGCCGCATCCGCCGCGGCCCGATAAGCGTCCCTGAACGGCACGCCGGCGATTGCCTGCTCCACCGCGAGGTCGGTGGCGTACATCGCGGGCTCGATGGCGGCGCGCAGCGCGGCCTCGTTCCAGCGCAGTTCGGCGAGCAGTGCCGGCACCAGCGTCAGCGCGTCAAGGCCATGGCGCAGCGCGCGAATCACCGGCCCCTTGCTGAACTGCAGGTCGCGCTGGTAACCGGACGGCAGCGAAAGCAGTGCCGAAAGCTCCGCCATCGCGCCCAGCGTCACCGCCTGACTGGCGCGCAGCAGTTCGACCACGTCGGGGTTGCGCTTGTTGGGCATGATCGACGAGCCCGTCGTGTACTGCGGCGGCAGTGCCACGAATCCGAACTCGGCGGTAGTGAACAACGACAGATCCCAGGCCAGCCGGCGCACGTCGCCGAGGGCCTGCGAAAGCGCAGCCAAAGCCTGCCACTCGTACTTGCCACGCGACAGTTGCGCCGCGGCGGGATTGACCTGCAGGCGCGCGAAACCGAGCGACTCCGTGGTGCCGTCACGGTCCAGCGGCAGGTTCACGCCGTAACCTGCGGCGGTCCCGAGCGGATTGGCGTCGACGACCGCCAGCGCGTCGCGCGCGATCATCGCGCTGTCGGACAAGGTTTCCGCCCAGCCCGCCCACCACAGCCCCGCGGACGACACCACCGCGCGCTGGACGTGGGTGTAGCCGGGCATCGGCAGGTCACGCTCGGAATCGGCGCGGCGCAGCGCGACGCGCGCGATGTCGATGCAGAGCACCTTCAGTTCGGCCAACCGATCCTTCAGATACAGCCGGCTCGCGACCAGCACCTGGTCGTTGCGGCTGCGTCCGGTATGGATGCGCCGGCCAGTATCGCCGAGCCGTTCCGTGAGCCGCGCCTCGATCGCCGAGTGCCCGTCCTCGAAGCGCGCGTCGAGAACGAAGGCGCCGGACGCCACGTCGGCCGCCAGCACATCGAGCTCGCGCGCGATCGCCGCACCCTCGTCCGCCGACAGGATGCCGATCTTCACCAGACCCGCGGCGTGCGCGCGCGAGGCGCGGATGTCGTACGGCAGCAGTTCGCGGTCGAGCAACACGTCCTCGCCGGCGAGGAAGCGCATGATGCGGGCGTCCACCACGCTGTCGGCCTTCTGCCAGAGCGGCTGGGTCATGGCGTGATCCGCGTTCCGGCTGCCGTCGCGAACACCGCGTCGCGCGGGATGCCCATGAGTTCCGGCAGTCCCAGCGCGAGGTTGAAGTTCTGCAGGGCCTGCGTCGCCGCACCCTTGAGCAGGTTGTCGAGCGTGGCGACCACCACCAGACGGCGATTGTCGGCACTCAAAGCGAACCCGCCGATCTCGACGCCATGGCGTCCGGCGATGCGGCTGACCCAGGGCGGGTCGTCGCCGATGCGCAGCAGCGGCTCGCCGTCGTAGCGCGCGTGGTAGCGATCGCGCACCTCGCCGGCCCACATCTTCATCTTCAGGTGCATGTTGACCGTCATCGTGATGCCACGGAAGTGCGGCGCCACATGCGGGATGAATTCCACCGGATGCCCGAGGTGGCGCGTGACCTCGCGCTCGTGCAGATGGCCGACCAGCGAATACGGCATCAGGTTGTCGCGCAGCTTCACCGTGTCGTTCTTGTCGGACGGCATGGTGCCGGCGCCGCTGTAGCCGGACACCCCGAAGCACTGCGCGGGGCGCGCAAGCACTTCCGCCATCGGCGCCAGGGCCAGCTGCATTGCGGTGGCATAGCAGCCCGGGTTGCTGATCCGGCGCTGGCCGAGATACGTGGCCCGGTTGAGTTCTGGCAGTCCGTAGAACCAACCATCGTCGAAGCGGTAGTCGGCGGACACGTCGACCACCACAGTGTCCGGCGCGTGCGCGTCGGCTGCACCCACCCAGGGCGCGGCCTTGCCGTTGGGAAGCGCCAGCAGGAGCGCATCCGCGCCCCGGGACGCCAGCGCGTCGGGCTCCAGCGCCGCGTAGCGCGCGGCGCCCCGGTATTCCGGCACCACCTCCGAAACGAGCCGGCCGTCCAGCTCGCGCGAGCCGACGAAGTCGAGTTCGAGTTCGGGGTGCCCGGCCAGCAGGCGGATGAACTCCGCGCCCACGTAGCCGCGGGCGCCGACGATGCCGATGCGATGTTTCGCCATGGGATCAGCCCTTGAGCGTGGCCGGTCGCGCACGGCAGTGCACCACCGCGCGCTGGATCTCGTCGAACGACTCCAGTCCATACCAGAACACGTTCCACTTCTCGCTCTTGATGCAGCCGTCGGCCTCATCGAAGTAGAAGTCGTTGACCGGATTGCCGGGCCGCGCGCGCCAGAACAGCCGCGGCACCTCGGCGCGCATCTGCGTCCAGGCGGCCGCACCCAAGCCCTCGCCCTGCGCATCGTTGGCGACCGCGAATTTGTCGAGGTGCGGCACGCCCTCCTCGAGGGTGATGATCAGCGCCGCACGATAGTGCTGACTGACGTAGGCGCGATGCAGCCGCGTGCGCCTGAAGTAGTCCGGCATCAGCTTGCGCCCGAAGCCTGACTCGATCAAGGCGCGCAGCCTCTTGAGGTCGAGCTGCTTCCACTGGGTGGCGCGGATCACCTTCTCTCCGAGGCGCAGCAGGGTGCCCGAGCCACGGTGGGTGAACAGCTCCTTCGCCAGCTCTTCCGGCTTGGTGATCGATACCGAGGACGACAGCGGCAGCTTCCTCAAAAGATCATGAATCTGCTGGATCTTCAGGCGCATGCCGCCGTTGACCCAGTCGGCCCCCATCAGTCGCTCGTAGTCGGTACTGAGGTTGATCGAGGAGATCAGCTCCCCCTCGGCGTCAAGCAAGCCGCCGGTGCCGGTGAGGAAGATGATCTTGTAGGGCTTGAGCACCGACACCAGTTCGTTGGCGGCGACGTCGGCGTTGACGTTGAGGATCTGCCCGCCGGCGGTCTCGCCGAGACTCGCGATCACCGGGATCGAGCCGACCGCGATGCTGGCCTCGATCGCCGCGAGGTTGACCCCCTTCACCGCGCCGACCAGCTGGTACTTGCGCCGGTCGAGGTAGTCGGCCTCGAACACGCCGCCGATGATCGAGCTGGCGCGCGCGTCCATCGCCTGCAGAGCCTCGACCAGCTTGAGATTCTCGGCGTGGAAGACGCGGCGCACCACGCGCAGGGCCGCGGGCGATGTCACGCGCAGACCGTCGATGATCGGGGTCTTGATGCCTTCCTTCGCCAGCTCCTCGTTGAGCTGGGGGCCCGCGCCGTGGACCACGATCGGGGTCAGTCCGACCTGCTGCAGGAAGGCGAGTGAGGAAACGAGATTGTCGAGGTCGTCGGCCAGGATCGCACCGCCGACCTTGACCACCGCGAAGCGTTCGGCATCGAGCTGGGCGAAGCGCTTGAGGTACTGCTGGATCTCCTTCGCGCCGCCCATGTTGGACAGCAGGCGGACGATGGTGCTGCGGACTTCGATGTGCGACTGCATGGGGTCAGCAACCGGAGGCAAGGATGCGCTGGTAATGGCGGGCGACGCACTCGAGTTGCGCGAGGGCCACCCATTCGTCGGCGGTGTGGGCCTGGGCGATGTCGCCTGGGCCGAACACCAGGGCCGGCAGCCCCGCCTCGGAGAACAGCGCAGCTTCCGTCCAGAAGTTGACCGCCGGCCCCACTGGCAGGCCGAGTTGCGCGGCCAGTGCGCGGCCCTGCGCCAACTGCGCGGCGGCGGCCTCGCCCTGCCCGGCCGGCAGCGGCGGGCCGCGGAACAGTTCTTCGAACGCAGCCAGTTCGGACGGCGGAGCCATGTTGCGGAAGGTCGCAAGCAACGCATCCACCGACTGCGAGGGCAGCGGACGGAAGCCGAAGCGCACCTCGCAGTCGTCGGCGATCACGTTGCCCTTGATCCCGCCGTCGATGCGGCCGAGGTTGAACGGCAGCCCCTCGAGTTCCTCGAAGCGATCTCCCTGCCGCGCGCGGGCGAAGGTGAGCGCCGCGCTCGCCCAGCCGACCGCCCGGTGCACGGCGCTGTCGGTCAGCGCCCGGCGCTCGGAGGCGTGGCCTGCGATCCCGGCGAACCGCGCGCGCGCGGAGACGATGCCGCGGTGCATGAGCCGCGCAAGCCCCTGGGTGGGCTCGGCCACCACGGCCTCGGTGAAGCCGTGCCGGGTGGCGAGAAAGCCGCGGATGCAGCGCGGGTCGTTGGCCTCTTCGTCGGAAGAAAACAGCAGCGCCAGATCGCCGGGCGTGTGCCGCGCGACCGCCGCCATCGCCGCCGCCGCGCCCTTGATGTCGCAGGCGCCGAGCCCGTAGGCGCGGCCGTCCTTGACCACCAGGGTGTGCGGGTCGGTCGCCCAGCCGGCAGCCGCCGGAACCGTGTCGAGGTGGAAGTTGTAGACCCGCTGCGGTGCGCCACGCACGCTGAGCAGAGTAATCGCCCCCGCGCCGTAGTCGGTCACGGTGTGTGTGAACCCGGGCAACGCCTCGATGAGCGTGGCGAAGATCCCGTCCGCGGCGATCTGCCGCGGCGGGTTGCGGGTGTCGTGCGCCACCAGGCGCGCAAGGAGTTGGAGGATGTCGTCGAGCATGGCTGGCCTGGGGACGTTCGATCAGGCGAATGGCGAAGGAAAAAGAGGCGCGTGGTCCGATGAGCGCAGCGCATTTCACCGGGTCAGATCGCTGCGCTGAAAGCGGCGCAATTCGCTGCGCTCATCGCGACCTATGCGTTCTTCGATCAAGCCGCTCGACAGTCAGCGGTTGACCTCGGCGTAGAGGCCGCTGGACATGCCGTAGAGCTTGATGAAACCTTCTGCTTCCTCGACGCCCCAGTCGGCAGCCTGCGCATACGTGGCCCTGGCACTGCGCAGGATATGCTTCGACTCGATCGCCACCGCATCGACCTGGCCACCGCGGGTCTCGAGCGTCACACTGCCGTTGACGGTGGCCTGGCTGGACTGCAGGTAGGCCTCGACGTCGTGCTTGAGCGGTTCGTAGAAGAAGCCCTCGTAGACGAGCTCCACCCACTTCTGCGCCACGGTCGGCTTGAAGCGGTTCTGATGCCGGGTCGCCACCGCTTCCTCGAGCGCGCGGTGCGCGACATGCAGAGCGGTCAGGCCCGGCGCCTCGAACACGATGCGGCCTTTGAGCCCGATCGTGGTGTCGCCGGTGTAGAGGCCACGACCGACGCCGTAGGCCGCCAGCGCGCGATTCAGCCGCTTGAGGATCTCGGGGCCCGGCAAACGCTCGCCATCGAGCGCCACCGCCACGCCCCGCTCGAAACCGATCTTCACCGCCAGCGGATGCGCAGGCCACTGGCCGGCCGGCGCGCACCAGCCGCGTGCGCCCTCGCCGGGCGCCTCCCAACGGTCGATCTCGCCGCCGGAGAGCGTCACCCCGAGCACGTTTTCGTTGATCGTGTAGCTCTTCTGCCTGGCGCGCACGCTGATGCCGCGCTCCTCCAGCCATCGCTGCTCGTAGGCGCGGACCTCGGTGTGTTCCTTCTGGATCTCGCGGATCGGCGCCACGATCACGTAATTGCCGAGCGCACGCGCAGTGACGTCGAAGCGAACCTGGTCATTGCCCATGCCGGTGCAGCCGTGCGCGAAGTGCCGGCTGCCCAGTTCGTCGCACCAGGCCAGCGAGTGCTTGACGATGAGATAGCGGTCCGAGGTGAGCAACGGGTATTGGTTCTGGTACCACTGGCCGCCCTGCACCAGCGGCACCACGAACTCGTCCCAGATCGACTGCGAAGCGTCGACCGTCCGGTGTTCGACCGCGCCGAGCTCCTTAGCCCGCGCCGCGATCCAGTCCACCTCGGCGGCGTCGACGCCGCCGGTGTCGCAGAACAGGGTGTGGACGGCATAACCGCGCTCGCGCAGCCACGGCACGCAGAACGAGGTGTCGAGGCCGCCGGAAAACGCGAGGACGATCTTCTTGTCGGTCATGGTGCGAGGTCCTGCAGGGTTCGTTCGGGTGCGGATTCGGGCTTGGCGTGCCTTGCCGAGAGCGGCCAATCGGCAAGTGTTGCGTGGCTGGCGGGCTTCGACGAATCGCTCGACGGCGGATCGTCGATGTCTGCGTGCCATTCCCCACTTATCCCTCTACATTCCGCTCCAGCGCAGCATCGCCGTCATCACCGCCTTCTGGACGTGCAGGCGGTTCTCCGCCTCGTCGATGGCAAAGCAGTACGGCGCGTCCATCACGCCGTCCGTGGCTTTGACGTTGCGGCGCAGCGGCAGGCAGTGGCTGAACAATCCACCGTCGGTGAGCGCCATCTTGGCCTCGTCGACGATGAAATGCCGGTAGCGCTCGCGGATCGGCAGTTCCGGGGCCCAGTTGCCGAAGTAGGGCAGCGCGCCCCAACTCTTTGCGTACACCACGTGGGCTCCGCGGTAGCTGGACTCGATGTCGTGGCTGACCTCGAGCGACCCGCCGCTCTCGGCGACGTTCGCAGCCGCGGCGTCCATGTACTGCGGGTCGAGCAGGTACTCCGGCGTCGGGCACAGCAAGGTGACGTCCATGCCCAGCCGGGTGGCGATCAGCAGCGCCGAGTTGGCGACCGCCGTGTTCAGCGGCTTGGGGTGATAGGTCCAGGTCAGCACGTACTTGCGCCCGCGCAGGTCTGGGCCGAAGCGCTCGCGCAGTGCCATCGCGTGGGCCAGCTCCTGGCACGGATGGGTGATCGTCTCCATGTTGATCACCGGCACCGTGGCGTGCTTCGCGAAAGCCTTGATGACCCGGTCCTCGCGGTCCACCGACCAGTCGACGAACTTCGGGAAGGCGCGCACGCCGATCAGGTCGACGTAACGCGACAGCACGCGCGCGACTTCCGCCACGTGCTCCTCCGGTTCGCCGTCCATGACCTTGGCCGACTCGAACTCGATGCCCCAGGCGTCCTTGCCGGGCGCCAGCACGATCGCCTTGCCACCGAGTTGCCACGCGCCCAGTTCGAACGAGGTGCGCGTGCGCATGGAACTGTTGAAAAACAGCAGCGCAATGGCCTGGCCGCGCAGGTCATCGCCCAGCTTCGAGCGCTTGAAGCGCGCCGCTTCCGAGAGCAACTCGTCCAACTCGGCGCGGGAGAGGTCCTGGGTGGTGATGAAGTGGCGCAGCGTCATGATCGGAGGTCCTGGAAACGAAAAAGCCCAGCGCGGAGGCTGGGCTTCGAAGGCGTCGAGAAGGTGACGGACCTGGACCCAGCGGCTGGCGGCTAGGGTCGGCGCGCGCGCGAGGTCATGCCCGAAGCCATGCGGGCGGAAGTGAGGACGTCGGCGTCGGTCCGGCGGCAAGCCATCCGCAGATTGAATCACGCGCTCCGGGGTGGCGCAACACGGGGCGCGCCCGCGAGACGACCGCGCTCCCGCACGTCAGTCGGCGGGGGAGACCGACACCCGCACCCGCAGCTTGTCGCCGGGGTCGAAGTCGAGACGGGACATGTAGACCTCGCCGCGGTAGCGGTACTCGACGTCGTAGCCGACCAGACGGCGCTCGTCCCGCACGTCATCGATGATCCGGCAACGCCGCTCGACCCCGGCATAGCGATCACCGCGGGTCGCCTGGTCGTGGCCGATCGTGCCGCCGATCACTGCACCCGCCATGGTGGCGGCCTTGCGGCCGTCGCCCTTGCCGACCTGGTTGCCCAGCGCGCCGCCGATGATGGCGCCGAGCACGGCGCCGCCGGTGCCGTCGCCACCACGCCGCTCGACCCGCTCGTCGTAACACTCCTCGCGCGGCTCGCTGCTGCGGAAGGTCTCGTAGACGGGGCTGGCGCGCAACACGTCCGCGTAGGCGAAGGCTACGTTCTCCCCGCCGCCCGGCGGGGCATAGCGGTCGTCGTAGCGATCGTCGTAGCGGGGCTGGGCGACGGCCAGCCCGGTTGCCAGCAGGCCGAGTGCGAAGGCGATCGAACGGGTTCGCATGGGGGACTCCTCGGGCACTCTGCCCCTGCGGGGCGGACGCCACTCAATGGACCATGACGCGATTATGGGGTCGGAGCGCCTGAACCGGGACTGAGATCGGGCGGCCCGGTCAGCGGGCGTTACAATTGGGGGTCACCCTGCCCCGCCCTTGCCCACCGATGGACCTGGTCCTGCACAACTCCCTCACGCGCCGACGCGAGGTCTTCGATCCCGCCGACCCTGCCCGGGTGACCATGTACGCTTGCGGGCCGACGGTCTACAACTACGCCCACATCGGCAACGGTCGCCCGGCGGTGGTGTTCGACCTGCTGGCGCGCCTGCTGCGCCGCCGGTACCCGACGGTGGTCTACGCCCGCAACATCACCGATATCGACGACAAGATCAACGCCGCAGCGGCCGAACTCGGCGTGCCGATCTCGGTCATCACCGACCGCTTCACCGCGGCCTACCACGAGGACATGGCGGCGCTGGGTGTGGCCCCGCCCGACTTCGAGCCGCGGGCGACCGCCACCATCGGCCCGATCGTGTCGATGATCGAGCGCCTGGTCGCTTCCGGCCACGCCTACGCGGCCGAAGGCCACGTCCTGTTCGCGATCGAGACTTTCGCCGACTACGGCCGGCTCTCGGGCCGCTCGATCGAGGAGATGATCGCCGGCGCCCGGGTCGAAATCGCTCCCTATAAACGCCATCCCGGAGACTTCGTGCTGTGGAAACCGTCCACGCCGGACCTGCCGGGCTGGGACTCGCCCTGGGGCCGCGGCCGCCCCGGCTGGCACATCGAGTGCTCCGCGATGAGCGAGGTGCATCTCGGCGAGACCATCGACATCCACGCCGGCGGCGCCGACCTCAAGTTCCCGCACCACGAGAACGAGGTCGCGCAGAGTACCTGCGCCCACGGCGGCCGGGTTTTCGCCCGCTACTGGCTGCACAATGGCTTCGTGACCGTCGACGGCGCCAAGATGTCGAAATCTCTGGGCAACACGCTCGTCGTCAACGACCTGCGACTGCGCTTCCCCGCCGAGGCCCTGCGCTTGTTCCTGCTCAAGGGCCACTACCGGCAACCGCTGGACTGGTCGGATGCCACCATCGACCAGGTGATCCGCACGCTCGACGGGCTGTACGGCACGCTGCGCGACCTCGGCAACGTGGCAGCGGATGCCGACGCCGCCGTTCCGGATCCCATCGAGGCCGCGCTGTGCGACGACCTCAACACTCCCAAGGCGCTGGCTGCGCTGAGCGAACTCGCCGCCGACGCGCGACGCGCGGAAGGCCCGGCGGCGCGGTCCGCGTGCAAGTCGGCGCTTCTGTCCGGCGGCCGGCTGCTCGGCCTGCTCCAGCAGGACCCCGCGACCTGGTTCGCGCAGTCGCAGCCGGCCATCGCGGTCGACGAAGCCCGCGTGCAGTCGCTCGTCGAGGAGCGCCAGGCCGCGAAGAAGGCGCGCGACTTCGCGCGCGCCGACGCGGTCCGCGCCGAACTCACCGCGCTCGGCATTGCGGTCGAGGACACACCCCAGGGCCCGCGCTGGAAGGCCGCCAGCCGATGAGCGCCAGCGCGGAGTCCGTGCAGGACGAGATCACCGCGGAGTTCGCCCAATTCGGGGACTGGACCGAGCGCTACCAGTACCTGATCGACTGCGGCCGCAGGCTGCCACCGCTGCCCGAGGCGCTGCGCACCGAGGGCCACAAGGTCAGCGGCTGCCAGTCGCAGGTGTGGATCGTGCCGCACGGCGACGCCACGAGGCTCGACTTCGAGGCCGCCAGCGACTCCAGCATCGTGCAGGGCCTGATCGCGCTGCTGCTGCGCGTCTATTCCGGCCGCAGCTCGGCGGAGATTCTCGCCATCGAGCCGCGCTTCATCGACGCCATCGGCCTGCGCGCCCACCTGTCGCAGAGCCGCAGCAACGGCCTGGCGGCCATGCTGGCGCGGATCCGCGCGGTGGCGGCAACGGTCGCCGCGGGCCCGCCGGCCGGCCTCTGAAACACCGGCGGCGCGCGGCGCGGCGCCCGCGTGAAGCGCCGCCTCAGGTCGCGAAGTCGAGGCAGCGTCGCAGCAGGCGCCCGATTTCGCGCTGCACCACGGATGCCGCCGCGTCGTCCCACGCGAACGCGTCCTCGTCCATGTAGGTGCATTGCGCGAGTTCGAGCTGAACCGCGTGCACGCCGTCGCGCGGCCGACCATAGTGACGGGTGATCCACCCCCCCTTGAAGCGACCGTCGACGGCGTGGCTGCGGTCCACGAACGAGGCGATCTCGCGCGCCAGCGACTCGCGCAGGCGCGGATCGCAGCTCGCGCCGTCGGCGGTGCCGAGATTGAAGTCCGGCAGGCGGCCGTCGAACAGCAGCGGCACGCGCGAGCGGATCGAATGTCCTTCCCACAGCACCACCCGCGGATGGCGGCTGCGAAGGCGCGCGATCTCGCCGGCCAGCGCGGCGTGGTACGGGCGCCACCAGGCATCCACCCGCGCCGCGACCTCGGCGGCGTCCGGCGCGGCGCCCTCGCGCCAGACCGCAGCCCCATCGAACGTGGACAGGGGCACCAGTCCGGTCTCGAGCCGGCCGGGATACAAGGCTTCCCCGACGGGCGAGCGGTTGAGGTCCACCACGTAGCGCGACGCCAGCGGGCGCAGGATCGACGCGTCGAGCGCGCGCGCCACGGCGTACAGCCGCGCGAGGTGCCAGTCGGTGTCCGGCAGCGCGCGCGCCGCGGGGGTAAGGCGCGCGAGCATCGCGTCGGGCAGGTGTGTGCCGTCGTGCGGAAGGCTGACCAGCAGCGGCACCGCGCCACTCTCGAGGATGAAGGCCTGCACGCGCCGTTCCGGGGTGGGCGGCGGCGAAGGGCGACTCAGTAGCCGGCCTGGCGCGGCCGGGACAGGGTCACCGTGCCGCGCGAATCGGCGATCACCACGCCCTGCTCGATGATGGTGTAACTCCACTGCGCGCTGGTGCCGGTGGGATCCACCCCGGCCTCGATACGCACGGTGAAGGTCCCGTCGGGGCCGCGCACCTCGGTGCTGGACGGCACGCCCTGCTGGATCACCAGCTGCGGCGTGGCCAGGACCCGCCGGCTGCCGAGGTCGAAGACGCGTGCGCTGACCTGGAATTGCCCGCTGTCGGCGCCCGGCTCGATGTCGATCTGCACCGAAGGCAGAACGGGCGCGGCGGAGCCGGCTACCGGCTCCGCGCCGGCTGCGGCGACCGGCTGGCCTGAGGCCGCGACCGCGGCGAGCGGCAGTGCGAGCAATTTGGCGAGGCGCATCGTCAAACCTCCGGGCGATCGCGTGTCCAGCCCGATCATGGCATGCCGCGCGCGGATCCGCAGCGCGCCGCCGCCGGCCGGAGGCAGCCGCGCCTTCAGGTTCCGAAGCGCGCCGGGGACAGGGGCGCGGGGTCGAAGTCCGGCCGCGCGCCCAGCACCAGGTCGCGCACCAACTCGCCGGTGACGGCGGACATCGTGACCCCGAGCATCCCGTGGCCGGTGGCGAGCACCAGGTTGCGCCAGTTGCGCGCACGGCCGACGATCGGCAAGTCGTCCCAGGTCATCGGGCGCCAGCCGTACCACTCCTCGACCCGCCGCGGGCCCTCCGGCTCGCGCAGATACTCGCGCGCGCCGCGCACCAGGGCATCGAGCCGCACGCGATTGAGCGATTCGTCATACCCGGCGAACTCCATCGTGCTGCCGAGCCGGAAACCGTCGTCCCAGGCGGTGACACAAACGCTGCGCTCCTTGCACACCAACGGGATGCGTGGCGCCAGCGCAGGCCGCTCGTAGGTGATCGAGTAGCCCTTTCCAGGCTGGATGGGCAGGTCGAGGCCGATCCGTGCGCCCAGCGCGGGCGACCAGGCGCCGAGCGCGAACACCACGTCGCGCCCGGTCCAGCGGCGTCCTCCGGCGGCGACCCCGGCGATGCGATCGCCATCGCCGAAAAAGTGCTCCACCGCGGTGTCCTCGACGATCGCGCCGCCGAGTTCGCGCACCCGGCGCGCGAGTTCGGCGACGTAGCGGTCCGGCCTCAGGTGGGCGTCGCCCGGATTGTGGTAGGCGGCCACGATGCTGTCGTTGAGCGCCGGCTCCATGGCGCGGGCCGCGGCGCCGTCGAGGGCGCGGATCTCGATCCCGACCGCGGCCAGCGCGCGCGGCAGCCATGCCGACTGCTCGAAGGCGCGCGCGTCGCGCCAGCAATACAGGGTACCCAGCTCCTCGAACCCGCACTGCAGGGCCTGGTCGCGCACCAGCGCGGCGAGGCTGCGCCTGGCGTGCAGCAGAAAGCGGCCCTTGACGCGCGTGGTCGCGTCGAAGGTAGTCCAGTTGCAGCGCCCGGCGAAGCGCAGCAGCCAGCCGAACAGCGCGGGATCGAAGCGCGGCGCGATGCGGAACGGCGCGTCCGGCTGGCCCAGGTACTTGAGCGCCTTCGCCACCATGCCGGGCATCGCCAGCGGCGCGGCGTGGCTGGGCGTGATGGTGCCGCAGTTGCCGCGCGAGGTCGCGCCGCCCGCGCGCCCGCGCTCGAGCACGGTCACGCCGCGCCCGGCGCGCAGCAGGTGGACGGCGCAGGCCAGGCCGACCACGCCACCGCCGAGCACCAGTACGTCGTTGTCGTCGCGCATCGCCCGATTGTACGACCTGCCCCGCGGCCGGCGCAGCCTCGCTCAGCGCCTGTGAAAAAACCCATATCCTGCGGGTTCTACCAGTCGAGAGTCCGGCACAGGTCCGGACCCGCTCCCGCGGGTCATGCACTTGCGTGCATGACCCGCGCGAAGGTCACCCACGGCCTGCCTGGGAATCTGCTCTTTCACGGCCTTTCAGGGCTGACGCCATCCGGGCCCACGCACCACGCGGCCCGGGAGCGCGCCGGTGTGCGCGCCATCGCGCAGCACCGGCACGCCGTTGACCAGCACATCGCGCACCCCGGTGGCGAAGCGCTGCGGCTGGTCGAACGTGGCGTGGTCGCTGATCGTCGCCGGGTCGAAGACAACCAGGTCCGCGAAGCAGCCGGGATCGAGACAGCCGCGGCCGGTCAGTCGCCAGTTCTGCGCCGGCAGCCGGGTCAGGCGGTGGATCGCTTCCGGCAGCGGGATCACGCCGCGCTCGCGCACGTAATGGCCGAGAAGCCGCGCGAAGTTGCCGTAGGCGCGCGGATGGGTGGACGCGAGCAGGAACACGCCCTCCGGCGCGCTGGCCTCGGCGTCGGAACCGAACGACACCCAAGGCTGGCGGATGCCGAGCTCGACGTTGTCCTCGCTCATCAGAAAATAGGCGGTGTCAACCCGCGAACCGTCCTCGATCACGAGGTCGATCATGGTGTTCTCGGCGTCGGTGCCGCGCTCGGCCATGACCTGCGCCAGGGTCTTGCCGGTCAGGGGCCTCAGCGCGGGATTGCGGAAACCGATGAACTTCAGGTTCTCCGGCGTACCCGCCATCCGGTAGAGGTTCTCCCACAGCGGCGAGGGCGTGCGCATGGCCTCGAGGGTCTGGGCGCGCTGCGCAGGGTCGCGCAGGCGGGCGATCCACGCCTCAAGGCCGCCCTCCTGCACCCACGGCGGCATCGCCGCATCGAGCCCGGTCGCGCCGGCGACATAGGTGTACATGTTGGCCGACACCGGAAGCCCCTCGGCACGGGCAGCCTCGATCCGCGCGATGGCCTGCGCCATCTTCGGCCAGTTGTGCCGGCCGGCGGCCTTGAGGTGGTAGACCTCGGCGCGTACGCCGGCGTCGCGGGCGATGGCGATGAGTTCGTCCAGCGCTTCGACGAAGCGGTCGGCCTCGCTGCGCAGGTGCGCGATGTAGCCGCCGCCGTATTCGCCGGCAGCGGCAGCCAGCGCGACCAGTTCCGGGGTCTGTGCGTAGAACGCCGGTGCATAGATCAGCGATGCGCCGACCCCGAGCGCGCCTTCGCGCATGGCCTCGCGCACCAGTTCCTGCATGCGCGCCAGTTCCTCCACCGTCGGCGGCCGGTTGGCGTAGCCGAGCTCATGCACCCGCACCGTGGTGGCGCCGACGAAACTCGCCACGTTGACCGCCACGCCGCGCCGCTCGAGGCCCTCCAGCCAGCCGGCCAGGGTGGTCCAGTCGATGTCGTAGCGGATGTCGGACTGGCGCGCCAGCGCGGTGGCGCGCATGGACTCGTTCAGCGGGCCCATCGAGCTGCCCTCGCCGAACACCTCCAGCGTGACGCCCTGCTTGAGGTCGCTGAGCGCGCGCGGGTCGGCCATCAGGGACTCGGTCGACCACGACAGCATGTTGATGAAGCCCGGCGCGACGGCGAGTCCGGCGGCATCCACGACCGTGGTCGCGGTCGCCCCGCCGAGGTGGCCGACCGCCGCCACGCGATCGCCGCGGATGCCGATGTCGGCCTGCCGCGGGGCGCCGCCGCTGCCGTCATGGAAGGTTCCGCCGCGCACCAGTACGTCGTAGTCGGGCGCCGCGACCGGGGGCAGCGCCGGCACCGCCACGCAGCCGGCCAGCAAGGTGGCGCAAAGGATGATGGGCAGGCGCATGCGCTGGATCTCCGGGGGCACCCGAAGACTAGCAGGGTGTCGAGAGGCACCCCGCTGGCGCGCGGCACGGATCCCGCGCTCGCGCATCGATCGCACAAGCGATTGATTCGGCGCGAGCCGATGCGCGCATGTGCCGGACTCGCGACACGCATAAAGCGCGCGACAAGGCTTTCTCGACGACCGACCAGGGAAACACTACCGGAGGGTGCAGGGCCGCGCGGGTTCCGCGCGCATCCGCAACCAGCCGGGCACCGCAAGGCGTGGAACCCTGCCCGGAGGTTCGCCGTTGCGGTTGCCGTTGCGCGCTCGGAGCCCGGGGAAAAAACCGCATCCTCGGGGTTTCTCCAGTCACGATTCCGGCGCAGGTCCGGACG
>DHLY01000053.1:37279-39515 GCA_002405525.1 Proteobacteria bacterium UBA4656
GTCGAGCGCGCGTTCGACCAGCACCACGTCGAGGTCGCGACCGAACTTGTGGCCGACACCGTGCAGGGTGCCGGCCAGTGCGAAGCCTCGGCCGAGGTGGAAGCCGAGCGAATGCGAGCGTCCGGGATCGGAGATCACCCCGACCATGCGCCGGAAGCCGCGCGCGCGACAGGCCTCGACCACGGCCGCGAGCAGTGCGGCGCCGATGCCGGCGCGCTGCGCGTCGGAGTCAACGTACAGCGAGTGTTCGACCGTCTGACGGTAGCCCGGGCGCGGCCGGAACGCACCCGCGTAGGCGAAGCCGGCGATTCGCCCCGCGGCGTCCGCCACCAGCACCGGATAGCCGGCGTCCAGCAGGGCCGCGAAGCGACGCGCGATCTCCGCGGCGTCCGGCGGGTCGATCTCCAGGCTGACCGTGGTGTGCGCGACGAAGGGTGCGTAGATGGCGGCGCACGCCGCGGCATCGGCGGGCAGGAAACCTCGGACCACGGGGGCCGCGCCCACCGCCGGCTCAGTGCGGATGCCCGCCCGGCTCGTGGGCGTGCCCGTGCTCGATTTCCTCGGGCGTGGCTTCGCGCACCGCCAGCACTTCGATAGCGAACACCAGGGTGCGCCCCGCCATCGGATGGTTGAGGTCGACGTCGACCACGCTCTGCCCGACCTTCAACACGCTGACCATCCGCAGGCCGTCGCGAGTGACCAGTACCGTGGTGTCTCCCGGGCGCAGGCGCTGCGGATCTCGCAGGTGCTTCTTCGGCACTCGTTGGACGAGACCGTCGCGACGCTCGCCATAGCCCTGCTCCGGCGGCACGGTGACCGTGAAGCGCGCGCCGGGTTCGCGACCTGCAAGTGCGGCTTCCACGCCGGCGATGACGTTGCCGGCGCCGTGCAGCACCGCCAGCGGCCGACCGGTCCGCGAGGACTCGATGCGCCGGCCGGCGCCATCGGCGAGGTCGTAGTGGAAAATCGCGACGGTTCGAGGTTCGATCTTCATCGGTGGACGCACATCGGGCGGCGCCTACTCTACCGGCTCGCCCGGTGCGCCGTCCCCATCGACGGCGGCGACCGGCCCGCGCAGCGCATCGAGGCCCTCGGCCAGGATGTCGACCAGCACGCGCCCGCAGGCGAGGCCCGGATCGCGCTCGGGATCGTAGTTCGAAAGCTGCAAGCCGCGACAGCGCCCACTGCTGACCGCCGCGCGCAGCAGGCGCACGGCTTCATCGGCGGTCATCCCCTCGGGCTGTCGCGCATCGACCGCGGCCATCACCCGGTCGTCGAGCACGTCGGCGTCGAAATGCAGCCAGAAGCCGTCGATTCCGCAGCCGGCGAACGCCGCCATCCGCTGCCCGAACGCGCGATCGATGTCGATCCGCCGCGCCGCGTCCAGCGACAGGCTGCGCATCGCGTCGTTGGCGACGGCCAGCAGCGAAGCGTCGTACCAACGGTCCGCGTCGCGATGCCCGAACAGCAGCACATCGGCCGGAGCGACCAGCGGCAGGTGGCCGTCGATCCGGGTCGACAGGTTCGGCCCATGGCCGGTGGCGAAGGCCAGCGACATCCCGGCAGCGGCGGCATGCGTGGTCGCTTCCGGCCGCAGCAGGTCGCGATGGCCGTCGACGAACAGCAGGCCGTGGCGCCCACGGCGACGCAACGCCAGCGCGCAACCGAGGACGATGCTGCAGTCGCCGCCGAGCACCAGCGGGAAGTCGCCGCGCTCCAGCGGCAGGCCGAGTGCGTCGGCCAGCGCCAGTGCGTAGCGCGAGATCGCCGCGCCGTGCAGCACGCCGGTGGCGAGGTCGCGCAGGCCGTCGTAGGGCGGTGGTTCGACGTGGCCGCCGTCGAGCGCGCCAAGGCGCTCGGCGAGTCCGAGGCGGCGCAGTTGCCAGGGCGCGAAGCGCACGCCGGGCTCGCGGTCCGACGCGGGGCGCATGAGGCCGAGATTGCTGGGCGCATCGAGCAGGACGATGGGCATCGGGGGCGCAGCGCCGGACAGGGGCGCCGATGGTAGGGCAGCCGAGGTGACAGGCGCACGCGGGGCACTGCGGCGGCGCCACCTGCGGCGACCGGGTTGACAGTCGCGCCGTGCTTGGCGACCTTCGGTGGCGCATGCCGAGGCCGCTTCCGTTCCCGCACTGGCTGGTCGTGCTGTCCGCTCTCGCGGTGGCCGGCTGCGCCGGTGTGCCCCGGCGCCCGGTCTCCGAAGCGCTGCCGCTGCCCGACGCCGTCGCGGGCCCGC
>DHLY01000053.1:39724-51550 GCA_002405525.1 Proteobacteria bacterium UBA4656
CTGCGCGCATTGGCCGAACTGGGCGTGCGCTACCGTTTCGGCGGCACAACGCCGGAAACCGGCTTCGACTGCTCCGGGCTGGTGCGCTGGGTGTTCCGCGATCACCCGACGCTCGCGCTGCCGCGCGCTTCCGCCGACATGGCGAGGATGCCCGCGCCGAGCGTGGGCCCGGGCGAGCTCGCGCCGGGCGACCTCGTGTTCTTCCGCATCCGCGGCAGCCGCGTCTCCCATGTCGGCATCTATGTCGGCGGCGGTCGTTTCGTCCATGCGCCGAGTCGCGGCGCCGCGGTACGCATCGACCGGCTCGACGACCGCTACTGGAAACGGCGCTGGGCGGGCGCCCGCCGGGTGCTGGCGCGCAGCCAGGGAACCTCTGATCCCGTCCCGCGCGCCGCGCAATGATCGATGGCGCCCGCAGGCAAGCGAAGCATCGCCGGCAGGTGCGGGGCGACGGCGACGGCCCGCCGCTGGCGATCGAGCGGGCGCGCAGCAGGGGAATTCCGGCGCTGGGGGACGCCGCGCCCCGGCGGGTGGTGCGCCGCTGGCGCTTCCAGCCCGCGACTGGGAACGGGCGCGCGGTGGAAGTACTCGGCCGGGTGCCGGTGGATTTCCGCCTCGACCACGGCTGGAGAAGCGGTTCAGAGCGCTTGAAGAAAACCCAGGTCCTGAGGGTTTTTCCAGTCGCGAGCCCGGCACAGTTCCGGACTCGCTCCCGCGAATCGTGCACTGGCGTGCATGACCCGCGCGCGGGCCATCCATGGCCTGTCGGAGAGGCTGTTCTTCGGGGGCCTTTTAAGGATCGCCGAGGCCCTCGCGCAGCAGGCCCTCGGCGGCGCAGTAGCGGCGCAGGCGCTCCAGCGCCTCCATCTGGATCTGGCGCACGCGTTCGCGCGTGACACCGAGCGTCGCCGCGGTCTCGGCGAGGCTGTGCACCGGCCGATCGCCGAGGCCGTAGCGGCATTCGATCACCTCGCGCTGGCGCGGGCTCAGGCGCGACAGCCAGTCGTCGAGCCGGTTGTCGGCCGCGACATCAGCGAGCAGTGCCAGCGGGCCCTGTTCGGCCTCGTCGGCCAGCGCCCCGGCCAGCGCGCGGTCGTCGTCGGCCGACAGCGGTTGTTCGAGCGAGGTCATGCGCTCGTTGAGGCTGAACAACTGCGCGACCTCGTCCGGCGACTTGCCGACGGTCTGCGCCACCACGTCCAGGCTCGGCGCTTGACCGAGGCCGCGGGTCAGCTCGCGGCTGGCGCGCAGCACGGCGGCGAGCTCGCGGACCACATGCACCGGCAGGCGAACGGTCCGGCTCTGCTGGATCAGGCCGCGCTCGATCGCCTGCCGGATCCACCACATCGCGTAGGTCGAGAAGCGGAAGCCACGCTCGGGATCGAACTTCTCGACCGCCCGGATCAGGCCGAGGTTGCCCTCGGCGATCAGGTCCAGCAGAGCCATGCCGCGGCCGGCGTAGGCACGCGCGACCGATACCACCAGCCTCAAGTTGGCCTCGATCATGCACCGCCGCGCCTCTGCGTCGCCGGCGCGCACCCCACGGGCCAGCCGCAGCTCGTCGTCCACCGGCAGAAGCGGGATCAGGCCGATTTCGTTCAGATAGGCGGTCGTGGAGTTGCGTGTTTCCTCGTCCTGCGGCTCGACCGAGCCGACCAGCAGGTCGAGATCGGCGGGCGTCAACGACGGATCGGACGCGGACTCGCGGTGCATGGCAGGCTCGCTGTCGTTGGCCGAGGGTCGCGTAAGCCCGCCCGCCGTACTCAGCGCGGCGGCAGGAACTGCAGCGGGTCGACAGGCCGGCCGGCGCGGCGGACCTCGAAGTGCAGGGCGTCGAACCCGTTGGGCGCGCGGCCCATCTCCGCGATCGCTTGCCCGGAGCGCACGCGTTCGCCCTCGGCAACCAGCCGGCGCCGGTTGTGGCCGTAGGCGGACAGGAACTCGGCGGAGTGCTTGATGATGATCAGTTCGCCATAGCCGACCAGGCCGTTGCCGCTGTACACCACCTCCCCGTCGGCGGCCGCCACCACTGCGGCGCCCGCGCGGCCGCGCAGGTCGATGCCCTGGCGCGCCGGATCGCCCGCGGCGAAGCGCTCGACCAGGGTGCCCTGCGCCGGCCAGCGCCAGCGCACGCCACCGACGGTGCGCGCCGGACCGCCAGCGACCGGCACCGCGGGTTCCACCCCCGGACCGTCCGAACCCGCCATCGCCGCCGCCGGACCCGGCGACACGGGTTCGGCGACCGCGCGGGCCAGCGCGCCGGAGGGCGGCGGCGCGGCGGGAACGACGGCCGGGAGCGCGCCCGGCAGCGCCCCACCATCGGGCGCGCGGCCGGTCGGGACCGGCAGCAGACCCGTCGGGACCGATGGACCGGCCGGCGGCAACGGGCTGGGCCGCGCGGTGGCGGCCAGCGCTGCCGGTCCGGCGTCGGACGCGTCGTCGACCTCCGGCGCCGGGGCCGTAACCGGATCGATGCCGTAAGTCAGCGCCTCGCCCGGCGGCGGAACGTCTCCGGGTTCAGGTCCGGCCAGCATCACCGTGTCGGGCGCCGGCTCGACCGCCGACGGTGCCGCGCCCGCCACAAGCGGCGGTTTCGGCGGCGGCGCCGAAGCCGCGGTGGAAGCCGGCCGCGACGCTGGGGCGGCACCCGCTGCGTCCGCCTGCAGGCGCAGCACCTCGCCCGGGCGGATGGTGAACGGCGGCAGGATGCGGTTCCACTCGGCGAGGCTGCGGTAGTCGAGGCCATGACGGAACGCGATGCCGTAGAGCGTGTCTCCGGCGGAGACCACGTATTCGACCGCTGCGGCCGACCGCGTCGACGGCGTCGGCTCGACCCGTGGCGCTCGCGACGGCGCACCACGATCCGTGGACAAGTCCACCACCGGGGCGTCGTTGACCGTGGCGCAGGCTGCCAGCAGCAGCGCAGGCAGCGCGGCGAGCGACCGGCTGCCCTGCGATGCGCCCACGCTCAAACGATGCCTCCGAGCAGCGGGACGAAGCTCGCCGGCCCCAGGACCTCCCGGCGGGTGCCGTCGGCCGTCCGCCGCACGCGCACCAGTCCCTGTTTCGCAGGCGGCCCGACCGGGGCGACCAGCACGCCGCCCGGTGCGAGTTGACCGAGCAACGCGGGCTCGATCGCCTCGCCGGCGGCGGTGACGATGATGGCATCGAACGGCGCTTCCTCCGGCCAGCCGCGGCGGCCGTCGTCGTGGCGCGCCTTGACGTTGGCGATGCCGGCCTTGCGAAGGCGCAGGCGCGCCTGCCGCAGCAGGCTCATGATGCGTTCGACGCTGTAGACCACGGGCACCAGTTGCGACAGCACCGCCGCCTGGTAGCCCGACCCGGTACCGATCTCCAGCACCTTGGCCGGAACGCCATGTTCGATCAGCGCCTCGGTCATGCGCGCCACCACCCACGGCTGGGAAATGGTCTGACCCTGCCCGATCGGCAGCGCGGAGTCCTCGTAGGCGCGCGACTCCAGCCCTTCGTCGACGAACAGGTGTCTCGGCAGCGCGCGGATCACGTCCAGCACCCGCCGGTCGGCGATGCCCTCGGCGCGCAGCCGCTCGATGAGCCGGTCGCGCGCGCGCTGCGAGGTCATGCCGAGCCCCTGCGGGTCGCGGCTGGGCGTGCGGAACACCGTCACCGGCCCGGCCCCAGCGTGCCCGACAGCGCGCCGACCCAGCCCGCCACGCGCTCCAGCGCCTGATAGCGGGTGAGGTCGACGTGGATCGGGGTGATCGAGATGTGCCCGGTGCGCACGGCATGGAAATCGGTGCCCGGGCCGTCGTCCTTCTCCGCGCCCGCCGCCCCGATCCACCAGATCGGCCGGCCGCGCGGGTCGGTCTGCGCCACGCAGGGTTCGGCGCGGTGGCGGTGGCCCAGCCGCGTGACCTCGAAGCCGCGGATCTCGGCCCACGGCCGATCGGGCACGTTGACGTTGAGGATCGTGTCGGCCGGCAGCGGTTCGGCGACCAGGCGCTTGACGATCTCCACTGCCGCACGTGCGGCGGTGGGGAAGTGCTCCGGCTTGTGGTCGCGGCTGGCCAGCGAAACCGCGATCGCCGGCAGGCCGAGGAAGCGGCCTTCCATCGCCGCCGCCACGGTGCCGGAATAGATCACGTCGTCGCCCAGGTTGGCCGAGTTGTTGATCCCGCTGACCACGATGTCGGGGTCGCGCTCCAGCAGGCCGGTGATCGCCAGGTGCACGCAGTCGGTCGGTGTGCCGGCGACCCGGTGATAGCCGTTGTCCATGCGCAGCACGCGGATCGGCTGGTCGAGGGTGAGCGAGTTGCTGGCGCCGCTGCGATCGCGATCGGGCGCGACCACCGTGACATCGCCAAGGGTGGACAGGGCTTCGGCCAGCACCCGGATGCCGGGGGCGTCGACGCCGTCGTCATTGCTGACCAGGACGCGCATGGAGACTCCGAAAAGCGGCCGATTGTAGCGCCTCGCGGCGACGCCCGCCGATCACGCGCGGGCCGCGCGTGCTCTGCTAGCGTGCCATCATGACCCGCAAGAGTGCCCGCGGCGCCCCGCCGAGTCCCGAGGACCTCGCCCTGTTCCGCGAGGCGGTCGGCGAGGTGCGCCCGGTGGGCCATGACCTGGCCGAGGTGCGCGCGCCGCCACCGCGGCCCGTGCCGCGCCAGACGCGCGCCGACGAGGTGGCGGTGCGACGCGAACTGCTGGCCGTGCCGCTGGGCGAACTCGCGCTCGCGGTCGGCGACCCGCTGTCCTGGTTGCGCGCGGGTGCCAACCCACGCCTGCTGCGCCAGCTCGGCCGCGGCCAGTACGCGGTGCAGGCCGAGATCGACCTGCACGGCTTCAGCGCGGCGGTGGCGGCCGAGGTGCTGTCGGCCTTCCTCGCTGAACAGCGCCGCGCCGGCCGGCTGTGCGTGCGGGTGGTGCACGGCAAGGGCCTGAACTCGAAGGACCAGGCGCCGGTGCTGAAGAACCTCGTCGACCGCCTGCTGCGCCAGCGCGGCGACGTGCTGGCCTACCGCTCGGCGCGCGCGGGCGACGGCGGCATCGGCGCGGTGCTGGTGCTGCTGCGACGCGAGCGCGAGTCCGGCGGCTGAGCCGGCCCCGCCGGCGGCTCAGCTGCCGCCGGCCTCGGCGCGGCGCTCCGCGAGCGGCTTCTGCGGCGGGTTGACCCACCAGACCCTGTGGCCGCGGCGTTCGGCCTCGCGGGTGATGACGGTCATCCGTTCCCAGTCGACGTCGTCGTCGTAGGTCGACTTCGACTGCAGGTTGGCACTACCGGTGCTGGCGCAGCCGGCGAGCAGGGACACGAGGGCGAGGGACACGATGGTTCGGGCGGGACGCATGGGCCGGCTCCGGTTCGTGGCGGGGCGGACGCAGCGGTCGCCAGGTCCGACCTCACGATAGGCCCGCTTTCGCTGGCGCGGGAGTGACGTTCGTCGCGCCGTCGGCGGCACCCGTCACCCGGTGGTGGCCAGCTCGCGCACCAGCGCGGTGGCGTAGGCGCCGGACGGCAGCCGGAACGACAGTTCGAGCGCCGCGTCGTCGAAGCGCCAGGCGAGACCGCCGACCGCGACCCGCAGGGCCCGGCGCTCCTGCCGCAGGCCCGCCGCCACGAGCCCGGCGGCCAATGCGGCGTCGGCGGCGGCCACCGATTCCTCGAGCTCGCGGACCGCGCCGGACGTGCGCGGCGCGCCCTCGCCCCACAGCGGGCCGGTGGGGTGCAGGTCCAGCGCGGCGCAGCGCGCGACCAGGGTCTCGTCCGGCACCACCGGTCCGAACACCGCCCCCGTACCGTCGAGCTGCGCCACGTCGCCCTCGCGCAGCTGGTTCCATGTCGCATCGGCAATCCGCGCCGCCAGCACGCGGTTGAACAACACGCTGCGCGCGGCGCTAAGCAGGATGCCGCGCTCGGTCCGGTCGACCCGGGCGCCGGCGAACATCGACCGCGCGCGATCGAGGTTGCCGGCCTCGCGGCCGAAGCGCTGGTCGCCGAAGGCGTTGGGCATGCCTTCGGCGGGGATCCGCGCCAGCAGCACGGCAGCGGCTTCGCGGTCGCCGCGCAGTTCGCGCAGCACGATCCTGAAGCGATTGCCGGCCAGCGCGCCGCGCGGCAGCTTGCGCGCGTGACGGCGGGCGTCGAGCACCCGCACCCCCTCGATCGCGGCGGCGGCGAAGTCCGGCGCCTCGCGCCCCGGCAGGTGCAGGCTGAACCACTGGCGGGTCACGGCGTGGCGGTCCTTGAGTCCCGCGAAGCCGACCCCGACCGGCGCGATGCCGGCCACGCGGGCCAACTGCCGGGCGACCCATTCGGTGTTGGCGCCGCGCTTCTCGACCCAGAGCATCAGGTGCTCGCCGGCGCCGGACGGCTCGAAGCCGAGGTCCTCCTCCACTTCGAAGTCCTCGGGCGTGCTGCGCAGCACCCCGGCCAGCGGCGGGCCGCCGAAGGCGAACGGCAGGTCGGTGGGCGCCGTCACGCCGCGGGGACCAGCAGCACGACCGCGTGGGCGGCGATGCCCTCTCCCCGGCCGGTGAAGCCGAGCTTCTCGGTGGTCGTGCCCTTGACGCCGACCCGGTCGGGCTCGGCATCCAGCAGGGCCGCCAGGCGGGCGCGGATGGCTTCCCCGTAGGGCGCGATCTTCGGCCGCTCGCAGACTAGGGTCAGGTCCGCATTGCCCAGGCGGAACCCCCGTGCCCGCATGCGACCGACCGCATGGGCCAGGAATCGCGCGCTGTCGGCCCCCCGCCACGCGGGATCCGAGGGCGGGAAGTGACGCCCGATGTCGCCCTCGGCCAGCGCGCCGTAGATCGCGTCGCACAGGGCATGGATCAGCACGTCGCCATCCGAGTGTGCCTCCAGCCCGCGGTCGTGCGGGATCCGCACCCCGCCGAGGATCACGTGGTCGCCATCACGGAAGGCGTGGACGTCGTAGCCGTGGCCGATACGCATGGGGAACCTTTCAGCGACGAATGCGGGATGAGAACGAATAAGGAGCGATTCAGGCAAAAACGAAAACAGAATGAAAGCGAAACGGCTTCATTGCGGAAACCGATCGGAAGCAACGTCAATGCCCCATTGGCGCGCCAGGATCGAGCCCGCAAGGCCAAGGTCCGAACTTGAAGTAACCTTGAGGTTTTCTTCAGAACCCTCGACCAACAATGGAAATTCTCCAATCGCTTCCAGGGCCGCAGCCTCGTCCGTTGGATTCATCACTCTCCGTTCGTTTTCCTTCAGTGCGCTCTGTAGTCGTTCTCGCCGCACCAGCTGCGGAGTCTGCGCACGCCACAGACGGTCCCGCGGCAAGGTCGCTTCGATGCGGTTCTCCGCCGAGCCCTGCTTGACGGTATCGCGCACGCGCGCGGCGAGGATGGCGCCGACCCGGTCGGCCGTGCCCGCCGCGAGCAGGGCGTCGAGGTCGGCCACGGGCACGCAGGGCCGGGCCGCGTCATGCACCAGCACCCACTCCCCCGCGCCAGCCATGCTGTCCAGGGCGAGCACTCCCGCCAGCACGGAATGCGCCCGCTCGGCCCCGCCGATGGCAGTGCGGATCGGCTTGCCCTGGACGTGGCGCCAGCCCGGCCACCAGGCATCATCGGCCGCGATCGCCACGATGAACCCGTCGATCGCCCGGTGACCGGCCAGCCGTGCCAGCGTCCAGGCCAGCAGCGGCCGGCCTTCGACGGTGCGGTACTGCTTGGGAACGTCGCCACCGAAGCGACGGCCGCTGCCGGCGGCGGGAATCACGCACCACATCGGGTCGATCCGGGACTGGAGGCGCCGATCATCGCACGCCCCGACGCCCTCATCACGGCGAGTTGTTTTCCGAGTCTTTTCCGCCGGTTGCGGCAGGTTTCTCGATCACCTGGTAGAACACCTCGGCCGGGCGGACCATGCCGAGTTCGGCGCGCGCGCGCTCCTCGGCGGCCTCGCGGCCTTGCTTGAGGTCGGCCACGTCCGCGGCCAGGGCCTCGTTGCGGGCGGCGAGACGCCGGTTCTCCTCGGCCTGGGCGGCGACGCGCGCTTCAAGGCGCCAGACCTCGGGCATGCCGCCACTGGAGCCCCAGAGTCGAGCGTGCAGGGCGATGATCAGGCCCAGCATCCCGAGTGCCAGCCAGCGCAGCCAGGTTCTGGAACCGGCGTCCACCGCGGCCAGCGACGCCCGCTCAGCGGCCGAAGGCCGGAAGGTTGGGAAACGCGCCGCGGCCGGCATAAGCGCCGGACGCTCCTGCCGCCTCCTCGATCCGCAGCAGCTGGTTGTACTTCGCCACGCGGTCGGTGCGGCACAGCGAACCGGTCTTGATCTGGGTCGCGGTCGTCGCCACCGCGAGGTCGGCGATGGTCGTGTCCTCGGTCTCGCCGGAGCGGTGCGAGACGACCGCGGCGTAGCGGTGGCGGTCGGCCAGCGCGATCGCCTCCAGCGTCTCGCTCAGGGTGCCGATCTGGTTGACCTTGACGAGGATCGCATTGGCGATCTTCTGGTCGATGCCCTGCTGCAGCGTCGCCGGGTTGGTCACGAAGAGATCGTCGCCGACCAACTGCACCTTGCCCGAGAGCCGCTCGCTCAGCACCTTCCAGCCACCCCAGTCGTCCTCCGACATGCCGTCCTCGATGGTCAGGATCGGGTACTGCGCGCACCAGCCTGCCAGGAAATCCGCCATCTGGTCCGGGGTGAACTTCCGGCCCTCGCCGGTCAGGTGGTAGCGACCGTCCTTGAAGTATTCGGTGCTGGCGCAGTCGAGGCCGAGCCAGACGTCCTCGCCCACCTTGTAGCCGGCCTTGCCGATCGCCTCGAGGATGGTCTCGATCGCCTCGGCGTTCGACTTCAGGTCCGGCGCGAAGCCGCCTTCGTCGCCCACCGCGGTGGCGAGCCCGCGGCCCTTGAGCACCGACTTCAGCGCGTGGAAGATCTCCGCGCCGGCGCGCAGCGCCTCGGCGAAGTCCGGCACGCCAACCGGCAGCACCATGAACTCCTGGATGTCGACGTTGTTGTCGGCGTGCGCGCCGCCATTGACGATGTTCATCATCGGCACCGGCAGCACCGGCGCGCGGTCGCCACCGAGGTGACGCCACAGCGGCAGGCCGCGGCTGGCGGCGACCGCGTGGGCTGCGGCCAGCGAAACGCCGAGCAGGGCGTTGGCGCCCAGCCGGCCCTTGTTGGGCGAACCATCCAGCGCGATCAAACGCTCGTCAAGCCCGCGCTGGTCGCCGGCATCGAAGTCCTTGAGCGCCTCGGCGATCGTGGTGTTCACGTTCGCCACCGCCTTGCGCACGCCCTTGCCGAGGTAGCGCGTCTTGTCGCCGTCGCGCAGCTCCACCGCCTCGCGCGAGCCGGTGGAGGCACCGCTCGGCACCGCCGCGCGGCCCATGTGCCCGCTGGACAGGAACACCTCGGCCTCGAGGGTCGGATTGCCGCGGGAGTCGAGGATCTCGCGGGCGTGGATGCGGGTGATGGTGGTCATGGGCGGGTTCGGGCGCGGGATAAAGATGGGGGTTTTGGCAAGGCCTCGGTGACGGTCGCGAGCGGTGCTCGCTCCCACGGTCCGGCGGTCCTACGAGGCTGCGGGCTGCTTGGCGATGCGGTCGAAATCGCGCAGCAGGGTGAGCAGCGCCTCCACCTTCGGCAGCGGCCAGGCGTTGGGGCCGTCGGACAGGGCCTTGTCGGGATCGGGATGGGTTTCCATGAATACGCCGGCCACGCCGACCGCGACGGCGGCGCGCGACAGGGCCGGCACGAACTCGCGCTGGCCACCGCTCTTGTCGCCCTGCCCGCCCGGCAACTGCACGGAATGGGTGGCATCGAAGACCACCGGGCAGCCGGTGTCGCGCATCACCACCAGCGAGCGCATGTCGGAGACCAGGTTGTTGTAGCCGAAGCTCGCGCCGCGCTCGCAGACCATGATCTGCTCGTTGCCGACCGCGCGCGCCTTCTCGACCACGTTCTTCATCTCCCACGGGGAGAGGAACTGGCCCTTCTTGATGTTCACCGGCTTGCCGGCGCGCGCGACGTTCTGGATGAAGTCGGTCTGGCGGCACAGGAAGGCCGGAGTCTGCAGCACGTCGACCACGGACGCGACCTCGTCCATCGGCGTGTACTCGTGGACGTCGGTGATCACCGGCACGCCGAGTTGGCGCTTGACCTCGGCGAGCACCTTGAGTCCCTCCTCCAGGCCGGGGCCGCGGAAGCTCTTGCCCGAGGACCGGTTGGCCTTGTCGAAGCTCGACTTGAAGATGAAGCGAATGCCGAGCCGGGAGGTGATCTCCTTCAGCGCGCCGGCGGTGTCCATCTGCAGTTGCAGCGACTCCACCACGCAGGGACCGGCGATCAGGAAGAACGGGCGGTCGTTGCCGACCTCGAAGCCGCAGAGATTCATCGATTCAGGATTCCAGATGCCGCTCGGCCGCCTTCAGGCCGCCGCCTCGGTGCCCAGCCGCTTGGCGCGCTGGGCGCGCGCGGCGCGCACGAAACCGTGGAACAGCGGATGGCCGTCGCGCGGGGTCGAGGTGAACTCCGGATGGAACTGGCAGGCCAGGAACCACGGATGGTCCTGCAGTTCGATCATCTCGACCAGCAGGTCGTCCATCGATCGGCCGCTGATCGTCAGCCCGAGGTCCTCGAACTGCTGCCGATACAGGTTGTTGAACTCGTAGCGGTGGCGGTGACGCTCGCTAACCACGTCGCGCCCATACAGTTCGCGCGCCAGCGTCCCCGCCTTGAGCCGGCAGTCCTGCGCGCCGAGGCGCATCGTCGCGCCCTTGTCCGACGCCTCGTCGCGCTTCTCGACCTCGCCCGAGGCGGTGCGCCACTCGGTGATCAGGGCGATCACCGGATGGGGCGTCGCGCGGTCGTTCTCGGTGCTGTTGGCGCCGGCAAGGCCCGCCACGTGGCGTGCGAAGTCCACCGTCGCCGCGTGCATGCCGTAGCAGATGCCGAAGTACGGGATGCGGTTCTCGCGCGCATGACGCGCGGCCATCACCTTGCCCTCGAAGCCGCGCCTGCCGAAGCCGCCCGGCACCAGGATGGCGTCGGCGCCGTCGAGCAGGGCCACGCCCTTGCTCTCGATGTCCTCGGCCTCGATCCAGCGCAGGTTGACCTGGGTGCCTTGCCTGAGACCGCCGTGACGCAGCGCCTCGCCCAGCGACTTGTAGGCGTCCTTGTGCTCGACATACTTGCCGCAGATGACCACGTCCACCGCGCCCCGCGGATGCTCCGCCGCATGGACCGTACGCTCCCACTCGGACAGGTCGGCGACCGGCCTTGCCGGCAGGCGCAGGTGGTCGACCACGATCCGGTCCAGGCCTTGCTCGTGCAGCCACAGCGGAATGCGGTAGATGGTCTCGTGGTCGACCGCCGAGATCACGGCCTTCTCGGGCACGTTGGTGAACAGCGCGATCTTGCGTCGCTCCGAATCGGGCAGCGCCTGCTCGGCGCGGCACAGCAGCACGTCGGGCTGGATGCCGATGCTGCGCAGTTCCTTCACCGAATGCTGGGTCGGCTTGGTCTTGATCTCGCCTGCGGCCTTGATGAAGGGCACCAGGGTCAGATGCATGAAGAGCGTGCGGTCAAGGCCGCGCTCGATGCGCATCTGGCGGATAGCCTCGAGGAAGGGCAGCGACTCGATGTCGCCCACCGTGCCGCCGATCTCGACCAGGGCCACGTCGTAGCCGGCCGTGGCCTCATCGATGCAGCGCTTGATCTCATCGGTGATGTGCGGGATCACCTGCACCGTGCCGCCGAGGTAGTCGCCGCGGCGCTCCTTGCGGATCACGCTCTCGTAGATGCGGCCGGTGGTGATGGCGTTCTTGCGGCTCAGGCGCGTGCGCACGAAGCGCTCGTAGTGGCCGAG
>DHLY01000053.1:51768-54319 GCA_002405525.1 Proteobacteria bacterium UBA4656
TGATGTACGGGTCGAGCTTCATCATCGTCACGCGCAGACCGCGCGCTTCGAGGATCGCCCCCAGCGAGGCCGAAGCGATGCCCTTGCCCAGCGAGGACACCACGCCGCCGGTCACGAAGATCAGGGGAGTCATGGAGAAGGTCGCCTCGGAACACCGCGAAACCAGGATTCTACCGGATGGGGCGCAGGGCCCGGCAGGCGTGCGCTGGCGGGCCCTTCCGTGGCAGACTACGCAACCCGGCGTCACGCAAGGGAATTCAGTCCCGGGGCGAGTGCCGGCAGACCTTTCCGGGCCGAAAACCGGGCCGACAGGCCTCCTGGCGCGCCGCCCGCGCCTTTGCCCATGCCGCCTTGATCCCGGCCCCCTCGGGTGGGCATCCTGCCGGGCTTTCGCGCCGAGCATCCTCCGCCGCCAGCCCCATGACCAGCCGTTACAACGCCGCCGATATCGAAGTCCTCTCCGGCCTCGAGCCGGTCAAGCGCCGTCCGGGCATGTACACGGACACCACACGCCCGAACCATCTCGCGCAGGAGGTGATCGACAACTCGGTCGATGAGGCGCTGGCCGGGTACGCGAAGACGGTCGACGTGGCCGTATACGCCGACGGCTCGGTGTCAGTCACCGACGACGGCCGCGGCATGCCGGTCGACATCCACCCGGAGGAGAAGATCCCCGGCGTGGAACTGATCCTCACCCGCCTGCACGCGGGCGGCAAGTTCAGCAACAAGAACTACCAGTTCTCCGGCGGTCTGCACGGCGTGGGCGTGTCGGTGGTCAACGCGCTGTCGAGCAAGGTCGAGGTCACCGTGCGCCGCGAGGGCCACGTGCACCGGATGGGCTTCGCCTTCGGCGACCGCGCCAGCCCGCTCACCATCATCGGCCAGGTGCCGAAGAAACAGACCGGCACCACGGTGCGCTTCTGGCCGGAGTCGAAGTACTTCGACTCGCCGAAGATCTCGCTGTCGAAGCTGCGCCACGTGCTGCGCGCCAAGGCGGTCCTGTGCCCGGGACTCACCGTCAAGCTGCTCGACGAGGCCAGCGGCGAGCGCAACGAGTGGTTCTACGAGGACGGGCTGACCGATTATCTGAAGGCCATGCTCGGCGCACAGGACTACGTGCCGGCGGGGCTGTTCCGCGTCGGGCTGCAGAAGGAACACGAAGCGGTCGACCTCGCGATCTGCTGGCTGCCCGAGGGTGAGCTGGTGCAGGAAAGCTACGTCAACCTGATCCCGACCGCGCAGCACGGCACCCATGTCAACGGCCTGCGTTCGGGCATCACGGAAGCCGTCCGCGAGTTCTGCGACTTCCGCAATCTGCTGCCGCGCGGGCTGAAACTGGCGCCCGAGGACATCTGTGACCGGCTGTGTTTCGTGCTGTCGTCGAAACTGGCCGACCCGCAATTCAGCGGCCAGACCAAGGAGCGCCTGAGCTCGCGCAGCGCCGCCGCCTTCGTCGAGAACACCGTGCACGACGCCTTCAGCCTGTGGCTGAACCAGCACGTCGAACTCGGCGAACGCATCGCGGCGCTCGCGATCGAGCGCGCGCAGGTGCGCCTGAAGCAGGAAAAGGTGGTCGTCCGCAAGAAGGTGACCACGGGTCCTGCCCTGCCCGGCAAGCTCGCCGACTGCACCTCGACCGATCTGTCGCGCACCGAACTGTTCCTGGTCGAGGGCGACTCGGCCGGTGGTTCGGCCAAGCAGGCGCGCGACCGCGACTTCCAGGCCATCCTGCCGCTGCGCGGCAAGATCCTGAACACCTGGGAAGTCGAATCTTCCGGCGTGCTGGCGTCCACCGAGGTGCACGACCTCGCGGTCGCGATCGGCTGCGACCCGGGCAACGACAAGCTCGACGGCCTGCGCTACGGCAAGATCGTGATCCTGGCCGACGCCGACAGCGACGGCCTGCACATCGCCACCCTGCTGTCGGCGCTGTTCCTGCGCCACTTCCCCGCCCTGGTGCGCGCCGGCCACGTGTTCGTGGCGATGCCGCCGCTGTTCCGCGTCGACGTGGGCAAGCAGGTGTTCTACTGCCTCGACGAAGAGGAAAAGCGCATCCTGCTGGAGCGCATCGAGCGCGAGAAGATCAAGGGCGCGATCAGCGTCACCCGCTTCAAGGGCCTCGGCGAGATGAACCCCGCGCAGCTGCGCGAGTCGACCATCCACCCGGACACCCGCCGGCTGGTGCAACTGCAGGTCGAGGACGGCGACGGCACCCGCGAGCTGATGGACATGCTGCTGGCCAAGAAGCGCGCCGGAGACCGCAAGAGCTGGCTGGAGACCAAGGGCGACCTGGCTTCGCTGGAGGTGTAGCCGGGATGCGCCCGCGCTCGCGTGGGAGCGAGCAACGCTCGCGACAGGAAGCCGGGACTTACCGGGTTTCGAGAGCTTGCGGTCGCGAGCGTTGCTCGCTCCCACAAGAGCGCGCACACCGCGACCTGCGCGAGTGTGCCCCGGTGCGCACTGTAGGTGCGCCCAGTAGGAGCGCCCTGTAGGTGCGCCCTGTAGGTGCGACCTGTAGGCGCGCACCTGTGCGCGACTGGCGCCGCCCTAA
>DHLY01000020.1:0-27815 GCA_002405525.1 Proteobacteria bacterium UBA4656
AGTTGAGCTGGGCCATATCTGGGACGTCGCGTCTGGGTGTGGTTCAATCAGACCACTATTCGAGGGACTTGTTCAGAGGTTCCCAAGTGGATCAGCGCGGGCAGGTCCGGCGCAACGCGGGTGTGGCATGTCGACCCGCTCGCTGGATTGGCGGCCAGCCGCGCGAGCGAACGGTCGATCGCGTCAAGGAAGCGCAGGCCGATTGCATGGCCACTTTCTCCCGCGTACCACCATGCAGCCGGGATAGCATCGGCGCGAGCCTGCGGACGTCACTCAACCGGCTTCACGTGACCAGCGCTCGCGCAGGTCCCTGCGCATCTGTTCCCACGTCTCGGGCGTGATCGGGTCCGCCGGTCCCGACGCGCGATGTCTTCCGCGATCAAGCGCCGCAGCAGTTCTTCTGCCTTCGCGCGCAGGCGCCGGCGGATCAGGCCACGCCTGTAGTCCGATGTGCTCGCGAAGCCGCCTGCACGGACCTCGTCGTCCACGAACTGATTCAGGGGTCGGGAAGCGACGCGTGCATCGCGACCATGGGCAGACTCCCTGGCAAACTTTGCCAAACCCGCCTACGCCGCCCCGCAAGGCCACTGCAGGGCGGCAGGAATCCTCAATCCGCTCGGATGGTTACGCCGCCCGGTTCGCCTCCAGGAAATCCTGCGCGAAGCGCTGCAGCACGCCGCCGGCCTCGTAGATCGCCACTTCCTCGGCGGTGTCGAGCCGGCAGCGCACCGGCGCTTCGACCCGCGAACCGTCGCGGCGATGGACCACCAGCGTGAGGGTCGCGTCCGGCGTGCGCGCGCCCACCACGTCGTAGGTCTCGGTGCCATCGAGCCCGAGCGTCAGGCGCGTGGTGCCGGGGAGGAATTCGCAGGGCAGCACCCCCATGCCGATCAGGTTGGTACGGTGGATGCGCTCGAAGCCCTCGGCGACGATGGCTTCCACGCCGGCAAGCCGCACGCCCTTCGCCGCCCAGTCGCGCGAACTGCCCTGGCCGTAGTCGGCGCCGGCGATGATGATCAGCGGCTGGCCGCGATCCATGTAGGTCTCGATCGCCTCCCACATGCGCATGACCTTGCCTTCCGGCTCGACGCGGGCCAGCGAGCCCTTGCGCACCTTGCCGGCGTCATCGCGCACCATCTCGTTCTGCAGCGTGGGATTGGCGAAGGTCGCGCGCTGCGCCGTGAGGTGGTCGCCGCGATGCGTGGCGTAGGAATTGAAGTCCTCCTCCGGCAGGCCCATCTTCGCGAGGTACTCGCCCGCGGCGCTGTCCGGCAGGATGGCGTTCGACGGCGACAGGTGGTCCGTCGTGATGTTGTCGCCGAGGATCGCCAGCGGCCGCAGGCCGGCGAGCGTGCGCAGCTTGGCCAGCGCGCCCTCCCAGTACGGCGGGCGGCGGATGTAGGTGCTGGCCGCGCGCCAGTCGTAGAGCGGCGCGACGCGCTCGCCCGAATCGACGGCGATGCGGAACATCGGCTCGTAGACCTGGCGGAACTGTTCCGGCTTGACGGCCTTCGCCACCAGCGCGTCGATCTCGGCGTCGCTGGGCCAGAGGTCCTTGAGCCGGATCGGCGTGCCGTCCGCGCGATGCCCGAGCGCGTCGCGCTCGATGTCGAAACGGATCGTGCCGGCGATCGCATAGGCCACCACCAGCGGCGGCGAAGCCAGGAACGCCTGTTTCGCGTACGGATGGATGCGGCCGTCGAAGTTGCGGTTGCCACTGAGCACCGCCGTCGCGTACAGATCGCGCTCAACGATCTCCTGCTGGATCTTCGGGTCCAGCGCGCCGCTCATGCCGTTGCAGGTCGTGCAGGCGAAGGCGACGATGCCGAAGCCGAGGCGCTCGAGTTCGTGCTTGAGGCCGGCTTCCTCCAGGTACAGGGCCACCGCCTTGGAACCGGGCGCCAGCGAGGACTTCACCCACGGCTTGCGCACGAGGCCCAGCGCATTGGCCTTTTTCGCCAGCAGGCCGGCGGCGATCACGTTGCGCGGGTTGGAGGTGTTGGTGCAGGACGTGATGGCGGCGATGATCACCGCGCCGTCCGGCATCAGGCCCTGGGCTTCCGGCGCCCGCGCCGCGTCGAGATTCCCGGCGATGCCCTTGCTCGCGAGGTCGGCGGTCGCCACCCGCGCGTGCGGGTTCGACGGCCCGGCCATCGTGCGCACCACGGTGGACAGGTCGAAGTGCAGCGTGCGCTCGTACTGCGCCGTGGCCAGATCGTCGGCCCACAGGCCGGCGGCCTTGGCATAGGTCTCGACCAGCCGCACCTGCTCGTCGCTGCGGCCAGTCAGGCGGAGATAGTCGAGCGTGTTGCCGTCGATGAAGAACATCGCCGCCGTCGCGCCGTATTCGGGCGCCATGTTGGAGATCGTGGCGCGGTCGCCGAGCGTGAGCGCCGCAGCACCCGGCCCGCGGAACTCGAGGTAGGCGCCGACGACCCTCGCGCGGCGCAGGAACTCGGTCAACGAGAGCACGATGTCCGTGGCGGTGATGCCCTCGCCCGGCTTTCCCGCGAGTTCGACCGCGATGATGTCCGGCAGGCGCATCCACGAGGCGCGGCCGAGCATCACGTTCTCGGCCTCCAGCCCGCCGACGCCGACCGCGATCACGCCGAGCGCGTCGACGTGCGGCGTGTGCGAGTCGGTGCCGACGCAGGTGTCGGGATAGGCCACGCCGTCGGTCACCGCGATCACCGGGCTCATCCGCTCCAGGTTGATCTGGTGCATGATCCCGTTGCCGGGCGGGATCACGTCGACGTTGCGGAACGCCTTCTTCGTCCAGTCGATGAAGTGGAAGCGGTCCTCGTTGCGCCGATCCTCGATCGCGCGGTTTTTCTCGAAGGCCTGCGGATCGAAACCGCCGCACTCCACCGCCAGCGAGTGGTCGACGATCAGCTGCACCGGCACCACCGGGTTGACCTGCGCCGGATTGCCGCCCTGCCCGGCGATCGCATCGCGCAGCCCGGCGAGGTCGACCAGCGCGGTCTGGCCGAGGATGTCGTGGCAGACCACGCGCGCCGGGAACCATGGGAAGTCGAGGTCGCGGCGGCGCTCGACGAGCTGGCGCAGGTAGTCCGGAAGGCGCGCCGGATCGGCGCGGCGCACGATGTTCTCGGCGTGCACGCGCGCGGTGTACGGCAGCGTGGCGAAGCCGCCGGGCCGCATCGCGTCGACCGCCTCGCGGGCGTCGAACCAGTCGTAGGGCGTGCCTGGCAGCGGCTTGCGGTGGGCGGTGTTCATCGGGCGGCGGACGGCGACGATGCGATTGTGGGGCGGCGATTATCCGGCATCGCCGGTCACAGCGTCAGCCCGGCCCCCGCCCGCACACCGAACTGATCGCGCAGGCCGAACGTTGCGCGGCGCGTGCGACCCGCAGCGTGAGCGGCCGCGAATCGGGACGAGATGCCATACGCGACTCGCGCCGGGCGGTTCACAGGCCAGCGCCGGCGCGGGGTGCACTCATGGCGCGGACGATGGTGGTGACCATGCGGCGCGGCATGCCGCGAACCGATTGCGCCATCACCCGATTGAACAGTCCCGGAATCACGACCCGTCGCCCACGCCGGGCACCGTCCCACCCCGCCCTCGCGACTTCCGCGCTGCTCGTGCCCGGCACCCAGCGCAGCAGCCCCGAGGCATGCATTGCGGCACGATCCTGGAAACCGGTGCGGGTGGGGCCGGGGCAGAGCGCGGTGACGCGCACGCCGGTGTTGCGAAGTTCCTCGGCCAGCGCATCCGACCAGTTCAGCACGAAGGCCTTGGACGCGTAGTAGACGGCCATGTAGGGGCCGGGCTGGAAGCCGGCCGTCGAGGCCACGTTCAGAACGCAGCCGCGGCCAGCGATGATCCCGGGCAGCAGCCGCTTGGCGAGGATCACCGGCGCTTCCATGTTCAAGCGCATCATGCGCTGCTCGTCGGCGAGGTCCGACACCGCGAACTCCCCGAACAATCCATAGCCGGCGTTGTTGACCAGGTTCGTGATGCGCCGGCCGTCGGTGGCAAGTCTGGCGCAGAGCGCGTCGACCGCGCCTGGGTCCGACAGGTCGCAGGCGTAGGCGTGGACCGCCACGCCATGCAAGGCTGCGAGCGCGCGGGCGCGCGCTTCGAGCGCCTCGAACCGGCGCGCGACCACGATCAGATCATGGCCGTCGCGGGCGGCGAGTTCGGCCAGATCGGCGCCGATGCCGCCGGAGGCGCCAGTCACCAAGGTCAGCGGACGGGTTGCAATCGCGTTCACGATACGTTTCTCTCTTTTGATGACTGGTTTGAACACATCGACGAACAAAGGCGGCAGTCCGGGTCATCCTGACGCCGATCGCGCGTGCAACGACCGCCCGAGTCAGGTGCAGCTGGATTCGGCCAACTCGACGAGCCTGCGCAACTCGGCCAGTCCGCGATCCAGACTCAAGGCGTGGACGTTTTCCCGCGACTCGCGGGAAACGGTGAGCAGGCCGGCCTGGCGCAGCACCTTCAAATGATGCGAAATGGCCGGCCGCGAAAGCGGCATAGCCTCGGCGATCTGCCCCACGTTGAGACGTTCGCGCTCGGTCAACAGCAGCACGATGCTCTGGCGATGCGGGTCTCCGAGCGCCTGAAACAGCGGGGCGCAGCGCCGGAACGCCGCCTGGACCTTGCGCAGGCCGGGATCCTGATGACGTCTCATCGGATTAACAGTTCAATCGGATCGACGGATACTACGCGGACCCGGACGACGACGCAAAGCGGGCCGTCGATCCTGCAGAAGACCGGCCAACAGGTGGGCCAGCGCGCGCGGCCGCCAGGCCGCGCCTCGCAGGCAACGCCGGCGGCGCAGGCCCCGGCTTCTGGCTGCCAGCCTGCCGGCCACGCTCGCAAGTGGACCGGGGCGCCGACGATAAGGGATCGGCGGCCACCGCCTCATCCCGCCGCCGTCGACGAAGGCGAAGCCAGCGGTCGCCCTGGGCGGCGTCGCGACCAGCCGCGCACCGCTACCCGCCAGCGGATGCCTCGCTCACGCGTTGCCGGCCTCGACCCGGAGCGCGTCGAACATCCACTGCACCCGCGCCGGCAGCGTACAGCGCGAATCGGTGTCGCCGAGCGAACCCTCGCCCAGCGGGACGACGATCGTCGGCGAGGGTGACGTAAACGCCTGCGGCTCCTACGGCCCCGGGCTCACCACGCAGCAGCTCACGCGGCAGGCCACCGCGACGATCGGCGCCCCGCTAGACACCACCAGATCGACACACGCCGGCGGGGCGCAAAGCCACAGCCCCGCCGGCCCGTCGACCGCAAGTTGGACCGACTCGGCACCCGCCGGAACCTCGCGGAGGCGCTCGAGCGCCGTGCGACCACCCCAGATGCTCGCAACACGGGCCAGCCGCGGGTCCGGAAGCGCGGCCATGCGCGCGATCGGCACCCTTTGCGGTGCGTCACTGTTGGCGGCCAAGCGCCGCGCGCGTCATCAGAGGTCGGCGACCACATGCAAGTTGGCGCTTTGGTGCCCGACGTTGGTGGTCGAACGCCCGGACCGCGGATCGACCTGCACGCGCGAATCGGCCATCAAGCACCGCGTGACGACACTGAGCACCGGGCCCGCTCGAACTCCATCCGGGCAGCGGGGAGTGGGCACTGGATCAGGGCCCGGACGCGCATCGCATCGGCCTGCACCGGACGGCGGAGCGATCAGTCATCCGGTATCGAGACCCTTGCAGCTACGCCTTCCAGCCGCGGGTCCGCGCCGCCGCGCAGCCCATCCGGCGTCACCTGGATCATGTGAGTGCCGCTGTATAGCTCGCCTTCCACCACGTCCCAGCCGCGACCGCGCAGCGCATCGATCGTGGCGCCCGGCATCCGGCCGCGCTCGACCTCGATCCGCGGGGTGCGGGCGAACATCGCGGGCGTGGCGAGGGCTTGTTGCGGCGTGAGGCCCCAGTCCAGCACGCCGATGATGCTGCGCGACACCGAGGCGATGATCGTGCTGCCGCCCATCGAACCGGTCACCAGCACGAGCCTGCCGTCGCGGTCGGTGACGATCGCCGGCGACATCGACGAGCGCGGCGCCTTGCGCGGGGCAACCGCGTTGGCGACCGGCTTGCCGCCGATCAGCGGTTCGAACGAGAAGTCGGTCAACTGGTTGTTGAGCCAGAAGCCGCCGGCCATGCGCTGCGCGCCATACTCGCTCTCGATGGTCGACGTCAGCGCCACGGCGTTGCCGTCGGCGTCGACCACCGACAGATGCGTCGTGCCCTTCTCCTGCATCGCCGCGCTGCCCCAGCGCGCGCGCAGGGCCTCGCCCGCCGGCGCGCCGACCGGGATCGCCGCGCGGCTCCCGGCGAGATCGACCAGCGCGGCGCGCTGGTCGAGGTAATCGGGCGCCAGCAGGGCCGACGTCGGTGCCGCCACGAAGCGGTCGTCGGCCATGTAGTGGTCGCGGTCCACGTAGGACAGGCGGCTGGCCCAGAGGTAGGCCGCCCAGTCGTCGACGTCGTCCGGCCCGTTCGGCGCCGGGCGCACGCGGGCGTAGAGACCAAGGATCGACAGCATTGCATTGGCCGAACTGGGCGACGGCATGCTGCACACGCGGTAGACGCGGAAGGGCGCGCAGATCGGATCGAGCCGGCGCGGCGCGTAGGCCGCAAGGTCGTCCAGCGCCAGCGTGCCCGCGCGCGGCTCGCGCCGCGCGGCGGCGACGATGGCGTCCGCGATCGGCCCCTGCGTCAGCGCGCGCGGGCCGTCGACCGCGATCGCGCGCAGGGTGGCGGCATAGGCCGGGTTGCGCAGCCGATGGCCCTGCGGCCACGGCTTGCCCTCACCGTCGAGGTAAATCGCGCGCGCCTGCGGGTCGGCGGCGACCGCCTCGCGCCAGGTCGCGAGGCTGCGCGCCAGCCGCGGCCCGACGATGAAACCCTCCTCGGCCAGTCGGATCGCCGGCTGCACCAGCCGCGCCCAGGGCAATCGCCCGTGCGTGTCGTGCGCCAGCTTCAGCATCGGCACCAGCCCGGGCGTGCCGATCGAGCGACCACTGGCCTGCGCGAGCTCCCACGCCAGCGGCTCGCCACGCTCGTCGAGGAACATGCCGGGCGTTGCGCCTGCCGGCGCCCACTCGCGTCCGTCGAACGCATCGATCGCGGCATCCGCCGCGCGGTAGTGCACCAGGAATCCACCCCCACCGACGCCGGAGGATTCGGGCTCGACCAGGCCCAGGGTCAGCGCCACCGCGATCGCGGCGTCGGTCGCACTGCCCCCCGCGCGCAGGATCTCGAGACCCGCCTCGACCGCGAGCGGATCGGCGGCGGCGACCATGGCTTCGCCGCCCGCGTCGGCGTGCCGCGGCGCGGATGATCCGCAACCCGCGAGCGCGAAGACGAACAGCAGCGGGCAACCAAGCGAACGGACCAGACAGTGCATCCGCCACTCCCGGCGAGGTCGACCCGCCGATGATCGCACGAGGCGACGCCGCCTCGCCGGACCCGGTCAGCGCAGGCGCACGAAGCGCGACACCCCGGCGATGCTGAGCCCGATTCCCGCCGGCAGCCATAGCGCAAGCAACACGCCGAACGCGGGCGCCCAGTTCGGCAGGACCAAAGCGCCGACGCCGATCGCCGCGACCCCGGCCGCGACCACGATCAGTCGACGTCCGACCCAGCGGTGCAAGGCGACCGGATCGTCGACGCGGTGGTAGTCGACCGAGTTGAGCGCTGGCGATCGACCCGCGGTCGCCACGGCGAGCCCCGCGACCAGCATCGGAGGCGCGACGAGCACGCAGATGACGAGCACTACGGCCGCGGTCGCGTCCCTTCAGCGCCGAACGTACGCTCGCCCACCGGAGACCGGGACCGAGCCTGGCCGACGACCCCGGGCGCGAGCACGGCCGCAGGCGCGATGGGCACGGCGAACCGCACCGGCATCGATGGCGCGGTGCCATCCGCGGCGCTCATGGCACCCGGGCCGGTCACTGCTTCTCGCGGCCCTTGAGCGCCGTGATGTCCCTGTGCACCGCTTCGAGCTTGAACAGGACCAGCAAGCCGATGAGGACCGAGAAACCGACCCACAACGACTCCATATGGAGGATGCTCCCAGGCTGGAGAGTGCGCAGAGGCGGTGCAATTCGCTGCGATCGCTGGATCCTGCCCAACCCTACTACATGTTCCGCCGATACTCCCCGCCGACCTCGTAGAGCGCGTGGCTGATCTGGCCGAGGGAGTTGTGCTTCACCGCTTCCATCAGCGCCTCGAAGAGATTGGTGCGGGCGCGGGCGGTTTGCTGGAGGTGGGCCAGGGTACCCGGGCCCTGACAGCCATCCGCCGCCGTCGCCGCCTCATCGCGAGCGCTGCCCGCTCCCACGTTCCGCGCGGCGCGGAAGGCCTCGACGTTGCGGATCTGCTGCCGCTTCTCGTCCTCGGTCGAGCGGATCAGTTCGATCGTGGTGGCGGTCTCGCCGGCGTGCTCCTTCGGCAGGAAGGTGTTGACGCCGACCAGGGGCAGGCTGCCGTCGTGCTTCTGGTGCTCGTAGAACAGGCTCTCGTCCTGGATCTTGCCGCGCTGGTACATGGTGTCCATCGCGCCGAGCACGCCGCCGCGCTCGCTGATCGCCTCGAACTCCTTGTACACCGCCTCCTCGACCAGGTCGGTGAGCGCCTCGACCACGAACGAGCCCTGCCACGGGTTCTCGCAGAAATTCAGCCCCAACTCGCGATTGATGATCAACTGGATCGCCACCGCGCGGCGCACGCTTTCCTCGGTCGGCGTGGTGATCGCCTCGTCGTAGGCATTGGTGTGCAGGCTGTTGCAGTTGTCGAACAGCGCGTAAAGCGCCTGCAGCGTGGTCCGGATGTCGTTGAACTGGATCTCCTGCGCGTGCAGCGACCGGCCCGAGGTCTGCACGTGGTACTTCAGCATCTGGCTGCGCGGGCCGGCACCGTAGCGCTCCTTCATCGCGCGCGCCCAGATGCGGCGCGCCACGCGGCCGATCACCGTGTACTCCGGGTCCATGCCGTTGGAGAAGAAGAACGAGAGGTTGGGCGCGAAGTCGTCGACCTTCATCCCGCGCGCGAGGTAGTACTCGACGATGGTGAAGCCGTTCGACAGCGTGAAGGCCAACTGGCTGATCGGGTTCGCGCCGGCTTCGGCGATGTGGTAGCCGGAGATGCTGACCGAGTAGAAGTTGCGCACCCGGTTCGACACGAAGTACTGCTGGATGTCGCCCATCATCCGCAGCGCGAACTCGGTGCTGAAGATGCAGGTGTTCTGCGCCTGGTCTTCCTTCAGGATGTCGGCCTGCACGGTGCCGCGCACCGACTCCAGCGTGCGCGCCTTGATGCGCTCGTAGGTCTCGCGGTCGACCACCTCGTCGCCGCTGACGCCCAGCAGCGCGAGGCCCAGGCCCTCGTTGCCCTCGGGCAGCGGGCCTTCGTAGCGCGGACGGTGGCGTCCGGCGTAGCGTTCCTCGATGGTCTTCTCGGCCTTCGCCCAGCGCGTGCCGTCCTCGTGCAGGTACTTCTCGACCTGCTGGTCGATCGCGGTGTTCATGAACATCGCGAGGATGATCGGCGCCGGCCCGTTGATGGTCATCGACACCGAGGTCTTGGGATCGCACAGGTCGAAGCCCGAATAGAGCTTCTTCATGTCGTCCAGGGTGGGGATGTTGACGCCCGAATTGCCGATCTTGCCGTAGATGTCGGGGCGCGGATGCGGGTCTTCGCCGTACAGCGTGACGCTGTCGAAGGCGGTGGACAGGCGCACGGCGGGCTGGCCGAGGCTGAGGTAATGGAAGCGGCGGTTGGTGCGCTCCGGCGTGCCCTCGCCGGCGAACATGCGGATCGGATCCTCGCCCTCGCGCCGGTAGGGGTACACGCCGCCGGTGTAGGGATAGTGGCCCGGCAGGTTCTCCTTGCCGAGGAACTTCAGCAGGTCGCCCCAGTCGCGGTGGCGCGGCGGGGCGATCTTCGGGATCTTCTGCTGGCTGAGCGAGGTGCGGTAGTTCTCGACCCGGATGGTCTTGTCGCGCACCGGGTACTCGGTGACCTCGTCGGTGACCGACTTCAGGCGCGCGGGCCACTCGCGCAACAGCTTGAGCGAGTCCGGCGTGAGGTCGTCGAGGGCGGCGTTGTAGCGCTGGCGGAGGATCAGCAGCGTGCGATCCACCGCGGCGGAAACGGGCGCGCCATCGCGATCGGCAGCTTCCGTGGGAGCGAGCGCATGCTCGCGACCGGCTCCTTCATCCGCCGTCGATCGCCCGGCCTGCCGCGGTCGCGAGCGTTCGCTCGCTCCCGCCGGGGTGACGGCCAATGTCGGATACGGGGCGAGCGGCGCCGGAAGCTCCGGATCGCCCAGGTCGCGCAGCGTCTCGTAGTAGCTGTGCGCGCGGCTGGCGGTCTCCGCCTGCGACTCGCAGCGCGCGTTGACCGCCCTGCCCTGCTCGGCGATCTCGGCGAGGTAGCGCATGCGGGCGCCTGGGATCAGCACCGTGGCGCGCGGCTCCTTCAGCGCGGTGTCGACCTGCGGCTGCCAGTCGCAGCGTCCGCCGCCGCCGAGGTTGAGCCTGGCGCGCAGCAGCCGGCACAGGTTCACGAACATCCAGGTCACGCCCGGATCGTTGAACTGGCTGGCGATGGTCGGATAGACCGGCACGTCCTCGTCGGCCAGCTTGAACGCCGTGCGGTTGCGCTTCCATTGCTTGCGCACGTCGCGCAGCGCGTCCTCGGCGCCCCGCCGGTCGAACTTGTTGAGCACCACCAGCTCGGCGTAGTCGAGCATGTCGATCTTCTCCAACTGGCTCGGCGCGCCGTAGTCGGAGGTCATCACGTAGACCGGGAAATCGACCAGGTCGACGATCTCGGAATCGCTCTGGCCGATGCCGGCGGTCTCGACCATCACCAGGTCGAAATCCTGCGCGCGCAGGAAAGCGACGCAATCCTTGAGCACCGTGTTGGTCGCCGCATGCTGCCGGCGGGTCGCCATCGAGCGCATGAACACGCGGGGGCTGCGCAGGGCGTTCATGCGGATGCGGTCACCGAGCAACGCGCCACCGCTGCGACGGCGCGTCGGGTCGACCGAGATCACCGCGATGCGCATGGCGGGGAAAGCGGCCAGGAATCGGTTCATCAGTTCGTCGGTGACCGACGACTTGCCGGCGCCGCCGGTGCCGGTGAGGCCGATCACCGGCGTGCGGCCGCCGGCGAGCTGCCACTGGCGTCGCAGCGCGGCGAGTTCGGGGTCGGGAATGCGGCCGCTCTCGATCGCCGACAGGGTGCCGGCCAGCGCAACTTCCGACACTGAACCGGGATCGGAGCACCGTTTTCCTGCCGGCGCATCGGCCGCTCCCGTCGACGCTGCGAAGAAATCCGTGCTCTGTCCCCGGTATTCGCGGTTTTCCCGGGTCGAACGGGCGGCCTCGGTGCGCCGCACGAGGTCCTCGATCATGGCGACGAGGCCCAAGGCCATGCCGTCGTTCGGGTGGTAGACGCGCTCGACACCATACGCGTGCAGTTGCGCGATCTCCTCCGGCGTGATGGTGCCGCCGCCGCCGCCGAACACCCGGATGTGCGGCGCGCCCCGGCTGCGCAGCATGTCCACCATGTACCTGAAGTACTCCATATGGCCGCCCTGATAGGAGCTCAGGGCGATGCCATCGGCATCCTCCTGCAAGGCCGCGCGCACCACGTCCTCGACCGAACGGTTGTGGCCGAGATGGATCACCTCCGCACCCTGCGCCTGGATCAGGCGGCGCATGATGTTGATCGCGGCATCGTGGCCGTCGAACAGGCTGGCGGCCGTCACGAAGCGCAGCGGCGCACGATCGCGGGTGGCGCCAGCAGCGGGGACACGGTCGGCGGGGGCGCTCATGGCGGCTCCGGTACGGCATTTCCGGGCCCCGATTGTAGCCGGGCCGGCCGCGCAGCAGCCGCACCGCCCCGCACCACGGCGATAGTGACGGCGTCCCGCCGGTTGGGTGAATCCGGAACTCGTGCCCCCGGCGCGACGCCTACTCGGCGACCGATGGAGGGTCCAGCGGCAGCGGGTCGACCTCCACGCGGCGCCGCGGCCGGAACGGCACCACCTTGCCGGACACACGGTCCACGCAGAGCCGATTTCGGCCGGCGCGGCGGGCTTCCTCGCACGCCCGTTCGGCGCGCGCCAGCAGCACCGCGACACCGTCGTCGCCATGCTCGGCGCAGGCCAGACCCATGCTGGCGCTCACGCCCAGCCACGGCAGTCCGGGCAGTCGCATGCGGCGGATCGCCGCGCGCACACCCTCCCCCATCGCCAGCCCCTGTCCAGGATCGAGGTCAGGCATGGCGACCGCGAACTCGTCGCCGGCGATCCTGCCCGCGACGTCCGACGGTCGCAGCGCGCCGCGAATCGCGGTGGCGACCTGCACCAGCAGCTCGTCGCCGATCTCGTGGCCGTGGGTAGCGTTGATGCTGCGGAAGTGGTCGACGTCGATCAGAAGCAGGCCGAAGTCGCGACCCTCGGTGCGGCTGCGTGCGCGCGCGGACTCCGCGCGGTCGAACATATCGCGGCGGCCCAGCAGGCCGGTAAGGGCGTCGTGGCCGCCCGCGGCGTGCACGCGGCGCTCCAGCGCCTTGTGCGCGCTGAGGTCACGCTCCACCGCGAGGAAGTGTGAAACACGGCCATCGCGGTCGCGCATCGGACTGACCGCGAGGTCCATCCAGCACGGCTGGCCGTCGCGGGTGTAGTTGAGCAGCATCTCGCGCACCGACTCGCCGCGCTCCAGCGCCGCTCGCATGCGCGCCAGCACCGCGGCGTCGGTTCCTGGGCCGCACAGCACGCCGATACTGCGGCCGACGATGTCGGCTGGCCCGTACCCTGTCAGTCGCGTGAAGGCAGGGTTCACGTACACGATCCGGGGGCCATCGCCGTCAAGCGGGCTCGCATCAGTGACGATCACCGCGTCGCGCAGCAAGCGAACGACCTGCTCGAAATCCGGCTCCACGGTGCTCCTCTGGCTCGCGCCGAAGATGGCGGAACGCCGCCGACTCCCGGACATCGGCCGCACCGGCGACCTTCTTGAGATCGCAGCCGCCGCTTGCCGGAACTCCCGACGTGCCCGTCGGTGCGCGCCCGACAGGCCGCGGCAATCCGACCGCCTGTGCGACGCGTTCAGGCGATGAAGCGCGTCTCGCGCAGGGCGTTCGCCAGACGGACGCCCCAGGCCTGCTGCAGGCCGGGCGTGCCCAGTTCGTCGTTGCGCAGTTCGAACATCACGTGCGGAAGCGCACGCTCAATGGCGTGGCGCGCGAGCGTGTACCCCATCGCGCTGCGACCGTCGTAGGGTCGATTGTCGCCGACCTGCCAGCCGGCTGCCCCAAGGTGGTCGATGAGCGCCGCGACCGCGACCCGGTCCAGTTTCCACAGCACGCCCACCTGCCACGGCCGCTCGACGCCCGCCAGCACCGGCGTGAACGAATGCACCGACACCAGGGTCGGTCGCACTCCGTGCGCCGCCAGACCGTCCAGGTGGGCGTCGATCCGCGCGTGGTACGGCGCGTGGAAGCGCGCCACGCGCTCGGCGCGCTCGGCGTCGCTGACGCGGAGGTTGCCGGGCACGAAGGTGTCGTCGCTCTCGGCGAGCAGCAAGGAGGCATCGTCGTGCGCCCGGTTGAGGTCGACCAGCAGGCGAGAGTAGACGCCGAGGACGGCCGGACAACCCAGTTCGTGCGCCAGTGCCTCCGCCACACCGCAAGCACCCGGGTCCCAGGCGATGTGCCGCGCGAGGTCGGCCGGCGGCAGGCCGAGGTCCCCGTACGCTGCTGGCACCCGGTTACCGGCGTGGTCGCACAGCACGAGTACGTCCCGGCGGACACCGGGCAGGAAGCGGAACGGCTCGTCGGCCATCGGCGAACCTCGTCGCGATTCGTGCGGTTACGCCCAGCGCTGCCGGCGCGGCGCGCGCGGGACCGCACCTGTGCGGCGTCAATCCGGCGCCCGCACCGCTACCGGCGAGTCGAAGTCGTAGTCCTGCACGGTCCTCGAACGCGTCCCCATCGCTTCGCCGTCGATCTGCTGCCGCAGCGGCAGTCCGCTCTGGTCGTCGATCCACATCTGCACCGATGCGGTCGACGTGATGCCCATCATGGTGGTCCTGGAGTCATAGGCGTATCCGGTGGCGGCACGGCCAGCGATCTCGGTGGAACCGATCTCGCGCAGGTTGGTCATGCCCTCGAAGGCCTTGCGCATCGACTCCGGCGTCATTGCCTTGATCATCGCGCCCATGTCCATCGGCAGCTTCAGCCACTGACCGCCCTGCCTCATCCAGGTGCCGGCCGGGAGGATGATCATTTCGCTCTTCTGGCCGCCCGCGTCGATCTTCATGTGGTACCGATCGGGCCACTCGACCTGGGCATCCGTGCGCGAGGTCTGGCCGCCCCCTTCGGTCACGCTGGAGAGACGAAACTTGCCGCGCTCGACCATCTTGTCGTGCGCAGCCATGATCTGGGCCTTGGGATCGGCCACCGCCGGCGCGGCGACCAGCAAAGACACCGCGACCGCGAAAGCGAAACGAACGGCGTTCATGAAAGGCTCCGAACGGGGCCCAGGCCCCGCCGGCGCGCAGGATACACGGGCCGCCGGCGCTCGGCGAAGCCATCCGCCCAGCCCACCGCCGTGCACCGCGCTGGCGACCGCCGCGCGACCGGCCGGCGGGACACGCACGACGCGACGTGGAACAATCGGCACGCGGGCTCGACGCGGCCAAAGGCCGCAACGGTGCCGCATGGTGGCTCCGATCCGGCCACCGGCCCGTCGTACGCGCGAACCGCCCCCTCCCGACCCTGACCCGACCATGCGCCCCTTCCAGCTGACCGAGGAAATCGACCTCCTGCGCGAGACCGTGCGCGCCTTCGCCGACAAGGAGATCGCTCCCCGGGCCGACCGTATCGACCGCGACAACGCCTTCCCGGCGGACTTGTGGCGCAAGCTCGGCGACCTGGGCTTGCTCGGGATCACGGTCCCGCCCGACCACGGCGGGTCCGGCATGGGCTACCTCGCGCATGTGGTGGCGCTGGAGGAGATCTCGCGCGCGTCCGGCTCGGTGGGCCTTTCCTACGGTGCGCACTCCAACCTCTGCGTGCAGAACATCGCCAACAACGCCAATGACGCACAGAAGGCCCGGTACCTGCCGAAGTTGTGCACCGGTGAGTGGGTCGGCGCCCTGGCGATGAGCGAACCCGGTGCGGGATCCGACGTTGTCGGATCGATGGCGTGCCGCGCGGAACTCAAGGGCGACCGCTGGGTCGCCAACGGCTCCAAGATGTGGATCACCAACGGCCCCGACGCCGACGTGCTGCTGGTCTACATGCGCACCGCGCCGCGCCCGGCCGGCAGCCGCTGCATGACCGCCTTCGTCGTCGAGAAGGGCATGAAGGGCTTCCATACCGCGCAGAAGCTGGACAAGCTCGGCATGCGTGGCTCCAACACCTGCGAACTGGTGTTCGAAGACTGCGAGATCCCGGACGACCACCGCATCGGCGAGGTCAACGAGGGCGTGCGGGTGCTGATGAGCGGCCTCGACACCGAGCGGCTGGTGCTCAGCGGCGGCCCGATCGGGCTGATGCAGGCCGCGCTCGACCTGACCCTGCCCTACGTGCGCGAACGCAAGCAGTTCAACGCCCCGATCGGCACCTTCGGCATCATGCAGGCAAAGGTCGCGGACATGTACACCGCGCTGCAGTCTTCCCGGGGTTTCGCGTACATGGTGGCGCAGGACTTCGACCGAGGCATCAGGAGCCGCATCGACCCCGCCGCCTGCCTCCTGAACGCTTCGCAGAACGCGGTTCGCGTCGCACTGGAGGCGATCCAGGCACTCGGCGGCAACGGCTACATCAACGACTATCCGGCGGGCCGGCTGCTGCGCGACGCGAAACTGTACGAGATCGGCGCCGGAACCAACGAGATTCGGCGGATGCTGATCGGCCGCGAGCTGTTCCACGGCAAGAGCTAGGAAGCGACCGGCACCCAGCAACCTTTCGCGGGAGCGCGCGCCCGCACCGTTGCGGGCCCGTTTCGCGGCTCGGGCGCGCGCGGAGGAGGCGCGCGCGGGTCGGCCATGCGTCGTCCGGACAGTGGCTTTCCGGAGACCGGTCAGCGCTCGAAAAGCGCGACCGACTCCACGTGCGCGGTATGCGGGAACATGTCCATCACGCCGGCCGCGGCAAGCCGGAAGCCGTGGTCGCGCGCCAGCACGCCGGCGTCGCGCGCCAGGCTCGCCGGGTGACAGGACACATAGACCACGCGTCGCACGTCTTTTCCCGGCAGGTACGCCAGCACCTCGATCGCGCCGGCGCGCGGCGGGTCGAGCAGCAGCAGGTCGTGGCGCGCACGCGCCCACGGTGCGTCGCGCTGGTCCGCGGCGAGGTTGGCAACGTGGAAGGCCGCGTTGCCGACGCCGTTGCGCCGCGCGTTGTCCCGCGCGCGCTGCACGAGGCCGGCTTCGCCCTCCACGCCGTCGACCTGCGCGCAGCGCCGCGCCAGCGGCAGGGTGAAGTTGCCGAGCCCGCAGAACAGGTCGAGCACGCGGTCTCCGGGCCCGGGATCGAGCAACGCCAGCGCGTGGTCGACCATCCGCGCGTTGATCTCGCCGTTGACCTGGATGAAGTCCAACGGCCGAAAGGCCAGCGTCACGTCGTAGGCCGGCAGTGCAAACGACAGCGCGGCATCGGCGGGCTCCAGCGCGACCACGCTGTCGATGCCGCCGGACTGCAGATAGATGTGGAGCCCGAACGCGCGACCGAAGGTGGCCAGCCGCGCGCGGTCCGCGGCGCCGAGTTCCACCAGGTGACGGAACACCAGCGCGCCCTGCGCGTCGCCGACCGCGAACTCGATCTGCGGCACCTCGCGGCGCGCATCCAGCGACTCGACCATGCGCGCCAGCGGCTCGATCCGTTCACCGATCGCCGGGTGCAGCACCGGGCAGCGCGAGAGTTCGGCCACGTAGCGTCCGTTGGTCTCGCGGAAGCCGACCAGAACGCGGCCCTTCTTCTCGACCCACTTCGCCGACAGGCGCCCCCGGCGGCGGTAGCCCCAGGCCGAACCCTGCAACGGCTCCAGCAACCGCGCCGGTACCACATTCCCGATGCGATCGAGGTTCTCGAGCAGGCTGCGCTGCTTGGCCTCGATCTGCGCGCCCGGCGCAAGGTGCTGCAACGTGCAGCCGCCGCACACGCCGAAGTGGGGGCAGGCGGGTTCGACCCTCGCCGGCGAGGGCTCGATCACCTCGATGGCCTGGGCCTCGTCGAACTGGCGGTGCCCGGCGGTGCGGCGCGCGCGGACCCGCTCACCCGGCAGGCCACCGGCGACGAACCAGGCCTTGCCGTCGAGCCGGCCCACGCCGCGCCCGTCGTGGGCGAGGTCGTCGATGCGCAGTTCGATCTCGCTCAATGAAGGCTCCTTTGTTGCGGGCGGGCCGGGCATGATCGCCACCGGATGCCGCAAAATCAAACCGCGCGCAAACGCGGCGCAGCGCTCCGGGGCTTCGCGTAGCTGCGGCCAGGCCATTAAGATGCCGGGGTGGACGACCGCGATGACGCCGTGCGGGTGCTGCTGGCCGAGGACGACGCGGTCAGCGCACGCTTCCTCCGCGAAGCGCTGATGCTGCTGGGCGCGCACGTCGAGACGGTCGCCGACGGGCCGGCGGCGCTGGCTGCCGCGAGCGCGCGCCGCTTCGACCTGCTGCTGCTCGACCTCGGCCTGCCCGGGCTCGACGGCGCTGGCGTGCTGCGGGCGCTGCGGACGCGCGAGGGCGCAGCCTCGCGCGCGGCGCGCGCCCTCGCCACAACCGCCGGCCGTCCCGACGCCGCCCGGCTCGCGGCGGCAGGATTCACCGGCCTGCTGCGCAAACCGGCGCGGGTGGACGATCTGGCGGCGGTGCTGGGTGGCCATGTGGCCGTGGCCGACGATCCGAAACCACGGCCGGTACTCGATGATGCAGCGGCGCTGGCCGCGCTGGGGGATCCGGAGGCGGTCACGGACCTGCGGCGGCTGCTGGCCGCCGAACTGCCGGCTCAGGTCTCGGCCCTGCACGCGGCGCTGCGCGCCACCGATTCCCGGGCCGCGCGCGCGATCCTCCACCGTCTCCATGCGTCCACGCGCTTCTGCGGCGCCGCCGCGCTGGCGGCGGCCGGCAACCGCCTGGGTCAGGCGCTGGACGATGCGGCCCCCGACCCGCTGCGCCGGCAGGCCCTCGATGTGCTGGCCGCGGCAGCCGCGGCCTACATCGCCGAAGTCAGTCGCTGAGCGCCCCGGCCGGCGGCGGTTGCAGCGACCACGCCGCGAGTTCGCGTCCGCCGAGGTGGTGGCGAAGCGCTGCGCGCAACGCACGCTTGAGTTCGCGCAGCGCGTCGACCGGCGGCATCCGATCATCCGCCAGTGCACGCAGCGCCGCGCCGCTGACCAGCATCGACGCCGGCGGGCCGCTGCCCATCCAGCGCCGCGCGCCGCGCTCGGGATCGATGGCGTACCGGGCGGCGGCTTCCAGCACGCGCCCATCCTCGTCCGCATCCAGCGGCAGTGCATAACCGAGCGCAGCCAGCAGGTCGCGCTCGAACCGGCGCAACGCCCAGGCCTGCGCGGCCTGGTCGGCTGCACCCGCCAGTTCGAACAGCACCCCCGCGTAGCGGGCGAACACCTCCGGCTGCGGGTCGTTGCGCGCCAGCACGCGCGCCAGCAGTTCGTTGAGATACAGCGCGCACAGCAGGCCCTCGCCGACCAGCGGGACGGGCACCCCGACCGGATCGGCGCCGGCGACGCTGCCCAGTTCGCCACGGCCGGCCCAGGACAGTTCCAGCGCCTGCAACGGCTTGAGCGTGCCGCGCGCGAAACGAGGCCGCGCGCTGCGTACGCCACGCGCGACCAGGCCGACCCGCCCGTGGTCGCGGGTCAGCACTTCGAGCAGCATGCTGGTTTCGCGGTACGGCCGCTCGTGGAGGACGTAGGCAGGCTGGCGATCGACGCGCTGCACGGCGGGCGCTCCCCGTGCGTCGCTTCAGTCCGCGTAGCCGAACCGGCGCAGCGCGGCTTCGTCGTCCGACCAGCCTTCGCGCACCTTGACGTGCAGCGCGAGGTGGCAGCGCCCGCCCAGTAGACGCTCGATTTCCCGCCGCGCGGCAATCCCGATGTGCTTGAGCTGCGCGCCGCCGGCGCCGAGCACGATGCCTTTCTGGCCTTCGCGCTCGACCCAGATGGTGGCCGCGACCTTGAGCACCTTTCTTTCCCGCTTGAACGCCTCGACCTCGACCGTAGTCGCATAGGGCAATTCCGCGTGCAGCCGGCGCACCAACTGCTCTCGCACCTGTTCGGCGACCACGAAGCGTTCGCTGCGGTCGGTGACCTGGTCGGGCCCGAACATCGGCGGGCCCTCCGGCAACAGGTCGAGGATGGCGCGCACCAGTGCCTCCAGATTGTCGCGCTTCGCGGCGCTTACGGGCACCACCGCGGCGAACGCGTGTCGCCGCGCGAGTTCGGCGATCGTCGGCAGCAGACTCGCCTTGTCGGCGATGCGATCGACCTGGTTGAGCACCAGCACCACCGGGCGCCCGCAGTCCACCGCAGCGGCAAGCGCCGCCTCGTCCTCTCCGGTCCAGCGTCTCGAATCCACCACCAGGGCCACCACGTCGGCCTCCCCGAGCGCGCCGCGCGCAGTGCGGTTGAGACGCCGGTTGATCGCATTTCCCGCCGCATCATGCAGACCGGGCGTATCGACGAAGACAATCTGGCCATCGCCGCGACTGAGAACGCCGGCAATTCGATGACGGGTGGTCTGCGGCTTCGGCGCGACGATGCTCACCTTGAAGCCGACGAGCGCATTGACCAGCGTCGACTTGCCGACGTTGGGGCGCCCGACCACCGAAACCGTGCCGCAGCGGAACGGCGCGCTCATGGAGCCGACGCCGCTTCACCGGCGGCGATGCGATCGAGCATCTCCGAGGCGGCATGGACTTCCGCCGCGCGGCGGCTGCCGCCTTTGCCGACGCAGGCGATGCCGGCGGCGCTGCAACGCACGAAGAACGTCTTGCGGTGCTCATCGCCCACCGTCTCGACCAGTTCGTAGTCCGGCAGAGCGAACCCCCGACCCTGCAGCCATTCCTGCAGACGGGTCTTCGGGTCCTTCACCGTCGAGGCATCACCGAGCGCCACCAGGCGCGCCTCGATCAGCGGCATCACCGCCGCACGGCAGGCATCGAGGCCGGCATCGAGGTAGATCGCAGCCACCACGGCCTCGAAGGCGTCGGCGAGAATCGACTCGCGGCGGTGGCCGCCGGAACGCAATTCGCCGGGCCCGAGGCGCAGTTGGTCGCCCAGGGCGAGCTCGCGGGCGATGGCGGCCAGGGTGGCCTCGCGGACCAGCGCGGCGCGCAGGCGGGTCAGTTCGCCTTCGCTGGCCTGCGGGTGCCGCGCGTGCAGCGCCTCGGCCACCAGCAGTCCCAGCACCGCGTCGCCCAGGAACTCCAGACGTTCGTTGTTGGCCCGGCCGACGCTGCGGTGGGTCAGCGCGATTTCCAGCAGTGCGGGGTCGGCGAAGCGGTACGCCAGGCCGCGCAGCGTGCGTGCCGGCTCCCGCGCGGGCATCACGGCGGCGCCCAAGCCTGTAACGCGGTCAAGGCGCTCCACCCCCGCCGCCGAGGACTTCGGTATGGTCGAAGGTGGCAACGTACTCGAGGTTGTACATCAGCGGCCCGCGGCGCTCGTAGCGCACGTTCAGGACGTAGTTCATGCCCTGGCGCGTCACGCGCACGTTCTGGCCCTTCGGCGTGCTGACGTAGGAGATGTTGAAGCGGCGGTCGAGCGCCTCGCGGATTTCGACTGGCGTGCGACTCGCGATCCCCGGTTCGGCGGCCACTCCCTTCATCGCGCCGACCACGTTGTAGTACTCCGTGTAGACCGGGAACAGGCGCATGATCACAAAAGCGAAGAACCCGACCAGCACCAGCAGAATCAGGAAACCGAGCAGCGTGATCCCGGCTTGAGAATGGTGGCGGCGCATGAGTTGGGGCCCCGTAAGGAGGTTCACTTGATCACGGTGCCGATCCGTCCGAAGTCGACGCCGCCGTTTCGCCTGTCCCAGTTCATCCAGATCAGGAAGGCCTTTCCGACCAGGTTCTCCTCGGGCACGAAACCCCAGAAGCGACTGTCTTGGCTGTTGTCGCGATTATCGCCCAAAACAAAATAGTGGCCAGCCGGCACGGTCCAGGGGCCCTCGTGCACAGGGTAGAAGCCGCTGCCGCTGCGACGCTGCAGGATCTGGTGCTCGATATCGAAGAGTCGCTCGATCTTCAGGACACTTCCGGTCATTTCGGCGCCCGCACCCTCGCCTCGATACGCGCCGATCTGCTCCTGCGCCACCGCCTGATCGTTGACGTAAACAATCTTGTCGCGGTAGGAGACGCGATCGCCAGGCAGCCCGACCACACGCTTGATGTAGTCGATCCGCGGATCCTGCGGGAAGCGGAAAACCACCACGTCGCCGCGACGCGGCTCGCCGAGCGCGAGCAGCTTGTGGTGGCTCACCGGCAGACGGATTCCGTAGGCGAACTTGTTGACCAGGATGAAGTCGCCGATCAGCAGGGTCGGCATCATCGAGCTGGACGGGATCCGGAACGGCTCGGCGAGGAACGAGCGGATCACCAGCACGGCCAGGATCACCGGGAAGAAGGACCGGCAGTACTCGACGATCACCGGCTCGCGAGCGTCGGCGTTGCCCGCCAGACGCCTGCGCCGGAACAGCAAATGGTCGATCGCCCAGACCAGCCCGGTGAAAGCCGTCAGGCCGACCAGCAGAGCGGCGAAATCGAGGTCGAGATTTTCCATCTGTCCCTGCGCGGTGTGAGGGGGCCGTTCAGCCCTTGGAGTCGAGTTGCAGCACGGCGAGGAAAGCCTCCTGCGGGATCTCCACACGCCCGACCTGCTTCATGCGCTTCTTGCCTTCCTTCTGCTTCTCCAGCAGCTTGCGCTTGCGGCTCACGTCGCCGCCGTAGCACTTGGCCAGCACGTTCTTGCGCAGCGCCTTGACCGTGGAGCGCGCGATCACCTGCGCGCCGATCGCGGCCTGGATCGCGACGTCGAACATCTGCCGCGGGATCAGCTCGCGCATCTTCTCCACCAGGTCGCGGCCGCGGCGGTCGGCCGCCGAACGATGCACGATCAGCGACAGCGAATCGACCTTGTCGCCGTTGACCAGGATGTCGAGGCGAACGAAGGGACCGGGCTCGAAGCGGATGAAGTGGTAGTCCAGCGACGCGTAGCCCCGGCTGACCGACTTCAGCTTGTCGAAGAAATCGAGCACCACCTCGGCCAGCGGCAGCTCGTAGGAGATCTGGACCTGCGATCCCAGGTAGGTGATCGAGCGCTGCACGCCGCGCTTTTCCTCGCACAGCTTGATGACGCCGCCGATATAGTCCGGCGGGGTGAGGATGTTGGCGAGGATGATCGGCTCGCGGATCTGCTCGACCTTGCTGACGTTGGGCAGCTTGGCCGGGTTGTCCAGCGAGACCACGTCGCCGTCGGTGGTCAGGATCTCGTAGACCACGGTCGGGGCGGTGGTGATCAGGTCGAGGTCGTACTCGCGCTCCAGGCGCTCCTGCACGATGTCCATGTGCAACAGGCCCAGGAAGCCGCAGCGGAAGCCGAAGCCCATCGCCTCGGAGTTCTCCGGCTCGAAGCGCAGCGCGGCGTCGTTGAGGCGCAGCTTCTCCAGCGCCTCGCGCAACTTCGGGTAGTCGTCGGCCTCGGTCGGGAACAGGCCCGCGAACACGCGCGGCTGCATCGCCTGGAAGCCAGGCAGCGCGGCGGCCGCCGGCGCGTTGGCCAGAGTGATGGTGTCGCCCACCGGGGCGCCGAACACGTCCTTGATCGAGGCGCAGATGAAGCCCACCTCGCCGGACCCGAGGCGAGCGGTGACCTTGCGCTTGGGCGTGAACACGCCGACCTGGTCCACCTCGTGGGTGCGGCCGGTGCTCATCACGACGATCTTGTCGCGCGGCTTGATCTCGCCCTGCATCACGCGCACCAGCGACACCACGCCGAGGTAGTTGTCGAACCAGGAGTCGATGATCAGCGCCTGCAGGCGGTCGGTGTCACGCGGCTTCGGCGGCGGGATGCGGGCGACGATCGCCTCCAGCACCTCGCGCACGTTGAGTCCGGTCTTGGCGCTGATCGACACCGCGTCCGAGGCGTCGATGCCGATCACGGCCTCGATCTCGCCCTTGACCTTCTCCGGATCGGCGGTCGGCAGGTCGATCTTGTTCAGGACCGGGATCACCTCCAGGCCCATCTCCACCGCGGTGTAGCAGTTGGCGACCGACTGCGCCTCCACGCCTTGCGCGGCATCGACCACCAGCAGGGCGCCCTCGCAGGCGGCCAGCGAGCGGCTGACCTCATAGGAGAAGTCGACGTGTCCCGGCGTGTCGATGAAGTTCAGCTGGTAGACCTTGCCGTCCTTCGCGGTGTACGGCAGCGACACCGACTGCGCCTTGATGGTGATCCCGCGCTCGCGCTCGATCGGGTTCGAGTCGAGGACCTGGGCCTCCATCTCGCGCTCTTCCAGACCGCCGCAGATCTGGATGATGCGGTCGGCCAGGGTCGACTTTCCGTGGTCGACGTGGGCGATGATGGAGAAATTGCGGATATGGTCCATTCAGGGGGGCCCGTGGCTCGCGCCCGTCGGGCTCAGGAGAAGGCGCGGGATTATCGCAGAAACGAAGGCGCGCAACGCGCGAAGGCCGCCCGGCGCGAACCGGACGGCTTTCGGCAGCCGCGGAGCGACGGCTCAGCGGGGCTTCGGGTCGGGGCGCACGGCGATGAAGGAGCTGTTGTCACCACGCCGGACCAGCAGCATCGCGGTCTGGTCCGGGCGCAGGGCCTCGACCGCCGCTTCGAACTCCGCTGCCGACCCGACCCGCGTGCGACCGACCATCAGCACCACGTCGCCCGGCTGCAGTCCGGCTCGCTGCGCCGACGCGCCTTCGACGCGCTCGACCACCACCCCACCCTGCGCGCCCAGGGTCTCCCGCTCCTCGGCGGTTGCACCGCGCACCACCAGGCCCAGCGCGCTCCCGCCCGGCGGGACCTTGGCGGCTTCGGGAGCCGGCTCCGGTCGGTCTTCGTCGAGCTCACCCACCACCACCGGCAGATCCAGGGTCTTGCCATCGCGGAACAGCGTCACGCGCGCCCGCGCGCCAGGCGCAGTGGCACCGACCAGCGGTGGCAGTTCGCTGGAATCGCCGATCTCTGTGCCGTTGAACGACAGGATCACGTCGCCGGTCTTCACCCCGGCCTTCTCGGCCGCCGACCCGGACTGCACCTGCCCGACGAGGGCGCCGCCGGTGCGTGGCAGCTTCCACTCCTCGGCCACCTCGCGCGTCACCCGCTGGATGTTCACCCCCAGCACACCGCGCGACACGCGGCCCTTGGTCCGCAACTGCTCGGTGACCGACTTCGCGAGATTGACCGGAATCGAGAACGACAGCCCGATGGAGCCGCCGCTGGTGGACAGGATCTGCGAGTTGATGCCGACCACCTCACCGGCGAGATTGATCAGCGGACCACCCGAATTGCCGCGGTTGATCGCGACGTCGGTCTGGATGAACGGCACATAGCGCTGGGTGCTGTCGAACTGGTTGCTGCGGCCGACCGCAGAAACGATGCCGGCGGCCACGCTGTACTCGAGCCCCAGTGGCGAGCCGATCGCCACCACCCACTGCCCCGGCTTCAGCGCGTCGGAATCGCCGAGCGTCACGGTCGGCAGATCCTTGGCCTCGATCTTGAGCAGTGCAACGTCGCTCTGCGGATCGGAGCCGACAACCCTGGCGGTGTACTCGCTGCGGTCCTTGAGCCGCACGGTAACCTCGTCGGCGCCATCGACCACATGGTGATTGGTGAGCAGGAAGCCGTCGGCCGAGATGATGAAGCCCGAGCCGCCGGAAATGCGCTCGGGCGTCAGGCCACGGTGCGGGTTCGGCATGCCGGGACCGAAGAAGCGGCGAAACAACTCCGGCATGTCCTCCGGGTCGATCTGCGACGGGTCCTCCGCAGAGCCCGCACCGGTCTTGCGGGCCGTGATGTTGACCACGGCCGGCGCGTTCTTCTCCACCAGCGGCACGAAGTCGGGCAACTGCGCCGCAGCGGGGGCCGAGAGCACCGCGGCGATCAGCAGCGCGGAGAGGGTCAGAAACCGGTTTGCGTGGCGCATGGCGTGCATTCTTGGTCGGGGGAAGGTTGAGCGATCAGGGTGAACTGTGGGGACGCCCGCGCGCCGATCAAGGCTGCACCGGCGATGCCGGCTGCCAGACCCGCCATCGCGCCGAGCGCCACCAGCGCGTCGCGCGTGCCGCCGATGGCCGGAGCAAAGGCAATCGCGCCCAGCGCGCCGACCAGCATGCCGGCGAGCGGTACGCCGTAGAGCCGGCGCGCAATGACGACCAGGTCGGCGGGCGCGACCCTGAGCAGCAGCGCGTCGCCGACCGCGATGCCGGATGGGAGGCGCGATCGCGCGAGCCGCAACACCGAACCACCGCCGATGCCGGCAACGATACCGTGACAACGACCGCTGCACCCGGCGCAGCCCTCGCACGATGGCGCGACCGCGAGCAACGCAGATTCGGCGTCGACCGTCACCACCCGCAGCCGTCGACCGAAGGCTGCGCTCACGGCGCGCGGCGCACCGCGCCGGCGATTCGCGCCACGGTCGCGGCCGGCAGATCGCCGACCACCACCACGTGGGCATCCTGCAGCGCCCGACCATAGGCGTTCACGGCGCCGCGTCGCGCCGGGCCGACCAGACCGCCGCCCGACGGCTCGATGTAGACCGACAGCGACGCCAGTCCGTCCGAGAACAGAAGGTGCTCGCTGTCCTTGGCGGACTGCGGGCGGGCAATCAGGCGGAACCCGGTCGGTAGTGCACCGACCTGCCAGCCCGATGGATCCACCGGCGCCGCGGCCGCCGCCGCTTCGCGGGCCGCCAGGCCCGATTCGCGCAGCCGCAGGCTGGTGAAGGCGAGCTGCTCCACCGCCTCGCCGTCCGGTGCGCGAACCATCGACGCGAGGAGCATGCCGCTGGCTCGCTCCAGCCACAGGCGAAAGGCATAGCGATCGCTGTCGAGTGGCTCGGCGTCGAGGACCGTGGCCTCGAAGCCGGCGACGCGGTCGGCGCCGGCGACGCTGAAGCGGTAGGACTGTGCGAGCCGCGTGACCTGGGCAGGCTCCGTTGCCGACAGCTCGAGGCGCGGCACGAGCGTCGCCGTGACCATGCCGCGAGGCGTCAGGCAGCGCAACTCGGCGCCTGCGCGGAACAGTTCACGGCGATCACCGCTGAGCGTGACCAGGCGATCCACGGGGCCGTCGACACCCTGGATGCGCGTCACCTGTACCGCGTCGACGCGACCGTCGCGGACATAGACGAAGACGCCCTCGTACTCCAGCGCCTGCAGCGATCGCGACATCCTTTCCAGCAGCACCGCGGGCTGTTCCGCGGCCGCCTCGGCCGCTGCGCCGGACGGGTTTGCCGCGGCCAGCGCCGCCAGCAGGCAGAAAGGGACTGTGCGGCGCATCATCGCGGGGCAATCTGGGCCGGTTCGGCGACCTGCGGACGCATCGGGACGGGAGGCGCCTCGGCTGGCGTCGCGACCACATTCACGTAAGGCACGAACCCGCCGCGCGGCGTACCCGCAGCCGCACCGCCATGGCGCAGGAAGTACGACTCGACCCGCGGGTCGAAGGGCCCGGCGACCGACAGCGGCGCCCAGGTCCGGTCGCTCGCGCGCTGCAACTCGTTGGCCGGAGCCCGCAGCGCGAGATCGGTGGTCGACAGCGGCGCGACATCCGTCAGCGACGGTCCGCCCATCGGTGCATCGGGCGACGACGGCACGATCGCGAACAGGGACAGCGCGGCGACCCCGGCCGCGATCGCGGAACCGAGCGCAGCCCGCCGCCAACTGCCGACGGCGGCCGGCGCGGCCTCGGCCCGCAAGCGTGCGGCGACGGCGTCGGCGAATCCGGGGTCGGGAAGCACGCCGTGCTCGCGGCGCAGACAGGCACGCACCAAATGCATACGCTGCCACGCAATGCCCATCCCGGGGTCCGCATCCATGCGGCGCAGCAGGAATCGGGTCTGGTCCGCGCCGAGTTCGCCGTCGACCAGGGCGGAAAGTTGCTCGCGGAGGCTGGGTTCGTTGCTCATTCGGGTTCCGACTCGTTCAACAGGGGACGAATGCGCTGGTCGATCGCGTCGCGGGCGCGGAAGATCCGTGACCTCACGGTGCCGATCGGGCAGTTCATGGCTTCAGCGATCTCCTCGTAACTCAGGCCGTCGACCTCACGCAGGGTGATCGCCGCCCGCAGTTCCTCCGGCAGACCGTCGACCGCGGCGGTGACCGCGGACTCGATCTCCTGGCGCAGCAGCTCCCGCTCCGGGGTCGAACCGTCCTTCAACCTGATCGCGGCGTCGAGCTGAACCGCATCGTCCACGGGCACGTCGTCGGTGGGCGGGCGACGGCCCTGCGAAACCAGCCAGTTCTTCGCCGTGTTGGTCGCGATCCTGTAAAGCCACGTATAGAACGCGCTCTCGCCGCGAAAGTTCCCGATCGCCCGGAAAGCGCGGATGAAGGACTCCTGCGCCACGTCCTGACAGTCCGCCCAGTCGCCGACGTAACGGGAGACCACGCCCACGACCTTGTGCTGGTACTTGCGCACCAGCAGGTCGAACGCGCGACGCTCGCCGCCCTGCACACGCCTGACCAGCAACTGGTCGATCTCGTTCTCGCTCATCCGCCCGTCCGGCCGTTCCCCCGCCCGCCGGACGGCGGACAGCGCCCCGCCCCGGGGGGGGGGGG
>DHLY01000020.1:27960-41137 GCA_002405525.1 Proteobacteria bacterium UBA4656
CCCCCCCCCCCCCCGCCCGGCGTCACACTCTCCATCGACCATGCGACGCGCAGGAAGTTCACCATACGGAACGGGAGTCGCCGACATCCAGCAACCGCTGGCGGTCGGCGAGCAGGCGCTCGAAGTCCTCTGCGGCGAGCGGCCGGCAATACAGAAACCCCTGCAGGTGCTCGCAGCCGAGCCGGCGCAGGAAGGCGTGATGTTCCTCGCGCTCGACGCCCTGGGCGGCCACGCCAAGACCGGCGCTCCGCGCCATCTCGACGGTCGCGCGCACGATTGCCTCGGCGTCCGGATCGACGCTGATGTTGCCCACCAGGCCGCGGTCAATCTTGACCCGGTCGACAGGGAGCCGCAGCAGGTGATCCAGCGTTCCCTCCACCCCGCCGAATTCGTCGATCGTGATCGAGGCACCGGCCGCGCGCAGGAGATCCATCAGATCTTGGGGCCACGGCAGGCCGATGCGCTCGGCGACCTCGAGGCACAGCGCCGCCGGGTCGAGACCGCTGGCGGCGACCGCATCACGCACCGTGTCGGCCAGATTCGACTGACGCAACTGCGATGCCGAAAGATTGACGCTGACCCGCAACGGGAGGCCGAAGCGCTGTCGCCAGCGCTGCACATCGGCGCAAGCACGACGCAGCACCCACTCGCCGATCGGCACGATCAGGCCGGTTTCCTCGGCCAGCGGCAGGAACGCCCCTGGACCGAGCCCCCCCAGTTCCGGATGTTCCCAGCGGAGCAGGGCCTCGACGCCCACCACGTCCTCGGAATCGGAGCCCACCAGCGGCTGGTAGAAAACGCGCAATTCGCCGTTGCGCTCGGCCCGACGCAGCCCTGGCTCCAACGCCAACGGCTGCCTCGGCGATTCCTGCGCCCCCGGGCCCCAGGCGTGGAAGGTGTTTCGCCCCAGATCCTTGGCGCTGGACATCGCAGCGTCGGCGCGCCGGATCATCGAGCCCGCGGGCAGCGCGTCGTCGGGGTGGAAACTGATGCCGATGCTGGCCGTGATCCGCAGATCGCGTCCATCGCGCAGGGTGATCGGCAGCTCCAGGATCCGGCAGGCCTGCTCGGCGATGCGCAGCGCGTCGTTGCGATGCGTCAAGTGGCGCAGGATCGCGGTGAACGCGTCGCCGGCGTAGCGCGCAAGGGTATCGGCGGCACGCAGCACGCCGCGCACGCGCCCGGCGGCCGCGACCAGCACCTCGTCGCCCACCCCGTAGCCGAAACCGTCGTTGACTCGCTTGAAGTGGTCGAGGTCGATGAACAGCACGGCGAACATCTCGCCGCTGTGCCGGGCCCCTTCCGTCGCGGCCTCGAGGCGCTCCTCGAACAGCAGCCGGTTCGGCAACCCGGTGAGCGGATCGTGCAGCGCCGTCGCGCTGCCGTCGGCGCGCGCGCGCTCGATGTCCCGATCGAATCCGAGCCGGGCGGCGGCCACCGCCATCACCTCGCGCAGCCCGGGCACCTCGAAGGCCCGGCGGCGGCATGCAACCAGGGCGCCCACGACACCCAGGCCGCGGTCCAGGATCGGAACCGCGAGGACCCCTTCGAATCCGGCCACCGGGCCAGGGCTGCCGCCCGGCACGCCCGCAACGACGCCGGCGCGTTCGCCCGCCGACGCGTCGGCCCGCAGGCGGCGCAGGATGTCCGGGAAGAACTCGGCAGGCAGCACGGCAGCGCCGTGCCGGTCCACCACGGTGACCCCGTCCCCGCCGCGCTCGGCACCCTCGACCACCCACAGGCCGTCGGCATCCAGCCACGCCGCCAGCGCCTCGAGCACGGCACCGCTGCCGCCCGCACTGCGCTGCGCGACCGCGGCCGCCGCATGCAGCGCAGCGCGCTGACCGCGATCGTCGAATACGTCGCGCAGGTAGGCCAAGCCGACCCGGCGCTGTCCGACGTGCAGCATGTGCGTCGAAACCTCGATCCCGCCGTTACCGGCGTCCCGACCGTCGGAGCGCAGGCGGACCCGGCCACCGCGCGCCAGCAGGTCCTGCAGGTCGCGGCGCGTCACCGGACCGAGGCCCGGATCGAGCCCGTCCAGCGACAGCCCGGCAATGTCCTCGCGACGCAAGCCGGCGCGCCGGCAGAACGCCGGGTTGGCATCGATCAGCAGTCCCGTCCCCGGATCCCAGGCCAGGATTCCGTCGGGGCAGCCTTCGGCGGCGAGTCCCAGCACGTTCATCGGCGCGGCGCGAGCCGGCGCCGGTGCCCGCAGTGCGCCATGCATGCCAGACGCAAGCACCCGCTGGAGGCGGTGGATCGCCTCCAGGCCGATCACCGGGCTGCGCAGCCAGTCGACCACCGACTCGGGCTCACCCTCGATGCGCCAGCGCGAAGCGAGGTCCTCGGGCCGGGCGATCCCGATCACCGGCGCGCCGACGCCTGCGATGCGCAGCGCGCGGCAGAAACCGATCGCGTCGGCGGCATCGCCCCGGAATTCGAGCAGCACGGCGTCGAGGCGGGGCGCACCGGCCAGGAAGGCGTGGGCCTCGGAAAAATCCTTGGCGGTATAGATGGCGTCGAACTCGTAGCCGTCCAGGGTCTCGAAGACCGCGCGGCAATCGTCGCGGTCCGGCACCACGACCAGCACTTCGCCTCGCACCAGGCGGCGGCTCACCGCGGCACCCAGCGCCCGTCGCGCAGCCGAAGCCGGGGCGCGCTCCCGGAGTCGTCAAGGAAGCGCTCCACCATGGCCTCGAGGTCGGCGGGCAGGCTCACCCGCGCATCGATCAACACCAGCTTGCGCGCGTTGGCGCCCTGCTGACGCGCCTTGCCGATCGTGCGCAGCAGCGGCAGGATCTGCGCGCGGGCCGCAGGCGCCTCCCGCAGCGGCGCCAGTCCGGGAAACAGGTACACGCCGAACTGCTGCCGACCGAGGATGAAGCGCAGGGCGTCCTGCGGACGGGCACTGGCCGTGACCGGAACCCCTCCCTCGCGCAGGCTGGTGATCGCGCCCTGCTCGGAACAAATGTAGACCGCGCAGCCGCTGCGCACCGCGAAGCGCCTGAACTGCGCCACCACTTCCGCGACTCGGGGAGTGTCGATCACCAGCAGCGCGCACGGCGACGCGACGATGCGATCGAACAATCGCGCGGTCACGAACAACGACCCGGTGTCGGGCATGCTGCTGGCGCTGGCGTGATCCAAGCTGGGCCTCTCGAGCGCGTCCACCGTACGCAGTGCGCGGAACCCGCCCTCTACCCGATGATAGTCTGTGCGCTCCTGCAATGCCCGGGTTTTCTCGCCCATGTTCGAAGGCCTCCGCTTCATGCACTGGCGCACCAATCTCGGCGCCGACGGATTCCTGATGCTGACGCTCGACCGCGCCGGAGAGTCGGCGAACAGCCTTGGCCGCGCGGTTCTGGAGGAGCTGGCAACCCTGCTGGAGCGGGTTGCCATAGAGCCCCCGAAAGGCCTGATCCTGCGCTCCGGCAAGCCCGGCGGCTTCATTGTGGGCGCCGACCTGCGCGAGTTCGAGCAATTCGCCCGCAAGGGCCAGGTGCAGGACGCGATCCGCCGCGGCCATCGCGCCTTCGACATGCTGGCTGCGCTGCCCTGCCCTACCGTTTCGGCCATCCACGGCGCCTGCATGGGCGGCGGCACCGAAATCTCGCTGGCCTGCCGCTGGCGCGTGGCCAGCAACGACCCGAAGACCCGGATCGGCCTGCCCGAGGTGATGCTCGGCATCCAGCCCGGCTGGGGGGGCTCGGCCCGGCTGCCGCACCTGGTCGGCGCGCCGGCGGCCTTCGACATGATGCTGACCGGGCGCGCGCTGTCGGCCTCTGCCGCGCGCGCGATCGGCCTGGTCGACGCGGTCTGCGACGAGGCCGCCCTGATCGACACCGCCAAGAAGCTGCTCGCCCGCCGCGCGCCGCGACCGCTGAAGCAGCGCCTGCTGGCGTGGGCGACCAATCTGTGGCCTGCGCGCCAGGTGCTGGCGCCGACCATCCGCCGACAGGTCGCACGCAGGGCCGACCCGAAGCACTACCCCGCGCCGTTCGCGATGATCGACCTGTGGCGACGCCAGGGCGGCAGCGTGCGCGCGATGCTGCGCGCCGAGCCGCGCGCGGTCGAAAGGCTCGCCGCCACGTCGACCGCACAGAACCTCGTGCGCGTGTACTTCCTGCAGGAGGCGCTCAAGGCGCAGGGCGCGAAGGACGGCCACGGCATCGCTCGCGTGCACGTGGTCGGCGCCGGCGTGATGGGCGGCGACATCGCCGCGTGGTGCGCATTGCAGGGCTTCGAGGTCAGCCTGCAGGACCGCGAGCTGCGGTTCGTGCAGCCCGCGCTGGATCGGGCGCAGGAATTGTTCGCGCGCAGGCTCAAGACGGAAGCGCGCATCGCCGCGGCGCGTGCGCGCCTCGTCGCCGACGTCGAGGGCGCGCGCGTGCCCGAGGCTGACCTCGTGATCGAGGCGATCTTCGAGAACGCCGAGGCCAAACAGTCGCTGTATGCGTCGATCGAGCCGCGCCTGAAGCCCGGCGCGCTGCTGGTCAGCAACACCTCGTCGATTCCGCTCGCGGTGCTGCGCGAAAAACTGACCGACCCCTCGCGTTTCGCCGGCCTGCACTACTTCAACCCGGTCGCGCAGATGCCGCTGGTCGAGATCGTGCGCCATGACGCGCTCTCGCCGGAGGCGGCGAGGCGCCTCGCAGGCTTCGTTCGCGCCATCGACAAGCTGCCGGTGCTGGTGGCGCCGTCCCCGGGCTTTCTGGTCAACCGCATCCTGATGCCCTACATGCTGGAAGCCGCGACCGCCTGGGCGGAAGGCATCCCGGGCGCGGCCATCGACCGCGCGGCGAAGTCCTTCGGCATGCCGATGGGGCCGATCGAATTGATCGACACCGTCGGGCTCGATGTCGCGGCCTCGGTGGCTCGCATCCTCGCGCCTTTCCTCGGCCTAGACCTGCCGAAGGGCCTCGACGGCTCGGTGGACGCCGGGCGCCGTGGCAAGAAGGACGGCCAGGGCCTTTATGCGTGGAAGGACGGCAGGCCGGTCAAGCCGGACGTGCCGAAAGGCTACGTGCCGCCTGCCGATCTCGCCGAGCGCCTCGTCCTGCCGATGGTCAACGAGGCCGTGGCCTGTCTCGGCGACGGTGTGGTGGACAACGCCGACCTGCTCGATGCCGGCGTGATCTTCGGCACCGGCTTCGCGCCGTTCCGCGGCGGCCCGATACAGTATGTCCGGCAGACCGGCGCCGACGCCATGCGCTCCCGGCTGGAGGCGCTGGCGGCAAAGTACGGGCCGCGATTCAAGCCCAAAGGCGGCTGGGACCGCGTCGGCTGACCGCCGCGCAGCGCCGGCGCGAGCCTGCAATCGCGCGGGTCCGGTCGATCGCGAGGCCGTCGCTGGCCTTTGCGAGGCAGAACAGAACCAGGAACAGCGGCTCAGTGGCGACCAGCCGTGCCGGAGCCCACCCGCATCGAGTTCGCGGAGTCGCGCTCCGACGCGGGTACCGGGGACACCGGTGCGAGGGTCACCCCGCCCCCTCCGCACGTCAACCAAGTGTTGGGCGTGAACGAACAGCGGGGCGGCGCGATGGTCACCAACACCGGTAATTCGCTGGCGATGCGTTCGCCGGTCGCAGTGCGCGCGGCACCGTAGAGCGCACTGCGCACCGCGCGCAGCGCGACTCGCGCGTACGGCTCGGCCGGGCTGCGTTCGATGCGTTCGCCCACGAGCCGGCCGCGCGCGTCGATGCTCAGGGTCAGCGCGACGTTCACCGGCGCCGCATCACCCGGCCAAGGCGGCAGCGATCCCGTTCCCAACGGCCATCGGCCGATCTTGATCACCCGGGCCGGGACGGCCACGGCCGCGCCGGGGCTTTCGCCGGCGCCAGGCGCGGCGCCGTTCGCCTCGATGGCGTCCGGCGAGGCAGCCGGCAGCGCCGCCGCCGCACCCAGCCGGGGGCCGCCGCCCGGATCGTCCCGCCCGGCGGATACCCGTGTGGGCATATCGATGGCGAAGGAAGCACCGCGGTCGGCGCTCACGTCCGTGCCGACGGGGCGCGACGATGCCGCAGACGTCATGCGAACCGGACCGTCGGCCACCGCAGGCGTGACCGCCGGCCGGCCGGCCGGCGAAACGCGGGCGGAAACGCCCCAGGTCGGCGCCGGGTCAAGCGGGGTCGCCGGCGCATCCCCTCGCCCGACCAGCTCCGCGCGCTACGGGCGGACCGGAACGCCCGCCTCGACCCGCAACGGCATCGGGAATGGCGCCCCCGCGGGCGCTTCGACCACACCGCCTGGAGCGTCGACCGGACGGGCAGCGTGGGCCGCACCAAAAGCGCCGGCCGCGACCGCCACCAGGACCGGCAGTCGCCACACCGCCCGCCCCAGAAGGTGGCCGCGCAGCATCGCAACCCGCTCCACGGCCGGATGGCGTCCGGGCCAGTGGCTCGCCACTGGCGATCCGGCCGCAGACTGCGCATCCCGCGCCAGCAGGCGGGCATACCGCGACGCCTGGCGGGGGCGCCGGCGCAGCACCGCGGCATCACACGAGATCTCCTGGTCGCGACGGAAAACTGCGTGCGCCCACCAGGCAAGAGGATTGAACCACTGCGCGGCCAGCAGCGCCGCGGCAAGCAGGTTCCATAGCGGATCGCAGCGCCGGGCGTGGACGCGCTCGTGGGCAAGGATCAGCCGACGGTCGTCGACCTCGAACCGCGACTTGAAGTCCAGGGGCAGGACGAGGCGGGGACGCAAGGCGCCGAACACACCCGGCTGGCCCCCGGCACCGATGCGCCATGGCCAGCCATCAGGTCGCGGCAGCAGCCCACCGAGATATCGACGGTGCCGACGCCACATCCATCCTCCCAGCGCCAGCGTGCCGAGCGCCCAGGGCACGAGCAGCGAGACGCTCGACACGCGCGATCCGGGGTCCGCTGCCGCGGCATCCGGCGCCATCGGCACGCCGGAGCCGCCGGCGGCTGCCGCCCGCAAGCCGGGCGCTGCAGGCAGCGCGATCAGGCTGAACGCTTGCCGCGCGGGGTCGTCAGCGGGCGGTTGCGGCAGCGCGAGCACCAGCAGCGACAGCGGCACCAGCAGCCAGGCGGTATGGGCGACCTCGGCGCCGGCGAAACGGTGCATCGCGCGCCGCAGCGCCAGCACCGTGAGCATCGCAGCCGCCAGCACGCATGCGGCGGAAAACAGGAATGAGGCGATCGCGTCAATCATGGTCGAGATCCTCCAGCAGTTTCCTCAGGTCCGAGATGTCCCGGCGACTGAGCCGCCGGTGTTCCGTGAAGTGCGCCACCAGCGGGGCGATCCGCCCGTCGAACAGGCGATCGACCAGATCGCCGCTTCGTTGCGCGAGGTAGTGCGCGCGCGCCAGCAGCGGCCGGTAGCGGTAGCGGCGCCCATCCCTCTCTGCCTCGATCGCGCGCTTGCGGAGCAGCCGGTTGATGAGGGTCTTGATGGTTGCGGGCTGCCAGTCCACCGTCCCGGCGAGGGCGGCGATGATCTCCTCAGCGGTACACGGCGAGCGCCGCCAGAGAACCTCCATCACCGTGCTCTCGGCATCGCTGATCGACATGTGTTTACCCCTGTAATCGCAACTCATGATTACGCTTGTAAATCCCGAATGTCAAGGATGCCGTCGCGGCGCACCCGGACCGCCGGTCACGGGACCGCGGCACGCACCCGGCCGGTCGCGCGCCCCGATGCAATCGACGAAAAAACGCGAAACCCCACCGAAGCGCGGTTTCGCAGGACGCGTGCAGCACGACGACGGGTCGGTCGACGCTCTGCCCACGGCAGTGCTGCCAGCGCGCCTGCACGCCCGGACATGGGACGGCGGCCTCGAGTCGCTCGATCCCCGGCCCCTCGCCCGTCGCTTCATCGCACCGCCCCGGGACCGGCCAGCGCCGCCGGTACCTGTCGTTCTACCCGCAGCGACGTTCCGCTCAGTGCGACAACGCCGGGCGGGTCGACGGTGGCGCACGGGTGCGGACTGCGCGCGACCCGGCGGATGCGTTGACCCCTCGCATTTTTTCTCCCTAAACTGATGCGCGCGGACCCGGAGGCCAGCATCGTCCGACTGGCGCAAACCGATTTCCTGCGCGTGCCGGCAGGCAGTGGCGCAGCGTGACGAAGGACAGCATGAGCCTGCCCGCGCGACCCCCATTCGCCCAGCGCGGCGCCCGTGATTCCAGGCGCGGTCCGATGGCCGTTGCGCGTCGCACGTTGCGGACCATCGCGCAGGCCGCGATGCTGGCAGGCCTCTTCGTGCTGCCAGCTTATGGCACGGAGCATCCGCGCGTCGCGGCAACCTCCGCCGGGCAGGCGCCGTCCGCCGGAACGACCTCGGCGCGACCGATCATCGGACTCGTGCTGTCCGGCGGCGGCGCTCGCGGCATGGCCCATCTCGGCGTCCTGCGCGAACTGGAGCGACTGCGGGTACCGGTGGATATCGTGGTGGGCACCAGCTTCGGTGCCGTCATCGGCGGCGCCTACGCCAGCGGTGCCGACCTCGCGGAGTTGGAGGCGCTGGTCCGACAGGTGCCCTGGGACAGCGTGCTGCAGGACCGCCCGCCGCGCGACGATCTCGGCTTCCGCCGGCGCGAGGAGGACCGCCTGGTGTCCTCGCGGTTCGAGATGGGCGTCGGAGGCGACGGTCTCAGCCTGCCGATGGGCGCGTTCAGCAGTCTGGAGGTCGAAAGGCTGTTGCGCCAGGTGGCGCCGGCCGGTGTGTTGCATCGGGTGGAGGACTTACCGCTGACCTATCGCGCGGTGGCCACCGACATGCTGTCCGGGGACATGGTGGTGCCGGTGGGCGTTTCGCTGTTCACCGCGATGCGGGCCTCGATGGCGGTACCGGGCGCCTTCGCACCGATCACGGTCGACGGCCGCGTGCTTGGGGATGGCGGACTGGTCAACAACCTGCCCGTGCAGCTGGCGCGCGAGCTCGGGGCCGAGGTCGTCATCGCAGTGAACCTGGGCACGCCGCTGGGTGGCCGGGAGACGCTGAGCAGCGCGCTGGGCATGGCCCAGCAGATGCTCAACATCCTCACCGAGCAGAACGTCCAACGATCCCTGCGCGAACTGAGTGCGCGGGACGTGCTGATCACGCCGGACCTCACCGGCGTGCAGTTCATGGACTTCGGGCAGGTACCCGGCAGCGTCGCGGCGGGGGCGGAGGCGGCCCGCGCGGCGGCCGAGCGGCTGGCGCCGTGGTCGGTCGACGCCGCGGAGTTCACCGCCTTCACCGATCGGCGCCGTGCCCTTCAGCGCATGCTGACCAGCGCACCACCGGTGGCGGCGGCTGTGCGCGTGGAGACCCCTGACGGCGCGGACGGTCAGGCCGCCGCGCGGGCGATCGCCGATGCAGGGCTACGCGTGGGCGATCCGCTCGTGCCGGACCGCGTCAGCGACGCGGCAGTGCGCCTGCAGCAACAGGCCGGGATCGAGCGTGTCGACGTTCTCATCGATGGCAACGGCGCGGCGCGAAGCGTGGTGCTGCTGCCGGTGACCTCGCGGCTGGGCACCTCGAGGGTCCGTTTCGGCGTCGAGTTGGAGAGCGACGCCGACCGGCGGAACGACTTCACCGTATCCGGCCTCTACACGCGCGGCAGCCTCAATTCGTGGGGTGCCGAGTGGCGAACCCTGGCACGGGTGGGTGCAGTGGCCGAAGTGCAGACAGAGTGGCACCAGCCACTGGGTACGGGCTCGCCGTGGTTCGTCTCGGCGCGCGCCGGCACGCGCAGCATCGATGCCGTGCTGTACGACGACTTCAGGCCGCGGCGCGAGATCAGCGCGTTGGGCAGTACCGCGGCGCTGACGGGTGGCGTACGCGTGCTGGAGGCGGGCCAGGTCCGCCTCGGCGTGCAGCGCCGCCACCTCCGTCTGCGCTCGCGCATTCCCGAAGAGGCAGAGGACATCGTCCTCGCCACCGGATCGAGGTTCGCCGACTTCACCTACGACACTCTCGATTCGCTGGGCTTTCCCACCCGCGGCCAATTGCTGATCGCCAGCTACGAGAGCTTCGGGATCGATCCCGACGAGCAGGTCGACAGCTACGTGGCGCGGGTCGACGCGCTGGCGGCCTACAGTCGCGGACCGTGGTCCGGCCATGTCTACGCCGTCGGGCTGACCGGCTCTCTGGCCAGGTCGCTGCCGCTCAGCCTGGGCGGTTTCCTGCGTCTGTCAGGCGCCCCGCCCGACTCGGTGATCGTCGACCAGCTGGGGTTCGGGCGATTGGTGATGGCGCGCGAGATCGGACGCTTGTCCCCAGCCCTCGGTGGGGCGGTCCGAGTTGGCGGCTCCCTGGAAATCGCGCACGAGTTCTACGAGCGCGCGGGCCGCACTTTTGCGGGGGGCAGCGCCTTCACCGCCGTAGAGACGCGCTTCGGTCCGCTGTATCTCGCGATCGGGCACACGCACGAAATCGGAACAACAGTCTACCTGTATCTTGGTTCGGTGCTGCTGCCCAACGGGCTGGTGCGCTGAGCGCGCTGCGGATTCTCCTCAGTCGCCCATCTGCCGCTGGCGGTGCTCCCAGCGCTCCTGCGCATCCAGGCACAGGGTGGCGATGGGCCGCGCTTCGAGCCGCTCGATCCCGATCTCCTCGCCCGTTTCCTCGCAAAACCCGTACTCGCCGTCCTCGATCCGCCTGAGCGCCTTGTCGATCTTCGAGATCAGTTTCCGGTAACGGTCACGGGTCCGCAGTTCCAGCGAATTCTCCGTCTCGCGAGTGGCGCGTTCGGCCTCGTCGCCGACGTCCCGCACCTCCTCGCGCAGGTTGTCGATGGTTTGCTTGGACTCCTCGACCAATTCGACGCGCCAGTTCAGCAGTTTCTGCCGGAAGTACTCCAGGTGCAGCGGACCCATGTACGCCTCGCCCGGCGAGGGGCGATAGCCGGGCGGCAGATCGGGGCGCACCCGCTCGTCGCCCGCGACCACGATCGGCGCCGCCTTGCGCGGCGCCGGACGTGGCACGGTCTTCGGCTTGCTTACCGCGATCGCCACCGCGACCGCGCCGGACCGCGCGGCGGCAGCCGGGCGCGCCGACGGCGCTGCGGTCACGCTCACGGGCTTCGCCGCCGGCGCAACCTTGGCGCCTGTCGCCGCCTTCAGGGCGGGCGCCGGCTTCGCGACTGGATCGGCCTTTGCGGCTGGCTTGGGCGCGACCGCAGCAGGCTTCGCCGTGGGCTTCGCTACCGGCTTGGCAGGCACGGGCTTCGATGCCGCCTTGGGCGCGGCCTTGCCGCCCGGCCTCGTGATCACCTTCGGTTCCAGCTTCGCGGCCGCTTTCGAAGCAGCCGTCGGGGCAGGACTGGCTTTGCCGGCCGGCTTCGGGCGACCGGCAAGGGCCGCCTTGGCGCGACCGACGACGGCATTTGCCAGCTTCTTCAGCGCGCTCTGCGGCTTTGCCGTGGTCGGTTTCCCGCTGACTGCGCGCGGCGCGGGCTTGGACGGTTTCTTCGGGGGAGCCTTCTTCGCCATGGCGATCTGCGATTCCTTGGACACGGAACGGCGCGCCTGCTGCCGCGGCCGGGGGGGGACGACCGGTTGAGGCACGTCAGCCGAGTCTTATAGCCTACCGGCCCCACGCCGGCAACCGCGGCGCCCCAATGCCACCCTGTCCCACCGAAACACCGCCCTCTCCCGCCCAGCGCGGCGCGCTCATGCTGCTGCGGGGCTACCGCCTGCTGCTCAGTCCGCTGCTCGGCCAGCGCTGCCGCTTCCACCCCTCGTGCTCGCACTATGCTGGCGAGGCGATCCTGCGCTTCGGCGTCCTGCGCGGCGGCCTGCTGGCGATGTTCCGCCTCTGCCGCTGCCAGCCGCTGTGCGAAGGCGGCCTCGACCCGGTGCCGCCGGCCTGGCCGGCCCGACCGTGGCGGCGCCCGCAGGCCGGACCGACCGACGGTGCTGCGCCGTGATCGGCGCCGCGCTCGGCATCGCCATGCTCGCCTCGTCCGCTGCGGACTGCACACCGGCCCTGCCGCCGAGGATACGCCAGGGGGAACGGGTGATCGGCCGCATCGCAGCGGGTTGCACGGTGCGTCTGCAGACGCGCACGCTGCGCGTCGCGCCCGATGGCACCTTCGTATTCGGCGTCGGCCGCGACGCGCCGTCGTTGCTGCAGGTGCGGGCCGGCTCCGACCCGGCGCGACTGCAGGCCTTCGACGTCGAGGTCACGCCGCGACGCTGGCGCGTCGAACGCGTGGACGGCGTACCGGAATCCACGGTGAACCCGCCACCAGCGATCGCGGCGCGGATCCGCGAAGAACAGGCCCGGGTGGCGCGCGCGCGGGATCGCGACGACCCACGACTCGACTTCGCCTCGGCGTTCCGGCGACCCGTCGAGGGTCGCATCAGCGGGGTCTACGGCAGCCAGCGCATCCTCAACGGCACGCCCAAGGACCCGCATTACGGGCTCGACATCGCCGCGCCTGACGGCACGCCTGTCATGGCGCCCGCGGGTGGTGTCGTCACCTTCGCCGATCCCGACCTGTACCTGACCGGCGGCACATTGCTGCTCGACCACGGCCACGGCGTCAGCAGCGTGTTCATCCATCTGCGTCGCATCGACGCCGCACCGGGCCAGCGGGTCGAACGTGGCGACCCGATCGGCGCGGTTGGCGCCACGGGCCGGGCGAGCGGGCCGCACCTGCACTGGGGTCTGAACTGGTTCGACGTGCGCCTGGACCCGGCGCTGCTGCTGGCTGACCCCGAGGAGTAAGCATCCCCCGGCAAAGCCGGGGGCTTGAGGGTGTGAGCCGCTCAACGCGATTTGTTGAGGCCGCTGACTCGGCCTGAGCTCAGTTCAGCCACCTGAAGGTGGCCGCTACCTCGACAACTCCAACTGCTCCAGGCGCGGGCCCTCGGCTTGCTGACTGCGAATGTACGCCCTGATCACTTCCTCGTCGCGACCGACCGTCGAGACGAGGCAGCCCCTCGCCCAGACGTGTTGCCCGACGAAGTTTCGCTTGCGCTCCGCGTACACCCGCGCAAGGTGAATCGCACTCTTGCCCTTGATGTACCCCACTACCTGCGAGACTGCATACTTCGGCGGTATTCGCAGCATCATGTGCGCGTGCTCGGGCATGAGATGCCCCTCTTCTAGCCGGCTTTCCTTCTGCTCCGCCAACTGTTGGCACCCGTCCCTCTGCGGATGCTCCGTATCGTGTGCTTGGCGGCTCACGAACGCAGTCTCCGCGATCGACTCCTGCAT
>DHLY01000176.1:0-977 GCA_002405525.1 Proteobacteria bacterium UBA4656
GGGGATGATTCCACTAACCCGGTGTCCGGCAAACGGCGGGAAGAGCACATCGACGTCCGTCGGCCCGGCCGCATCGCTGCCGGTCCCGCGTCCCTGCATCGCACGATCCATGTGCCCCGTGCCTCCTGTGCGGACCGCCATCGCGGCGGTGGGGATAGGTTGGGCGTCCGCCGCGGCGCCGGGCATCGGAAAAGGCCGTCGATCGTTGTAGGAAAATCGCTCGACCAACGGACTCGGCGCGATTTCAAGTCACTTCACCTCGCCCCCTGCTCCGGGTTCGTTCCGGCGGCGCGGCGCCCTCCCTGCGCGGTCGTTGTTCGTTGCGTCTGCCGCGATGCGCGACGGCCACGGCAGCGACGGCGACCTCGATGCCCTTGAAGCACTTTGGGTCGAGCCGGTGCGCAGCACCGCAGGCGACCGGGTCGACCTGCGTCGGCGACGCGCCGGGGTAGCTCACCCCACTCTCCCGGCCCAATGGCCGAGGGTGCGGAGGCGGAGTTCGAACCTCGATCAGCCCCGCCAACGCGGCTGGACCGCCCGGCGGGTTGCCCCCTAACGCCGATCCCGGGGTGGCTCCATTACGGCGATCCCGGAATGGCTGCATTAGGGCGGTCGGTGACACCTGCAGCAGGCGATGCGCGCTGTCCCAGGTCAGGCTGTGGGTCCTGTCGTCGTGCCCACGCTGCACCATCTGCCCGCGCGCGTTGTGGGCATACAACCGGAACGGCGACCCGGCAAGGCTCATGCTCGCCAGCCGCTGCTGACCGTCCAGCCGGTACCGGAAGTCCAGCGGGCCGATCACCGCCCGGCGAAGGTGGTCGAGCGCGTCGTACTCGAAGCTCCCCGGTCCCCAGGAAAACTGCCACGGCGTCGATCGAACCGCAGGCTGGGCCGAGCCGAGGGCCTACGCGCCCGCCACGGAGCGGATGGCCCATCGGCGGACGGCAAGTGCGCAGCATGCAAGAAACAAGACCTGA